>JAAZBB010000046.1 GCA_012514035.1 Lentisphaerota bacterium | reverse complement strand
TTGCGGGCCAACTCCAGCATGGCGGGGCTGAGGTCGAGGCCGACGCAGCGGAAGGAGCGCTTGAAGGTGAAGAGGTTTTTGCCGCCGCCGCAGGCGACGTCGAGGAAAGTTTCGACGGTCCGTCGCGCGCGCTGGCGGATGCGTGCGGCGACGTGGCGGGCGAAGCTCGCGTATTCGCCGGCCGGATCGCCCCACAACGGCCACAGCCAGGCCAGGTCGGAATAGAGGCGGGGTGGATTTGTGGCGTTCATTGGCGCAACCTCCGGTGGTTGTTCTGGAGTCTAGCCCATCCGGGTGCCGGCGTCAGGCGTCAAATCGCGCCGAAAGATCCGCTGGCGGGGTTGCGAAGGGAGCAGCGACGAAGGGAAGCATGGGGTGCAATGGCGTGCGGAGGGGTTTTTCCCTTGTTGAACAGGAGGGAATGCCTATGATGGGAAACACGAGCAGGTGGCATGAAACGGGCATGGCAGGGATGGGCGCTGGCACTGGCGTTGGGTGGCGCCGGCGTCGCGCGGGCCGATTACGTGCCCGGCACGACCAACACGGTTTACGCCGCGGGGACCTCGGGCGCCAGCTACCTCCTCTACCTGCCGACGAGCTACGATCCGGACGCTCCGCCACCGCTGATGGTGTATTTCGATCCGGGTGCGAACAGCGGCTACGGCATGAGCAAGCTGCAGCCGAGTTGCGAGGCGGCCGGCTGGGTCCTGGCCTGCGCCAACGAACTGCGCAACGAGTCGATCCCCAACCAAGACATCAAAATCCGCGAGATCCTGGACGACGTGCGGCGGCGGATCGTGTACGCCCGGGAGCGGTTCTATCTGGCCGGGCTTTCGGGCGGCTCATGGCGCGTCCAAACCATTGCCCGCGAGTACTGGGACGAGGCGACGGGCGTGCTGTTGATGGGCTGCTGGATCGGCGACTACGACGACTACACGGTGTTTCCCGATAGGTTGGCCATCGCGCGCGTGAACGGCTCGTCCGATCTGCCGCCGGCCAAGGACACGAACTACTATGCCCGGTCCGCGGTGCGGGTGCACGATATCGTGTTCGACGGCGGGCACGAGATCGGGCCGACCCAATCCATCAGCGCGGCGCTGGCATGGCTGGAGGAGGATTTCGCGGAAGTCGGTCACACTTACGTGCCGGCCGGTTTCGAGGCGGCGGCGTCCGGGCTGGTGGCCGCCGCGCAGACGGCGTGGGACGCGGCGGACTACGGGCTCGTGGCCAGCAACGCGGCGGCGGCGATGCTGCGCTATCCCATGTCCAGTTCCGTGCGCGCGGCCGAACAATGGCTGTTCCGGGTGTATACGAACGGGGAGTTGCGCGCCCAGGCAGAGTGGACGCCGGCCTCGCACGAGATCTGGGCGGCATCGTGGATGCTGATGCAGCGGGGCCTGGGAACCGACGCCTGGTTTCCGCGCTCTTTCGCCCGGGCCTATTTCGAAGCCGCGGTCGCGGTGTGTTCGACCAACGCGCGGGCGCTGGCGGAATGTGCGCACCAGATTCTGAACGATCCGGCCTGCGCGCGGTCGGAATGGCCCCGGGCGGAGGAACTGGCCGAAGCGGCGTTCCAATTGAAGACGAATCACTGGCGCGCTCCGTACGTCCAGCACGAGCTGGCGGCGCAGATGGGCGACTTGCGCGGCGCCTGGACGCGGCTGCAAGCCGCGATGGACCGGATGCCGGGCGATCTGGGCAACGACGCGTTGTCCAATACCTATGAAGATTGCGAGGAGGAGGAAGAATGGCGCGCCCGGACCGTCGCGCAGATTCCGGCGATGCCCGTCGTGGCCGATTTCGAGCGCTTGCCGATGAACCGGAGCGTGGATGGCCGGCAGGGCTGGGCGGTGCCATGGGGCGGGGCATGGGTCCAGACCCAGACGGTTCACAACGGTTTGTGCGCCTTGGCTGTGACGGGCCGCGAAAGCCTCGTCTTCTTCAATTGCGACGAAAGCACCAACGAGACGGTCTGGATCGATTTCTATCTTCGTCCGGCTCGATCGGCAACCGATTTCACGAATGCCTTGCCGCCGCGGGCCGTTGCCGCGTTTTACGTGCGCAGCAATGGCCGGCTGCGCGTATACGACGGCAGCGCCGGTGCTTGGACCGAGCTGGCGCATGTCCCGTTGCCGACGGACGCCTGGGCGCGTATTTCCGTGTGTGCCGATGGCGCGGGCCGGCAGTGGTCGCTGCGGTTGAACGACACGGAGATTGCCGCCGGTCTGGGTTTCGTCAATCCCACTTCGGTCTTTGCGGGCGTCTGTTTCCTGCATGACGGGGAGGCGCCTGCGATTCTGGACGGGTTGACCGTTTCCTCGAATGCGCCGGAGGCCGACACCGACCGGGATGGCCTGCCCGATGCCTGGGAACAGGCCCATGGCCTGAATCCCGCCGATCCAACCGATGCCGCTCTGGACCCGGATGGCGATCTCTTCGCCAACTGCGAGGAATGGCGCGCGGGAACATCGCCGAACGAATGGAACGCGCCGACGCCGGCGACGGTCTACGCCGAAGCGGTCGTGGGGGGCGCAGGGGTTTCGCTCGGCGGGCTGCTCTGGACCAACGCGTGGCACCGTCATGACCGGTGGGTCGGCGACGTGCTGCTGATCGCGACGAACCGGACGCCACTGCATTTCCTCACGTGGACGAGCAATGCCTATGCCTTTTGGGGCACGTATGACGCCGAACCGCTCGTGCCGGACGGCACCGGCATCGTGGAAAATCTGGGGCTGTCGCTGGCTTCTGACGAGCAGGTTCTGCTCCAGGGACCGTTCAATGGGCGCTATCGCGTCGTGTTGGATGCCAGCACGGGCGAGTTCGCCGTGGAATGGGCCGGGTTTCACGACGCGGACGGCGACACGATGATGGACGAATGGGAGCAGCTCCATTCGGGCGATTCCACGGCCCTGACGCCGTATGGCAATCCGGACGGGGATGCCTATCCGAACCTGGCGGAATATTTCGGCGGCACCGATCCGCTGACGCGCGATCCCTTCTCCGGATACACCTCGGTTTCCCTGGCGGGCAGTTTCAACAACTGGTCTACGACCCAGAGCCCCATGACGCTGGTGGGGGATCACGTCTGGCAATACACCTTGTGGCGGAGCGCGCGGACAACGACCTTGAAGTTCGCGGCGAACGGCACCTGGGACGTGAACTGGGGCGACAACCAGCAGGCAACCAACGTCGTATCTTTCCGGGACATGGCCGACGTGGATGGCGCCAACATCGAGATGGTCACGACCAATTCCGGTTACGTCACCCTCACCTTCAACGATTGGACCCGGAAATATGCCATCGTTGCCCAGGCGTGCGATTCGGATTGGGATGGCATTCCAGACGATTGGGAAACGGCGCGCTACACCAACAGCGCATTCTATGGCGCGGCGGATGATCCGGATGGCGATGGCTGGGCGAATGCGGCGGAATATCTGGAGAACAGCGATCCCTTCGCAGCGGACGCCGGGATTGCGACCAACGAACGGATCACCGTGGTCGGCAATTTCTCCGGCTGGAACACGGCACTGAATCCCATGGAGCCGGTGGGCAACCATCTGTGGATACTGGATTTGGCCTTCACCAACCAGGCCGGGGCCGAATTCAAGTTCGTGGCCAACAACGATTGGGCCACGGCCTGGGGAGCCACCGGTTCCGCCACGTTTGCGCTGCCGTTGCAGGCTCTCGGGAACTTCCAGGGCGGATCCCCCAACTTCAAGCCCGCCGAGCCGCTCGACGGCGTGTATCGCTTCACGTTCAACGAGGCCTGCGGGCTGTGCACGCTCGACTATGCGCCGCACTATCTGCTTCATCAGGCGCCGGTCTGGACAGAGGTCGCCACGAACCGCGCCGTTGTGCTGACATGGTTCAGTTCGTCGGACCAATCGTATGCGCTGTATGGATTCACCAATCTGCTGGCGGAGCCGGAGCGGCTGCGCGCGGGCATCCGTGCGACTCCGCCGCTCAACGTGGTGACCCAGGAAATCGATCCGGATCGCCGACTGGGCGTCTTTCAAATCCGGCTCGAAGAGTAGCCTTCGCTCATCGGTCCGGCGTGCCGGGCGGGGGGGTCTTGGAGAAGATCTGGAGCGAGTATTTGCCCATGGCGACGGTGGCCATGGGCGGCTCGCCGGCGGCGTCGATGCGGTCGGCGCCGACATCACGGAAATCGGCGGCGTAAGCGGTGGAATCGCCGTTGAAGCGGCGGTGCCAGGTGCCGGCGGAGGGAAAGCGGATCACATAATCATTCTGGTCATAGTCGTGGCAGGAGAAGTTGGCGATAACGACAACATCATCAGTGCATCCGCCCTGATCCCAGCGGACGAAGGCCATGACTTTGTTGCTGTTGTCGAGGTGGTGTACGCCGATGCCGGCGCCCTGGAGGCCCGGGGTGGTGCCGTCGAGATTGCGGCGCAAGCCGATCAGGTCGCGGTAGGCGCGGACAATGCCGGCATGGGTGTTGGTGCGGTCCCAGCGCAGGGGGGTGTCGTCGTGAAAGGCCTGGGTTTCATGCATTTCCTGGCCTTGGAAGATCATGGGCAGGCCGGGGGTGGTCAAAACCATGGCGGCGCCGAGGAGCGCGCGTTTGCGCGCCCAGATGCTTTCGGGATTCTCGGGATGGATCGCGGCCGGCACCCGGCTCCGGTTGTCGTTCATGCGGGCGATGTAGTCGTGCGCCTCGGTGAAGATGACGCGGTGGAAGCCGGGCCAGTCGATCAGGGTTCCGGCCGCGGTGCGCATGTCGCGTTCATGGTCCCAGGCGTTGGCGATCTGGTGGAAGAGCGCCCAGCGGTGGCCGATGTCCCATTGGCCGTCGAAGGCCATGTCGTGGTCGAAAGCGTGGTCTTCGGCGATGCGCAGGAGGGCGGGATGGATTTCGGCCAACTCCCGATTGATCGCCTGCAGCATCTGGACGCCTTGGGTGTTGTTGTCCATCTCGGTGTTGATGATGTGGTACACCGAGTCCCAGCGGAAGCCATCGACATGATACTCCTCGGCGTACATGAAGATCTGGTCGCGGATGAATGCGCGCACTTCGGGGCGGCCGTAGTCGGGGCGGGTGGAGCCCCACGGGGTGTGGGCCCGTTCGTCGTTGTAGAAATAAATGCCCCCGAGCCCGTTTTCGCTCCAGCCGTCGAACTGCCACAGGTCGAGATCGGTCGGGCCGTAGTGGTTGTGGATGACATCCACGAAGACAGCGAGCCCGTGCTCGTGAGCCGCGCGCACGAAGCGCTTGAAGGCGTCGGGCCCGCCGTAGTCGGTTTCGACGGCAAATTCCTCCGCGGGGTTGTAGCCCCAGCTGTGGCCGCCGGGGAATTCGTTGACGGGCATGAGCTGGATGGCGGTGATGCCCAGGACGCGCAGGTAGTCCAGCAGGGGAATGGCCTCGTCGAAGGTGGCCGGCGGATTCCCGCCGGAAAAGGTGCCGACGTGGAGCTGGTAGATCACAAGATCAGAGCGGGGGATGGCGGGCGGCTTGTCGTCGCCCCAGTCGAACGCGGCCGGATCGTAGATCACAGAGTCGCCGCTGGAATGGTTGACCTGGCGCGCGCGCGGGTCGCGCTTCCAGATATGGCCATTGAAAATGTACTTGTACCGCTGGCCGGGCCGCGCCCCGGGGATGTCAACGGACCAGGTACCGCCGTCCGGATCGCGGGCCATGGGGATGCCGATCCACGAGCTGAATTCGCCGGCGACATGGGCGGTCTCGGCGAAGGGCGCCCAGACGCGGAAAGCGGTGCCGCTGGCATGCGGGATCGCGCCCAGGCCGGGATCGGCGGATTGGGCCAGGGCGGAGGTTGCGAGGAAAACGAGAGCCGGCAGGAATCCAAAAAGGCGGTTCATGGCCACAGCATACTCGCGGACCAATGGATAAAACAAGACCAGGGCCGGAACGGGCGCATCTGCGATTAGGTGCATGGCCTGGGTTGCGTTTGGGTAGGGACGGCGCGGCGCGCCGTCCCTTCCTGGCGGCCACGTGATTTTGTCGGCCGCCGAAGGAACCTGCACCGAACCTGTACCGAATCGCAGATGCGCCCGGCTGGAACCGAACAATGCGGACTGGACCGGATTGGATCAACGGGTTTTGCGGGTTACGCCGGAGGCATAGGCCTGACTTGTATTTGCCAAGCTGGCACCTCGTTGCGGTGGCGCTGGCCGGAAGGGGCCGCTATACCCAGGTCACCGCGAGGGGATTCCGCCGCGGGATGCCGCGGGGTTTGAACTGCGGACGGCCCAGCAGCAGCGCATAGGCGAAGCGGCGGCCGGCGGGCAGGGCCAGTTCTTTTTGCAGCGGTTCGTGCAACGTTGCGGCCGCGGAAACGAAGCCCGCCCAGCAGGTGCCGAGGCCATAGGCCGGCGCGAGGATGTCGACGTGGGTCAGCGCGATGATGGCATCCACCGGGGCGATCGGATTGTCCCCCGGCACATGGGCCGCGAGCAAGTGAGGAGCGCCGAGGCAGGCGACGTCAAAGCCGGCATCCCACCCCGCGACAAGCTGCACCAGAATGTGGCCCAGCGGATCGTCGGTTTGCGCGCGGATGCGCATCCAATCGGCGACGTGCGCGGCGATTTTACGGACTTGTTTCGACTCGTACACCACGTGCCACTGCACGGGCTGCTGGTTGGTGCCGGAGGGGGCGTAGCGGGCCGCATCGAGGATTTCCAGGATCGTCTCGCGCGGGACGGGATCGGGCAGGAAACGGCGGATGGACCGGCGACTTTTCAGATGGCAGACCAGATCGGCCGGCGCCAGCGCGCGGGCCTCGACCGGATGGGCGGGCCGGTCTTCAAGACGAAAGTCCAGGACGAGGGCCTGCGTCGGACAGAAGGCTTCGCAGTGGCCGCAGAAGAGGCAGCGCGCGACGTCTTCGTCCTTCACGAACGGCAAAACATCCGGCGTGGCCGGGGCGACGATCCCCATGGGGCAGACCTGCGCGCAGCGTCCGCAGCGCGTGCAGCAGTCCGGGTCGATTCGCAGGAAGTCGTTAGGGGCCGGGGCGCCCGGAGCGTTATCCGCGATTTCCAGTTTGTTTTCGCGGCACCAGGCCTGGATGGCCCGGTGCCACTCGGCCTTTTCATAATCATGCCAGGCTTGGAGCCGGCCGCGCCCGTCGAGGAAGTTCTTGAAACGTCCGTAGGCGCCGCGGCGCCGGAAGAAGTGGCAGACTTGGTCTTCCGCCTCCGGCATCGCATTGCGGACAAACCGGAAGACCAGGTTGCGCCCCAGGTCCAGGTCGTTCTTGTGGGGGATTTCGAGATGGCGCTTGTCGTCGAGTACCGCGGGGATTTCGTTTATGCCGGCCATGTCTCCGGCGAAGAACAATTCGCCTGTTTGGCGGTCGTAGACCGCGCGGTGGTCGCCGTACTGGCTGGAACTCACGTAATCAATCGCGTCTTCGATGTCGCTGTATTTCGGCATGGTATTGACTCCTGCACAGGTGGGCGATGAGAAAAAACGTAGCAAAACAGAGGCGGAAAAATCCAACCGGATTTTATAAAGTCCGGATTTTATAAAGTCCGGTTCGAGTTCTCGGGCGGCGTCGCGTCGGCCGGAGGCGGATGCCATTCCCGGGGCGGGTTTTTCGATGGCGACTATCGTTTATCTTGCAGATGGCGCTTGGCATCCGCGATCAACTGCTGGACGTAATCGAGATAGCACCTGGATCCGGGAACCGGGCTTTTCCGGATTTGAAGGGAATGCTCGACCGCTTCGATGGCCTTGGTCCAATCGGCGGCCGCGAGGTCTTGTTCGACCTCTGCGCCATCCACAGCGGTGAACTTTTCGCCGAGATCTTGGCTGGCGAGGCAGAGGGTTTCGATTAGTTCGGCCAAGATCGCGTCCCGATCGTTGGCTCGGGGAATGGCCGGGTCCGCGCCTTCCAGTTTCTTGATCGTCGTGATGAGGGCGGAACGGACCTGGGAATCGGTCAGGGCCAAGCGTTTTCCTTCGCCTGACCATCCGCGCGGCAGATGAACTGTTCGATCTGAAACATCAATTGTGCAGAGAACGGATCGCCCATCCGAGCGCCTATTTTCATTTTATGGAAGTGTCTCCTTGAACTGCGTACAGGATGAAATGTATGCGCCGGGAAGGCAAGGCGGCACAATAGAGAATGGGCAACTCGGGGACGATGGCGTTGGACGGGGTTGGAATGGATTCGGAGCGCGCTCCAGCCATGGATCGGAAAGGTTGGGTCGTCTCGCCGAGACGACCGGGCTGTTGAGCGGACGCCGGCAGCGCAGTCTGCCCGCCTCTGGAGGGGCGTCCCTACCTAAAATCGGAAACGGACTCGAGGTCGAGGGTCGCGAAAAGATCGTCCAGGGTTTCGGCGCGACGGATCTGGATGACGGACCCGTCCGGCCGCAGGAGCAGTTCGGCGGAGCGGGTCTTGCCGTTGTAGTTGTAGCCCATGGCGTGGCCGTGGGCGCCCGTGTCGTGGATGACCAGCAAATCGCCCATGGCGATTTCGGGGAGCTCGCGCTGGATGGCGAACTTGTCGCAGTTCTCGCACAGCGAGCCGACGACGTCGTAGGTCTTTGTCGCGGGGGCGTTTTCCTTGCCGAGGACAGTGATGTGGTGATACGCGCCGTACAGGCCCGGGCGCATCAGGTTGGCCATCGAGGCGTCCACGCCGATGTAGGACCGGTAGGTGTCCTTGCGGCGGATAGCGCGGGTGACGAGCCAGCCGTAGGGCCCGGTGATGGCGCGGCCGCATTCCATGTTGTAGGCCAGCGGATCCAGACCGGCGGGCACGATGATGTCGTCATAGAGCTTGCGCGCGCCGCGGGCGATGGTCTCGTAGTTCACGGCCTTTTGCTCCGGGCGGTAGGGAATGCCAATGCCGCCGCCGGTGTTGATGAAGGCCATGCGGATGCCGAGGCGCCGGTGGATTTCCACCGCCAGCTCGAACAGCATGCGCGCGGTTTCGATGTGGTATTGCTCGTCGAGTTCGTTGGAAACCACCATGGTGTGCAGGCCGAATTTCCTGACGCCAAGTTCGCCAGCGCGGGCGTAGGCGGCAAAAAGCTGCTCGCGAGTCAGGCCGTATTTGGCTTCCTCCGGGTGGCCGATGATGGCGTTTCCGGCCTTGAGCGGACCGGGGTTGTAGCGGAAGCACAGCGTTTCCGGCAGCGAGCCCGTTGCCGCCACGAGCGCATCAATGTGCGTAATGTCGTCGAGGTTGATGATGGCGCCGAGGCGGCGGGCTTCGCGAAACTCCTCGTCGGGGGTTTCGTTGGAGGTGAACATCACGCGGTCGCCGCGCAAGCCGACGGCTTCGCACAGACGCAGCTCGGCCAGGGAAGAGCAATCGGCACCGAGCCCCTCGGCAGCGAGAATCTTGAGGAGGAACGGATTGGGCGCGGCCTTGACGGCGAAAAACTCGCGGAAATCGGGGAAAATCGAAAACGCCTTGATCAGCCGCCGCGCGTTGTCCCGGATGCCCGCCTCGTCGTAGAGGTGGAAGGGGGTGGGGAACTTCTGGGCGAGGTCCTCGGTCTGCGCGAGGGTGAGGGGGAAGGTGTTCATAATCAATTAGGAATTAAGAATGAAGAATTAAGAATGGGGGTTGAACGTTTTCCACAGTGTGGAAAACCATACGCGATTTTTCCACAGTGTGGAAAATATTTTTCCACGGTATGGAAAAGTGCCGGGCAGAAGGCATTAACGCAAGCGTCGCAAGGGGTGCAAAAGAAACGCCAGCGCGGGGGAACGGGGGGCTGAAGGCAATCGGTGAACCGGAGAAAGGGAAACAAAACCGGACACAACGAAAAACGCGAAAGACACGAAAGAACAAGGAAGGGGCCGTGCGCCGTCGAGGGATTACCAGAATCTCGGTGGAAGAAATCAAACTGCGATGATACATTGTGCAGGCGGAATCAAACGGGGCATGGCTAGAAGCTGGCAGTTTGTTTGCACGGGTTGGCGGATCGCCTGCTGGGCGGCGTGGCTGGGCTGGTTCTCTTTGCCGGCGGCGGGGGTTGTGCCGGGCGAGGCGTTGCCCGTGGATGCGGAACTGCCTTTGTCGCAGGGGAGCATCGGGCATTGGCTGGTCCTGGCCGATGGCCGCGTGGTTCTGCGGGGCGATTTTTCTTCGGTGGATGGTTTGTCGCGGCCCGGCTTGGCGACGCTGACTCCGGGCGGCGCGGTGGATCCTGCATTCCAGCCGGCGGCGGTGGACGTTAGCGGAGTGCCTGCAATCTGGCTGAATGGGTGGGTTTCCAGTGTGGCCGTCGGCCGGTTGTTCGAAATGGCCGATGGAACGCTGCTCCATGCGGTAGGCGGACAAATCCTGGCCTATGATCAGGCGGGTGCGCTCGATCCACGGTTTTCTGCCTTGCTGCCGGCCGCAGGATCAATTGAGGGGTTATTTGAGACATCAAACCGCCTATACGTCGTCCGGGGCGAGGCGAGCGGGCGGCATCTGGAGGCGTACGATTCGGACACCATCGAGCCGATCATTTTGTCCTCGCAGGAGGGGTGGCCCATGGCGCTGTACGGTGCGGTTCCGGCCAGCGCGGGGCGGATTTGGATTCTGGGGCAAGTGGTGCCGGAACAGCCGGAACAGACGGTGTGGGATTGGGAAGACTCGCGATATACGCTGTTCAGAGTGGACGAGGATGGCATTTTGGACTCGTCGTTTGAACCGTTGGAATTGCCGGAATACAATCATTACTCGATTGCGGCGCGGGCGGGCGGAGGTTTTCGGCTGGTGGGCGTGTATTTTTATGGCGAGTGGTTGTGGCCAAGCCCAACCCACCGGAGCTATGGAATCGGCCTGTACGATGCGGACGGGCTGCTCGTGCGGTCGCATGGCGTCCACCTGCCCCGGGGCATTCCGCTGGTGGTGGTCGAAGAGGCGGATGGATCGTTGCTGTGCAACCGGGTGGCGACGGAACTCGATGCCTGCCTGGCGGAGCAGCAGAAGAACGTGTTGATTCGTATTCGCCCCGATGGAGAGCCGGATCCGGCTTTTTGTGTGCCGCTGGGTTCCGATTCGCCGCAAGTGCTCCCGGATGGACGAATCCAGCTGGGCGGCCTCCGCCGCATCCAAGCCGATGGAACGCCCGATCCTGGCTGGCAAATCCCGGCGGTGATCGGCGAACCCGACATTGCGATCGTCGGGCAATTTGCCGACGGCGGAATCGTGATCCGGGAAAATCGCCCGCGTGCGCAAGATGGTTCCGTGGTGTTGCGCGTGCTGGATTCGGACTTGGAACAGGACGCCTCGTTCCAGCCGCCGACGGATTTGCCGCCGGTCCTGTCCGTGCAGATGGCACGCGACGGCCAGTCGCTGGTGTTGGCGCTGGGCGCTTGCCACGTGTTTCCGGACGCCACGCAAACGCGGCTGATCCGGCTGTTGCGCGACGGCTCGGTGGATCCGGATTCGCCGCGCTACGTGCCGGCAGGCTCGTGGTTCTTTTGGGACGGGTCCTCCGGCGCCATGGCGTCAGCGGCCTTCATCGGGAACTTTGGCGTGAGCCCGTTGTCGGACGGCGGATTCCTGATCCAGTATCAAGTGGATGCGGGCGACGTGTGGCCGAACGTCCGGCAGCGCCTGTACGCGGATGGTTCGGAGGATACGGGATTCGCCCTGGCGATTGATCCCTACCGATACAGCTCCATTTTTGTGCTCTCTGACGACCGGATGATTGCGAGTGGAGCCCTGTATGCCGCCAATGGCGCGTTCGCGCGGGAATTGCCTTTCCCCTCCAACGCCACTCCATTCCTGGAGTTGCCGGATGGCCGGTTGCTGCTGGTCGCCTGGGAAGAAAATGCGCAACAACTTGTCTTGATGGACCTGCAAACCGGGCTGGATGCCATGTTCCGCACCGAATTTCAGGATGGCACGCGGATACATCAGGCAACACCCGTCCCGGGCGGATGCTGGATCGTTTCCGGAAATTTGCACACCAGCGCGGGCGGGCAAACGCTGGTGCGGTTGCTGCCGGATGGACGCGTGGACCCGACGTTCCAGGCGGCGGAACTGTTCCGGGTTGTGCCCGCCGCCCCCGGCCTGCAATGGGTGCTGCGCGATGGACAGCTAGTGCCGCCAACGCTGCCAAACCGGTCGGCGGCCGCGGGCATGTCCTCGATGTTGCCGCTGCCTGCCGAAGATGCGCTGCTGGTGGGTGGAAATTTCAGCCACGTCGGCGGAGAATCCATGCCGGGGTTGGCCAAGCTGTCCTTGGGGCAAATCAACACATTCGAAGAATGGCTGGACGCGTTGTTTCCGGAATGGCGCGAGGAGGACGAAGAAGAACAGGCGGAAGCCCTGCCGCGTCGTTGGGGAAGCTACGCGCTGGGGCTGGACCCGTCGGTTGCCGGCCAACCGCGCGGCTATCTGTCTGCCGCTCCGGGAGTGCCGCACACCTTCCGCTTGCCGATCAATCCGGCGGCCGAGGACACGGACTACGTGGTGGAAACCTCGGTCGACATGGAAAACTGGCGCACGGCGGGCATGGATGAGGTTGCCATCGCCCAGGATTCCTCCGGGCTGCTGCTGGAATATCTTGGGGTTCAACCCGCCGGTTTTTACCGGGTGCGCTGCCGCCCCGCCGGGGTCAGCCCTTGAGTTAGAAGTTAACTCGTGAAGGGGTCAGTCCTATGAAATCATGTTTTTGGTTTTCCCGGGGCCGGCTCGCGGGGGAGGGCGGGGAGAGGGAAGGGCAGGATGCAGGCAAGTTGCCCATGCTCCGGCTGCAGCCCCGGTCGTCTCGCGCGAGACGACTTTGCCTTGGCCGCTGGCGTTCCTTTTGCGCCGCTGGCGTCTTTTGCGTTGAAGGATTTTTGGAATTACCGATCAAGCGGGGGGCAAGGCGGAGAGAGCGCGGCGGGATTCTTCGTCGAGGAGGTTGAGGAGGTAGGTCCAGTAGGGTTCTTGAGCGACGGTTTCGTCGGCGAGGCGGGAGGGTAGGAAGCGCTGCATTTCGACGACGAAGGCGGTGCAGAGGGCGGGGTCGGTTTTCAAAGCGGCGAGGCGGGACTGTAACTCGGAAGCGAAAACTGCCGGGGTTTGGCGGAGGTCGGCGATTTTGAGGGGGATGAGGGCGGCAGGTAGTTCGACGCCCTGTTGCTTGAGCCAGGCGATGTCCCACAGGTCGCGGTTCTTGAGGCGGTTGGGGCGGAAGGCGAGGGCGATGATTTTGTCGGCGAGGATTTCTTCGCGGCTCTGGGCCTGGAGGATCAAGCCGGAGGTGCCCATGTCCACGCCGTAGGGATTGCGGAGCATCATGGGCCGGCGGTCGTGGCTGGGGATGGCGCAGACATCCACGTGGATGCGCTGGGGAGGCAGGTCGCGGCGGCCCGGATGGGTGAGGATAGCAAGTTTCCATGTGTCCACGCCGGCTGAAACCTTGACGGGTTCGGCGACACGGACACGGAGGGAATATTTGGCTTCGAGGGTGCGCACCAGGGTGTCGGCGAGGGCCGCGAGGGTCTCGCGGGTGAAATCGGCGCCGCCGGTGAAGTCGAGGTCTTCGCTCAAGCGGGCGGAGCCGTAGCAGGCGCGTAGACAGGTGCCGTCGATGAACGTCAGGGAGGAAAGCAGGCCGGCGGCGTTCATTTCGCGCAGGATGTCGTGGTGCAGGAGTTCCTTTTCGACGACGGCGCGGAGGGGGGCATGGCCGGGTACGTTACGCAGGGCCTCGTCGGTCAGTTGGTCAAACAAGTTCATGGGCGACCTCGGGATTGATGAGACTCAGATCGCGGCGGGTGGCGCGCATGTCGCGCAAGGCCAGGGCCGGCGAGGCCCGCCACAAGCGGCAGGCGGCATCGTAGGAAAGCTGGTCAGCGAGATTTTCGGGGCTCCGCACCGTGTGGACGAATTCGATGCGGCCGAACTCGCCGCAGGAAATCACGTTGCCGCAGCCCGAGGACATCAGCGTGATGCGGTCCATCGGGATCTGGGAAATGATGCCGGCATCGCTGAGGGCCGTTTCGAGGCTGATGTAGTTGAACGCATTGGCCCGCAAGAGGGCGGCGGCGTGGAAGAGGACGCGGCCGCGGGGGTAATCCACGCGGGGATAGAGATAGATTCCGCGGCAGACGCGCCGGAGAATACCGGACTTGGCGGCGCGGCTCAACAGGACAAACAAATCGGTGGTGGGCGGACAGGCGGATTTGAAATCGGAAGCGGAGAACAAATAGTGTTCCGGCGTCGCCAGATCAGCCAGCAGGCGTTCCAGTTGGCGGATGGGTTGCATTTGTCAATATGTCTATATTAACTTGCATAAAATGCAAGTTAATATTTAGTTATTTAAAGGTGCTTGATTCATTTATAGGGCAAGCCTAGGGGGGCTTGGTCGGCGGCGGTCCGTTTCAACGGCCGGAATGCGGAGGCGGGAGGGCGATGGGAGGATGGAGCGGGCGGGTGTCAAGTCGCGTCCGGATTTCGGCATAGGTCTTGGCCAGCAGGTCCTTGTCGTCGGCGTTCTTCAGGCGCGCGAGGCCGTTTTGGAAGATGGCGTTGGCGCGGTCGGCGTCCCGGAGGTCGTGGATGGCGACGTCGATCATTTCCAAATAGGGGCGGACTTCGTCCGGATGGTCGGCGGCGATTTTTTCATATTCAGCCAGGGCTTCTTCCAACTGGCCTTTGGCGCGGCGGGACTGGGGGATGCCGTACATTGGCTGGGGCTTGTTGTAATATCTCCGGGGCCAGAAGAGGTTTCCGGTTGGCTCGGCCAGCAGGCGGGCGATGGGGCCAGCCACGAGAATGGCAGCGACCAGGAAGAAGAGCAATCCCACCAGCATTTGGATGGGATTGGTGGCGCGGAGCAGGATCCAGACGCCCAGCACCAAGGCCGCCAGGGCGGGCAGGAACCGCCTGATGAGGACCAGAAGCGCAGATTTACAATCCCAAGTCACGGGAGTCGGGTCCAGGTTGTGTTGCGTCGGTCTTCCGGAAAATCAGCCGTAATGGGTGGCGATCCATTTCTGGTATTCGCCGGAGCGGACCTGATCGCACCATTCGGCGTTTTTCAGGTACCAGTCCACGGTGCGCTCAAATCCGGTTTCCCAGGTTTCGGCGGGGCGCCAGCCGAGATCACGCTCGATTTTGGCGCAATTGATGGCATAGCGGCGGTCGTGGCCGGGGCGGTCCTTGACGAAGGTGATGAGGGAACGGCGGGGTTTGCCGTCTGCAAGCGGCGGGGCTTTCTGGTCCACCAGGTCGCAGATTTTTTCGACGACGCGGAGGTTGGGCAGTTCGTTGCGTCCGCCGACGTTGTAGGTGGATCCCGGCTTGGCCTCCTGCATGACGCGCCAAATGGCGGAACAGTGGTCGGCGACGAAGAGCCAGTCGCGCACGTTCAGGCCGTCGCCGTAGACGGGCAGCGGCTTGCCTTCGCGGGCATTCAAAATCATCAGGGGGATGAGTTTTTCAGGGAACTGGAAGGGACCGTAGTTGTTGGAGCAGTTGGAGAGCGTGGTGGGCAGGCCGTAGGTCTCATGAAAGGCCCGGACGAGATGGTCACTGGCGGCCTTGGAGGCGGAATAGGGAGAGTTGGGGGCGTAGGGAGTTTTTTCGGTGAACGCGCCTCGTTTTCCGAGGGAGCCGAACACTTCGTCGGTGGAGATGTGGTGGAAGAGCTGAATTTGATCGGCATGCTCGCGGGCGGCCTGCAACAAGGTATAGGTGCCGAGGATATTGGTGCGGACGAAGGCGTCGGGAGCCGCGATGGAGCGGTCCACGTGGCTTTCGGCCGCGAAGTGTACGATGGCGTCGATTTCGTAGGTTGCGATGATTTCCGCGATCCGGAGGGCGTCGCAGATGTCGGCCTTGATGAAGTGATAGCGGGGTCCGAAGCGTTCGGCCACGCCGAGGAGGGAAAGGGGGTTGCCGGCATACGTGAGCAGGTCGACGTTGATGACATGGCCGGTGAAATCCGGCCGGTCGCACAGCCAGCGGATGAAGTTGACGCCGATGAAGCCGGCGCCGCCGGTGACCATCAGGTTGCGGAATGCGCGCGGCATGGGTTCAATTCCGGACTTCGTTGAGGAGCGGTTCGCGGTAGCGCCGGGCATATTCGCGCAGGTCCTCGCGCCAGTCCTGCATGACGTGAAGGCCCGCCTTCTTGAGATTGGCGTTTTCGAGGATGGAATTGGCGGGCCGGACGGAGGGGGTCGGATAGTCGGCCGTGGTGCAGGGGCGCACCTCGCAATCCAACCGCATGGCGGAGATGAATTCCTTGGCGAAGTCGTACCAGGAGCAAAAGCCTTCGCCGGAGGCGTGGAACAGTCCGGCGGCGTCGGCTTCGGCCACGGCCAGGATCTGCTTGGCGAGGCGGCGGGACCAGGTGGGGGTGCCGAACTGGTCATTCACGACGCGCAGTCCTTTCTGGGGTTCGTTGGCGGCCCGGCGCAGGATGGTTTTGAGGAAGTTGTAGCCGTGGGAACCATAGAGCCAGGCCGTGCGCAGAATGGCGTGGCGTGGATCGCGTTCCTGGATCTCGCGCTCGCCGGCAAGTTTGCTCTTGCCGTAGACGCTGACGGGATTGGGTGCGTCGGTCTCGACATAGGGCTGCGGAACGGGCCGCGTCCCGTCGAAGACGTAGTCGGTGGAGACATGGACGAGGAAGATGCCGTGGGCCTTGGCGCGGGAGGCGAGCAGGGCCGGGCCGTCGCGGTTCACGTGCCAGGACTTGGCGACATCGGTTTCGGCGCGATCAACGGCGGTGTAGGCGGCGCAGTTGACCAGCACATCGGGCTTCCATAGGTTGAGGATGCCGTCGACGCTGTCGGGGTCGGTGATGTCGAGGTTGGGCAGGTCGAGGGCGAGGACTTCGTGCTCGGCGAACACTTCACGGCAATCCCAGCCCAGTTGGCCCAATCCGCCGGTGACGAGGATTTTCATGTTGCGGTCCTTTCTTTAAGAAAAGTCAGAGGTCAGCATGCCGGGTTGAGGGGGAGCGCCAGTGGGCAAGGCAGGCGGTGAGGCGGGGATCGAGGACGGTGTGGGCCTGGTTAAGGATATAAAGGTGGATGCCGGGGGCCCCGCCGGCGATGAGGCCGTTGATCTGGTTGACCATCCATTGGATGCCGGCGGTGCGGGCGGCCTCGGGATCGGGCACTTGGAGGGCGTCGCGGAGGGCGGCAGGGGCGGTGGCGCGGGAAAAGCCGATGGCGCGGTCGAGCTGGCCGGGGGAGGCGACGGGCATGAGGCCGGGCAGGATGGGGGCGGTGATGCCGATGGCGCGGGCGGCGTCCATGAACTGAAAATAGACATCGTTGTGGAAGAAGAGCTGGGTATTGACGAAGTCGGCGCCGGCGTCGATTTTTTCCTTCAAATGGCGCAGGTCGTCGGCGGGAGATACCGCTTCGGGATGGGTTTCGGGGTAGCCGGCGACGCCGCAGCAGATGTCGGGGTGCAGGGATTTGATCAGGGCGACCAGGTCGGAGGCGTGGGCGAGGCCGTCGGGGGCGGGGGTGAAAGCGGTTTCGCCGCGGGGGGGATCGCCGCGGAGGGCCATGATGTTGCGGATGCCGGCGTCGTAGATGCGGTGGATCTGGGATTCGAGGTCCGCGCGGGAGGCGCCCACGCAGGTGAGGTGGGCGACGACGGGGGTCAGTCCCAGACGGATGAGCAGTTCCCAGGCGGCGAAACTGAATTCGCGGTTCGATCCGCCGGCCCCGTAGGTGCAGGTGACGAAGTCGGGATGGACGGGGCGCATGCGCTCGATAGACTGGCCCAGCAGGTCGAATCCCCGGGCATCCTTGGGCGGATAGAATTCCAGCGACAGCGTGGGTTGACGCCGTGCCGCGAAGAGTTCCCGGATGGTCGGCGAAGTCATGGCGCACATCATAGCGGATGGTGATGCGCGGTGGCACGTCTTTTTTGTGTTGCGCACGGCTCAAGTGCGCAGGTGCGTTGGGGCGCGCACTTCCGCCCTGCCGTGGAGAATGGAACAGCCACTGGCAGGAGCATGTTCCAGACAGGGGTCGTATTCGTGGTTCCGCCTCCGGCTGAATTCCGACTCTGGATCGCGGCGGCGTCCATACCGGTGAGCGTCACCTCCGTGGCCTGTGCGCAGCCGAATTGATCCTGCCGCTGCTGATTGGTTCGCGTTCTCTGTCTGGATTGACTATGATTAATTAAACATGAAATATATAAAAACGAATAAATATAAGTGTATCATGTTATAAATGGAATAGATATGATTAAACGTTTTCGTCGGCCGGGGTAGGATAAGAAGCATGGACCGGAAACGATTGGTTGCCTTGAAAATGGTCCATCCAAACGCCGGATTGCAGGAGGGCGTCGGGTCAGGGACTGACAGGTTGGCGGGGATCCTGGATGCGTACGAGGTTGGTACGGGCGGGGGGCGGGTCGAAATGGGTGACATAGGTCAGACGGATCTCGGCATTGCTGGCGAGGCCGGCGGCGGCATAGGCGGTCCTCATACCGTCCGCGACATCCGCGGGAGTCCGGCCGGCGGCAGTGAGGAAGCCGACGAACGGTATTTCGATGCAACCTTCGCTGTCGACCACTTCGCGGTATTCCGGAATGCCGCCGCCCATGCCTTGGATGCGGACGAGGAGGGCATCGCCGGGGCTCAGAGTGGCCGGCGGGGGCGGGGCAGGCGGCGGCTGGGCGGGAGTGCCGCCGGCAAAAAGCGCGGCGCCCAGGGCGAGGGCGGCGGCGCGTAGGTTCACGGATCGTCCTTTTTGTCGTCGGAGAACAGGCTGGCGACAAGGTCGTGTTCCATGGACGCGATGTCGGGATTTTCCTGGGCCATGTGGAGCATGGAGCGCAGGGTCAGCATTTCCTCGGCAATGACGAGGCGCGCCAGGGTTTCGTATTGCGCGGCGGCGCTGAGAACGACGGTGTTGCCCTCGCATTCGAGGGTGAAGAACATGTCTTCCTTGCGAATGTGATAGGTGGGGGTGTCCGGCGCGAGGCGGTAGACGTAGAATTCTTCCTGGCGGAAGGCGCGGAGGATGCGGCTACGCATGAAGTCGGCCATGTCGGGGGACGGGAAGGCCAGGATGATTTCCTTGCTCTGGGCCTTGGCGGCGTCTTCGGGCTTGCGCAGGCCGCTGGCGGGATGCTCGAAGCTGCCGGAGAGCATCAGGGGGCCCAACAGCATGGCGACGAGCGTCATCAAGATGGCGATGCCGAAGACGTCCTGGCCGATGGCGCCGGAGGTGAGGCCGGTGCCGGCGATGATGAGGGCGACCTCGCCACGGGGCAGCATGCCGGCACCGATGCGGAAGGCACCGCGGAGATTGAAACCGCAGAAGAGAGCTGGCAGGCCGCAACCGGCGACCTTGCTGATGACGGCGAAAAGGGAATAGACGAGGCCGACCTTGAGCACGGCCGGAATGGTCGCCAGGTCAACCAGCATGCCCATCGTGCCGAAAAACACGGGGACCAGGATATTATGTAATCCTTCGATCTCCTTCTGGATGACCTGGACGAGGTCGGTGCGGGAAAGGGACAGGCCCATGATGTAGGCGCCGATGATCATGGCGAGGCCCACCATCTCGGAGAGGCCCGCCAGCAGCAGGGCGAAGCCGAGGGCCAGCGCGGCGATGGCCTGAGGGCTCTTGAAATATTTCAGCATGCGGGAAAAACGCCGGGCCAGTAGCAGGCCCGCGAGGGTGGCGCCGATCCAGAAACCGAAGGCCTTGGCGGAAATCGCCAGGATTTCCCCCCAGGCCAGCTGCCCCCCCCCGGAGGCGCTGCGCGTCATCCCCACGACGATGGCCAGGACAATGATGCCGAGCACGTCATCGAAGACTGCCGCGGCGAGGATGGTGACGCCCTCGGGGGAGTCCATTTTGCGGCGTTCGCTGAGAATACGGGCACTGATGCCGACCGAGGTGGCGGTGGCGATGGCCCCGAGGAACAGCGCGGGGGGGGCCAGCCAGCCGGGGGCCAGGCCGAACCAGACGGCGCATCCGGCACCCAGCGCGAAGGAGAACACCACGCCGCCGATACCGACTATGGTGCCGGCGACGGAATAGCGCAGGAAGGTCGACAGGTCGGTCTCCAGTCCGGACAGGAAGAGGAGAATGATGGCGGCAAAGTTCGCGATGGCGTGCAGTTCGAGCGACACCGGTCCGGCCTCCGTCAGGGGAAAGAGGGGCCCGAGCCCGCAACAGGACAGGTGGCCCAGCGCATAGGGACCGATGATCAGGCCCGCGATCAACTCGCCCAGCACGCCGGGCAGGCGCAGCCAGCGGCGGAACCAGAAGCCGCCGAGGCGGGTGAAGACAATCAGCAGGCCGAACTGGATGATGAACTGGGCCATCGGATGGGGTTCGGCAGCGGCCGACATGCAGGCCTTCCGGACGCGGCGGTCAGCCGATCAGGAGATGAAGGACTTCCTCGCGGGTGGTGGCGGAAAGCAGCTTGGAGCGGATGGCCCCGTCATTGAGCGGCCGGCTGATTTCGGCCAGAAACTGGATGTGGGGTCCGGTGCGGCTGTCGGGCGAAACAGTCATGACGAAGATGTTGGAGGGCTGGCCGTCGAGCGCGCCGAAATCGACGCCACCGCGCTTGATACCCAGGGCGGCCACCAGGCAATCGACGCTGTCGGTCTTGCCGTGGGGGATGGCGATGCCGTTCTGCATGCCGGTGCTCATGCGCCTTTCGCGTTCGGTGATGGCGCGCAGCACGGCGTCTCGGTCGCGAATGTGGCCGGAGGCCATCAGCAGATCCACCATTTCCGCCAGGACTTCATCCTTGGTGGTCCCCTGCAGGTTCAGGCAGATGGTTTCAGCGGTCAGTGGCTTTTTCAAACTCATGGTTACTCTCCTGCCTTCGCAAGAAAACACGGGTCATTCTCTTCCCTTCGGCGTGCAATACAAGTATCAAATTCGAACGGGGGCATGCCCGACCGGGCAGGGAGCTCCTAACGCTTGATGATGATCTTCTTCCGGCCGGCGGGAGGGGTATCGGCGGAGTTGGGGGCGGGGATGGGTTCCTCGGGGGGAGTGGAAATCTTGATGGCGGGGTGATGAATCTGGATGGTGGGACGGGGCGGGGGGGGCTCGGCGCTGACCGCTTTGGCGGGGGCCGCGGCGGGCATGTCCTCGACGATTTCCTTGAGGATGGTGGTGTAGCCCTTGCCATCGGCCATGGCGTCCTGCACGGAAGCCAGACCCTTGGCGGCGTTTGCCTTTTCGGAGGCGGCTTCGAGTACGAAGACGACGGCGCCGACCTGGATGCGGTCGCCGGCCTTGAGCTTGACCGTGTCTTCCACCCGTTGGCCATTGACGAACGTGCCGTTGCGGGACTTGAGATCCTTGAGATAGAACTCGCCCTCGGACAGGCGGATGCCGCAGTGGACGCGGGAGACTTTTTCATCCAGCAGGGGGATGTCCGCCTCCCGGCTGCGGCCGATGGACAGAGGTTCACCGGTCAGTTCGATGTCCCGGGGAATACCCAGCTTGTTGACATAGCGCAGGTACATGGCGGTTCCTTTCGTTAGACAACCCCTTTTTGGATCAACTGGGCGAAATAGTCAATGGTCAGCTGGAGGCCCTCCTCGAGGGGCATTTTCGGTTCCCAGCCGAGGAGCTTGCGGGCCTTGCTGATATCGGGCTGGCGCACCTTGGGGTCGTCCACGGGCAGGGGTTTGTGGATGATGGGGGCGGCACTGCGGGTGAGTTCCCGGATGGTGTGGGCGAAATCCATGACGGTAAGTTCGCGGGGGTTGCCGATGTTCACGGGGTCGGCGTGGTCGCTCATCATCAGGCGGTAGATGCCGTCGATGAGATCGGAGACGAAGCAGAACGACCGCGTCTGGGTGCCGTCGCCGAAGACGGTGATGGGGTCGCCCTTGAGGGCCTGGCAGCAAAAGGCGGGGACGATGCGGCCGTCCTTGGGGCGCATGCGCGGGCCGTAGGTGTTGAAGATGCGGACGATGCGGGTTTCCAGTCCGTGGTAGCGGTGATAGGCCATCACGATGGCTTCGGCGAAGCGCTTGGCCTCGTCGTAAACGCCGCGGGGGCCGATGGGATTGACGTTGCCCCAGTAGGTTTCCACCTGCGGGTGGACCAGCGGGTCGCCGTAGACCTCGGAGGTGGAGGCCAGCAGCAGGCGCGCGCCCTTGGCCTTGGCCAGGCCCAGCGCGTTATGGGTGCCCAGCGAGCCGACCTTCAGGGTCTGGATCGGCAATTCCAGATAGTCGATCGGGCTGGCGGGCGAGGCGAAATGGAAAATATAGTCCAGCGGCCCGGAAACATCGATGTGGGTCGTGACGTTGTGGTGGATGAACTCGAAATCGGGCCGGGCGCGCAGATGGGCGATGTTCTCCAGGCTGCCGGTGATGAGGTTGTCCATCGCGACGACCCGGTGGCCTTCGGCGAGCAGCCGGTCGCACAGGTGCGAACCGAGAAAGCCGGCACCGCCGGTGACGAGGGAAACTGGAACTGGGGCGGAGGTATCCATGGCGGGGGAGCATGCCATGTCAATCGGGTTTCAGCAAGGCGGGATGGAGTCGGCTGGCGAAGTCGGCGATGGTCTGGAAATGGGCGTTGGAGGCGGGATCGCGCGCGCCGGACAGGGCGATGTAGGCCCAGCGATGGGAAACGCCGTGGACCACCCGGTCATAGGCCATCCAGGCCATGCGGACGATGTGGGAAGCGGTCTCGCGATCCTTGCCCACGAACCAATAGGCGTAGAAGGTGGTCTGGATGGCGGGGGTCCCGTCGGAATTCGTGGTGGACCGGCTCATGTCCATCACCATCACTTCCAGGGGGGCGGCGCGCTCCTCGAGAGGGATGCGGATGACCTGTTCGCGGACAATCTCGTGTCCGCTGGCTGTCATGCAGACCTGCGGCCGGTGGATGCTGGAACGGTCGTCGCCGCTGAGCACGATGGACGCGTGGATGCCGTCGCGGTTGCCGGCGCGGGCGTAGTATTTGCGCACCATGCCGGTGTCTTTCGGCAGCATGGCGCGCTCGGCCCAGTTCATGTTGCCCAGCGCCGCCCCGCAGCGGGGGCAGACGCCGGGCGTTTCCAGCCGCGCGGCGAGATACTGGCCGCCGCAGTTCCGGTCGGGGCAAAACAGCAGATCCAAGCCGTCCCAGTCGCCCACCTGGGCGGGCAACTGCAGCACGATCCCGGCCTCGTCGGTGTTCGCCACGCCGGTCTTGAAGACCAGCGCCCAGGCGGTCAGGGCCAGGGCGGCGATTACGAAGAGGCGCGCGCCAAGAAATGATTTTTGAGACGGGTCCATGCGGTGCGGTAGTCCATGTTGAGCAGCCGGTCCAGCAGCAGCATCGTCGCGATGCCGATCAGGAAAATTGGATAGCCGGAATAGTCGTGCCAGAGCCCCATCGCGGTCTCCTGCCCCCAGATGGCGGCGGCCACCACGACCAGAATGATGCGGCAGATGTTGGCGATGACCGCCACCGGGATGCTGCCCAGGAATAAAATCCATTTCTTGGCGAGAGTCTTCTGGCTGTACCAGGCGTAGAAGCCCATCAGCGCCGTCATTGCCAACAGCGACCGCAGGCCGCTGCATTCCGGGGCGACATTGAACGAGAACGGATTGCCGGCGGCGGAGAACAGCCCCGATCCAACCCGCTGGACTTCCAGGCCGAAGCCGTTGAGGATTCCGGCGGATACCGCCGTGGCGAAGATGCGCAGCGGCGCGGTCATGCTGTCGATGAAATTCAAGGGGATGGCAAGAAACAGATAGCCGCAGGGAAACAGCAGCCAGCGGGCAACGCCGTATCCATATATAAGGAAAGGGAGGCCCCAGAGCAGAAAGATCAGGCCCGCCGCGGAAATACGCGGCTGCTGCGCCAACACTCCGAGCCAATGGAGAAACAGCGCGGCCGCGACCACCCCGGCGCCGCGCCAGTCCACGCCCGTGGGCGCCGCGGCGATTTCCCGGCGCCGCCGCCACAGAGCAAAGAGGCTCGCCAGCGGCAGGAACATGCCATAGGCGTAGTCGCCCTGCCAGCGGCTGCGCAGCCATAGGAACAGCGAATGGCGGCACGTTGCCACCTCCTGGCTGTTGCCGTGCAGATGGAACATGAAAAACAGCATTCCCGCCACCACGGCCCAGAAGCCGATCTCCCGCCGGGCGGAATTCGACAGGCGCGACCAGCCGAATCCGGCCGGCCCGGGGAGGGCTTTCTGGAGGGGTTCGTTCATGAAAGTTCCGGAACATACCCGATCCTTCACCGACCTGCAAAGGGCAAAGTCGAGCCCCAAATCGCGGAGGGCGCATCTATGTTTGGATCCAACGGCCGGAACCGGAGGGGCAACCTCAATTGAAGACCTCGTCCGTGGGTGGGTGTTGCCCAAGGTTGATGTGGCAATAATTTCGATTATGGAGTTTATAAACTCCATAATAAATGAATGGCTGTGTGGGCATTGAATCCAACCCCTCTGGGGGGGGCCGGAGGGGGGCGAAACCATGCGGATTCGATGGCTGCGCCAGTTTCACGGTCATTCCGGTCAATCTGTCTTGGGGCATGGGGCGCTCGGCCAAGCCCGCCATCAAAATATTTTCGCCGGCGCAAACTCTCGGTTGAACCGCGCCGCCTCCTGGCCTATGCTCGTACCGTCGAAAGGCAGGACGGAACCATGAGCAAACGATGGCTGGGATTGGCGCTGCTGTGCGGCGCCTGCGCGGGGGCGTCGGCCGCCCTGGTGCAGGAGCGCCTGGAGGCGGAGAGCGACTGGCTGCACGACATCACCTACGAACGCGAGGACACCGCCGCCGAGGGCACGCTGAAACTACGGCTGGGCGATGACCCGGCATTCATCCGCTACTTCGAGGTGCCCGTGGAGGTCTGGGCGGAGTTTCAGGCGGCCGAATCCAAGGGGTCCTTCTACGGTCGCCACATCCGCCAGCGCTATGAACGGCAGTACGGCAAATCGCGGGAGGAGGTGTTCGATTCGCCGCTCCCGGTTCAAACGCGGGTGGACGCCCTCTGCGCGTTTAACGAGGAATGCGAAGACGTGATTCTCCAGTCCATTGCGCAGAGCCGGGAAAGCATCTGGGTGGCGGCCTATGCCTTCACCCGCACGCGCATCGCCCGAGCCCTGGCGGAGGCGCACCGACGCGGCGTGCGCGTCGCGGTCAAGATGGATGCCAACCAGGCGGAGTTTCCCGGCGCCCGCAAGCTCGTCGCCTGGCTGCGGGACCAGGGCGTGCCTGTCACGCTGATCCACACAGCGGGGGAATACGCGGCCATGCACAACAAATTCATGGTGTTCGATCTTCGCCGGGTCGTCACCGGCAGCTACAATTTCACCACGGTTGCCCAGGTCTCCAACTGGGAAAACCTTGTCTGGCTGGATTCCGCCGACATGGCCGAACAATATAAACTGGCCTGGGATGCCATTGTCTCCGATGAAGTGACCGCGCCGCCGGCGGAGGTCCCGGAGGCGGTCGGCGCCGCGGGTGCGCATTGACGCCGCGCCCGCCGCCGGCGTAGGATGAACATGGTTGCCGCCGCGGCGGCCGGAACGCACAGCCGATGAATCTGATGAGCATGACAGGCCGGGGAACCGGCACGGCCGCCAATCGCCACGCGCGGGTCGAGGCCGAACTCAGCAGCGTCAACCGCAAGCAACTGGATGTGAATCTGGCGCTGCCGCGATTCCTCGCCTCGTTCGAATCCCGCATCCAGGAGCGAATCCATCGTGCGTTGTCGCGTGGCCGGGTTTCGGGCGAGATCCGCGTGGCCTGGACCGGAGCGGCGCCTTCCCCGGGCGTGCGAGTGGATGTCGGCCTGGCGCGGGCCCAGGTTGCCGCGCTGCGTGCGGCGGCGAAGCAACTCGGCCTGCCGGACGACTTGCAGGCCTCGGCGCTGCTGGCGCTGCCCGAGGTGCTGGTGAACGAGCGCGGCGCCGCCGATCTGGCGGCGTTGTGGCCGGTGGTGGCCAGGGCCCTGGCCGCCGCGCTGGCGGGTTTGCAGGAGATGCGGCGCCGGGAAGGGGCGGTCCTGGGCCGCGATGTCGCCGCGCGCCTGCAACGGGTACGGCGGGAAACAGCGGCCATTCGCAAACGCGCGCCCGGCGTGGCCAAGGCCTACCGCGCGGCGCTGCTCCGGCGCCTGGCCGCGGCGCTGCCGGCCGCCGACCTGGCCGCCGATGAGCGTCTGCTCCGGGAGATCGCCCTGTTCGCCGACAAGGCGGACATCACCGAGGAATTGGTCCGCCTGGACAGTCATCTGGCGCAGGCCGCGGACCTGCTCGCGGCGGGCGGCCCGGTCGGCCGGCCCCTCGATTTCCTGGTGCAGGAGCTGGGCCGTGAAATCAATACCATCGGGGCCAAGGCCAACGACGTGGCTATCACGCGCCGGGTCGTTGCCGTCAAGACGGAACTGGAACGGATCCGCGAACAGGTGCAGAACATTGAATGAGGAGGCAGGCATGAACGGCATCAAGCCAAGCTGGAAAAACATCATTTTTGTGGTGTCGGCGCCGTCGGGCGCGGGCAAGACGACGCTGTGCGACAAGCTGCAGACGGAGTTCAAGGACATTCATTACGCCATCACCGCCACCACCCGCGCCCCGCGCCCCGGCGAAATCGACGGCAAGAGCTACTATTTCATGAGCCTGCCCGAGTTCGAGACCAAACTGGCCGCGGGCGGCTTCATCGAAAACGCAGTGGTCCACGGCAACCGCTACGGTTCGCCCAAGGCGCCTGCGGTGGCCGCCCTGGCCGACGGCTGCGACGTGCTGATGAACCTCGATGTGCAGGGCGCGGCCGCCGTCCGCGAGTACATTGCCGCCGCGCCGCCGGGTGATCCGCTCAAGCGCCCCCTGGTGGACATCTTCGTGGTTCCGCCATCCACCGAAGTGCTGCGCAACCGCCTCGTCGCGCGCGGCACCGACAGTCTCGACGTCATCGAGCAGCGCATGCAGCAGGCGCGCGAGGAAATTTCCCACTGGAAGGAATACAAGTATATGGTGGTGAACGACGACCTGGCCGAGGCCTACGATCACATGCGCGCCATCATCCTGGCCGAACGCCACCGCATCGACAACCGCCGGGAGGACTACCATGCCTGACCAGCCGAAAATCGTCGTGGGCGTCACTGGGTCGATCGCCGCCTACAAGGCGCCCGAACTGGTGCGTCTTCTGCAGAAACAAGGTTGGGATCCTTGGGTCGTCATGACCGCATGCGCCACTCAGTACGTCGGCGTCCTGCCCTTGCGCGCCCTCACAAAGCATCCCGTGCCGGCCGGCACCTTTGCCGATGCCCCGCCGGACACCTACTCCCACCTGGAACTGTCCGCCGGGGCTGCCGCCATGGTGGTGGCGCCCTGCTCCGCGCAGACGCTGGCCCGCCTGGCCTGGGGGTTTGCCGACGACATGCTTTCGGCCACTGCCCTGGCGCTCGAGGCGCCCCTGCTGGTTGCGCCCGCCATGAACAGCCGCATGTGGCGTCATCTCGCCGTGCAGGAGAACGTCGAACGCCTGCGCCGGCGCGGGGTCCGCATCATTCCGCCCGGTTCCGGTGAACTTGCCTGCGGCGAGCAGGGCCCCGGGCGCCTCGCCGATCTGCGCGACATCGTGCGTGCCGTCCAGGACGCCATGGCCGGGACCTGATCCATGAATGTGCTGGTGACCGCCGGGCCCACCCGCGAAGCCATCGATCCCGTTCGCTACGTCAGCAACCGTTCCAGCGGCCGGATGGGCTACGCCATTGCCGCCGCCGCCCGCGCCGCCGGCCACGCCGTGCGCCTCGTCTCGGGTCCCGTCGCCTTGGCTCCGCCCGCGGGCATTCGCCCCATCCGCGTGGTTTCCGCGGCGGACATGCTGGCCGCCGTGAAGCGGAATCTGCGCTGGTGCGATCTGTTCGTGATGGCGGCCGCCGTCGCCGACTGGCGGCCACGGACCGTCGCCCGGCGCAAGCTCAAGAAACGCGCGGGTCCGCCGCGCATCACCTGGGTGCCCGCTCCGGACATCCTGCAGGCCATCGCGCCGTTGAAAAGAAAGGCGCAGTTCTTCTGCGGTTTCGCGGCGGAAACGCACGATCTCGCGCGCGAGGCGCAACGCAAGCTGCGCGAGAAACACCTCGATGCCATTGCGGCGAACGACGTGTCGCAAAAAAACCGCGGCTTCGAATCGGCGTCCAACGCGTTGACCGTGTATTTCGCCTCCGGGCGGGTGGAGCGCATCGGGCCTGCCGCCAAGACGCAGTGCGCGCGCCGTCTGCTGCGCGTGCTCACCGCGCCGGAGAAAACCGGAAAAAATCCGCGCGAAAAAAAATTGCAAAAAAAATCAAAAAACAGTTGACGCTGTTAATAACTTCGCATTACTGTATTGTCCAACGAGATGAAGATAAGGGCCAAAGCGATGTCGATAGCGGCCGCAAGCGGGTGGAAAAACAGCGCTCTGCCCGGGTCCGGCGATTTGAGTGAAAACGGAGCACAGGACAATGAATTTGTGCGCCACTTCAACAATACCCTGACCGCCTGTGTGCGTCAGGTGCAAAGGAGGTGAAATCCCCATGGCAGTGAAGAAAGCAAAGAAGGCTGCGAAGAAGCCTGCGAAGAAGGCGGTCAAGAAGGTCGCTAAGAAAAAGGCGAAGAAGTAATTTCTTCCCCCGAAGCCGGGCCGTGCAATGCGGCTTGGCCATGAACGGCGGTGAACTCCAATCGGATTCACCGTCGTTTTTCGTTTCTGCCCGGCGTGACTTGCAAACAGCGGCGGGGTGGGATAGGGTGAATAAATTTGTCACCTCCAAAGGATCGCACGCCATGCAGGAAAAGGTCATCCAGTTCATCGAAGAGATCCGGCCTCTCATTCAAGGGCACGGCGGGGATGTCGAATTTGTGTCTTTGGAGGGCAATACCGTGCACCTGCGCCTGCACGGCGCCTGTCACGCCTGTCCCCATGCCATGATGACCCTCAAGAACGGCATCGAGGCGGAGATGCGCGAGCGCCTCAGCCCCGACCTGACCGTCGAACGCGTCATGGAGGATTAAGTTTTCCCGCCGCGGGCCGGGAGCGTCCCGGTCCGCCGCCGCCAAGACGATGGGGGACAAGCGCGGCGTCCCGGCCTTTGCGATTGCGGGGGTCAGGCGTTGCGCGCGCCGGCCGCCTCCGGCGGCTCGGGGAATTTGCCGTTGACGGCATCGCGGACGATCTGCTTGGTGTCGTCGGGGAAATCCGAGCGCAGCAGCCAAGTGATGAAGTTCGGATCGTTCACCACCGTGTCGCGCAGCGACTGCCCCTGGAATTTTCCGAAGTTGAAGGTGATTTCACCCTTCGCCCACTTGAGGCGGCCCGTGCGGTCCGCCCAGGTCGGATCGCGCGGATCGCAGTAGTCGTTCAGCGCCGTCATGTCTGCGGGCAGTTCGGGATATTTCCGGAACTGGCCGTCCAGGACCCGGATGGTGGCCAGCACGTCGCCGAGGGCGTCGTGCGAATTTTCGTGGGTTTCGCCGCAGTAATACCGCAGGGCCGCGGACAGGTCGCGGGGTTCATTGCGGAAGAAGATGCGCTGGGCATCGAGGATCCGCCGGCCCTCGAGGGAGAAGGGGCGATTGGCGCGGGCGAACTCCTCGGTCAGCAGTTGGATATCGTAGCCGAGGATGTTGTAGCCCGCCAGGTCCGCGCCCGCAAAATGGCCCGCAAGGATCTCGGCCATTTCCGTGAAGGTCGGCGCATCCTTCACATCGGCATCGGAAATGCCGTGGATGGCGGTGGCCTCCTCGGGGATGGGCAGGCCGGGATTGAGCAGATAGCTGACCTGCTCGGCGGTCCCGACCGGTTCATAGCGGACAAGCGCAACGGCCACGATCCGGTCCATGCGCTTGTTCAGGCCGGTGGCCTCGAGGTCGAAAACCACCAGGGGGCGGTCGAGATGCAGGCGCAGCGGCAGCGGGGGGATCGTGGATTCACTCATGCCGTCAGAATGGCCCAACCCGGGCCGCAGGGAAAGCACAATCGGCGCCCGGGGGCGCATCCCCGTTTCATTGACCGACTGGAATCGAACCGCCGCACTCCAAATAGTGCGGCTCGGTTTGGAGTGCGGGGACAACGACCAACGGGAGGCGGCCCCGCTTTGGCTGTTTGGGCTGTTCCGGCCGCCGTTCGTCTGCCCTCAAAAACAAAAAGCGGCGTGGCGCTCGCCGAGCCTCGCTTCCCGCCGCACTCCAAATTTGGTCGATCGCTGTCAGCAAAGCAGGGATGCCCCCGGCCCCCGGGGCGGCGCGGGGCGGCAAAAAGGGCGCAAAAAAAAAGTTACAAAATAATCTTGCGGTGGCCACGGCGGCTTGCCTATCTTCCGCGGCATACCTTCCGCATGTCCATGGGCTGCCGATTTGCGGGGGGCGAATTAACTGGTGGCCCATGGTTACATGGAGTTGATGATACGTGAAAATATATGTTGGGAATCTCTCGTTCAAGGCCACGGATGAGGATCTGCGTGCGGCGTTCGAGCCGTACGGCGAAGTGGTCTCGGCACGGGTGATCAAAGACAAGGAAACCGGCCGCTCCCGCGGATTCGGTTTCGTTGAAATGCCCAATCAGGAACAAGGCAACGACGCGATCGCGAAGGTGAACAACACCGACATCGTTGATCGGCCCGTCCGCGTCAACGAAGCGCAGGAACGCCCCCCTCGCCGCTAAGTCCGGATTCGAAACACCCCGGCGGATTTCCCCCGCCGGGGTGTTTTTTTGTGTGTGGGGGGGGGGATCGCCGCGGGACAGGCCCGTCCCGGCTCCGGTTCTGCCACCAATCAACGACCGACAACCATCAACCCGCCGGCTCCGGCTCGTCCGGCGGGGGCTGGTGGGGGGATTCGGAAGGGATATCCGAGCGGGTATCCGCAGGCAGGTCGGCGTCCTCGAAGGGCGTATCCTTGCGGAGAAGTTCAAGGTACCGGGCGGGATCGACCGGGGACTGGCGGACGTAAACGGGGGCCGCCTTGACGTCTTTTTCCAGCTTGGCGGCCTTGACCCAGAAGTCCGGCTGGCGCTCGGAGAAGGCAATGGATTTGGCCCGGCGGACCAGGCGGTCAAGGTCTTCAATGTAGCGGCTGACATAATAGCCGCCCACGGGGGTGATGCGCTTGTCGCGGGCCGCGCCGGTGAATTCGGCCTTGGCATCCATGGACTGGATCATGTAGGCGTCGCGCGCGCGCAGGATTTCCAGGGCGGTGTGCTGGAAGGCGTTGCTGTCGGGATCGAACGACTTGGCCATCAGGGCAATGACGTGCTTGGCGGAGCAGAACAGGGTGAACCAGGTCCGGAACAGATCTTCGGGCAGGATGGCTTCGGCCACCCGGAAACGCTCAAGGGAGGTCTCGCCGATATGCGTCAGGTGGTCGCCGATGCGCTCGATATCCTTCATGCAGCGGTCGAGATGCTGCAGGAACAGGGTCTGGCGGCGCGAAAGATAGTGCTTCGTGAGCCGGCCGAGATAGTCGCCCATGGACTGGCGGACTTCATTGATGATGTCCTCGTTGGAGAGAAGGCGGCGGAAGGTTTTGCGGGTCGGGGACAGGATCAGTTCGCCGTTGAGCATCATGCTGTCCGCGCAAACCTCGGCCATGCGCCGAAGTTCGCGGATGACGGCCGCCAGGGCCTGCTCGGGTTTGGCGAGGAGCTTGGTGTCGAGAAACGACGGGGCGGGGACGGGCTCCTTGGAGGGGGTGACCAGGCGCACCAGGCGGGTGAACAGGCCGGTCAGGGGCAGGAGCAGGAGCGTGGCGAAGACCATGGCGCCGGTATGCAGGTTGGCGGCCTGCCGCAACAGGTTGCCGGGCGCCGAGGCTTCGCAAACCCGGACGAACAGCGGCCAGGCCAGCAAGGCGAATCCCACGTTGAACACATTGAACAGCAGGTGGGCGATCGCCGCGCGCCAGGCGCCGATGCGCATGGGCAGGGCGGCCATGATCGGCACGATGCACGTTCCGATGTGCGCTCCCAGCACCACCACGGCCATCTGGTGGAATTCGTTGAAGACCCCCGCCTTGATGAAGGCGAAGCATAGCCCGATCATCGCCCCCGAGGAGGTCAGCACGGCGGTGGCCAGGGCCGAGAGCCCGACCCCCAGCAGCCGGTAGGTCCAGACATCCCCCCGGATATGCACGAGGAACGGCGCCAGCACCTCCCGATGCGGCGCGATGGCGGTGGATATGGTTTCCATGCCCAGAAACAGCAGGCCGAAGCCGATCAGCGCATCGCCCAGCCGGCACCAGCGCAGGGAGGGGATCAGCGCCCGGAGCAGGAAGCCGATGCCGATGGCGCCCCAGCAGTAGTCCGCAATGCGGAAGGAAACCAACTGCATGGACAGCGAGGTGCCGATATTGGCTCCGAAGACGGGGGCAATGGCCTGTTCGAGGGTCATGATCCCGGCGTTGATGAACCCGGCCAGCATGGCAACGGCCGCCCCGGAGTGGGCTAAAAAGCCGACGGCGGTGCCGAAGACCGCGCCGTGCGGGCGGCTGCGGGTCGCGCGCGCCAGGATGGCGCGCAGGCTGCTGCCGGCCGCCGCGCGGAGACTCTCCGTCATCACGCGCATGCCGTAGATGAACAAGGCCAGGCCGCCCAGGACCTGGAACGCCAGCAGGATGGTTTCGGGGACACTCATGTTTTGGGCCGTGCAGGCAATGTGGGCCAAGCGCCGCGAAAAGGCAAGGCAATCACCGCAAATCCAGGAAAACTACGAAAGTCGCGAATGGCGCGAAAGGGGGTGGCGCTGCGCGCCAGAAGTATGGAAGTTCAGAAGTACAGAATGGAAAGCCAACGACCCACGACCAACCAGAATTAATCTTTGCGGGCTTGGCAAGAGGCAGCCGGTCCGGTCGGGACCAAGCAGGAA
>JAAZBB010000003.1 GCA_012514035.1 Lentisphaerota bacterium | reverse complement strand
ATGGGGGGGGGCCAGTTTTGGAGTGCGGAGGCAAGGTGTGGCCGCGGCCCAGCTTTTCCGGATCGGGATCACAGCGGGGTGGAGCTCGAAGCCTCCCTTCCCGCCGCACTCCAAAGTGGTTCAAGCCACAGAATCGGGGAGTTGCGATGCCGCTCAGTCAATGAAACGCAGATGCGCTTCTGGCCATGTCCGGCGTGCAAAATCATTGCGGTGCCGTCGACGGCGCGATAGAGTCCCACGGATTCCATGAGAATGATCGGCCAGTTGCCCACGGAAGAGCAGGCGCGGTTGTTTGCGGACTACCTGTTTGTGCGCGACATCGAGGCCCAGGTGGAGACTGTCAAGGGGGGGGGGTGGGCGGTCTGGGTGGTGGATGAGGAGCGGGTGGACGAGGGCCAGGCGCTGCTCTCCCGCTTCCGGAGCATGCCGGATGCGGAGGAATTTCACCAGGCGGCGGCCGTGGCATTGGAACGGCGGCGGGACGAACGGCAAGAGGCGCGCGAAGAGCAGCAGCGGCTGCGCCGGCCGGGCGCGTTGGCCTGGCACCTGGGCGGCGGCGGGCTGACCATGTTGCTATCCATCCTGTGCATCGTTGTTGGGCTGGCGACCCGGCTGGGGGAGAACACGGCGTGGACGGAATGGCTGCTGATTTCCAACCTGCCGCGCCTGGATCCGCTGCGGTTCTGGAATTCGCTCGGGGAAGTGTCCTCCGGGCAGGTGTGGCGGTTGTTCACGCCGGTTTTGCTGCATTTTTCGCTCTGGCATCTGTTGTTCAACCTGCTGTGGATGCAGGATCTGGGTACGGCGCTGGAGGCCCGCATCGGCACCTGGCGGTTTGCCGGGCTAGTGGTGCTGGTGGCGGTGGCTTCGAATCTGGCCCAATACGTGGCCGGCGGGGCCGGGTTCGGCGGGATGAGCGGTGTCGTCTACGGCCTTTTCGGATATCTGTGGGTGCGCAGCCGGCAGGATTTTCATTTCGGTCTGTATGTCTCATCCATGACCTCCAGCCTGCTGCTGGTGTTCCTGGCGCTGGGCATTTTCGGGCTGCTGGGCCCCACGGCCAATGCCGCCCACTTTTCGGGACTGGTTGTCGGAGGTGTCCTGGGGTGGATCGCTGGCAAACCCCAAGGAATTTAGACAGGATGACAGGATTGGCAGGATTTACGGGATTGCCGCCAGAAAATTGCGCTGGAACACTGCTGGCATCCATTGTCACCATGAAACAAACACGAAAAAGATCTTAGGGGCATGAATTCCGGATGGATCGGGAAGGGCTGGTCGCTGTTCTTCCCATCCTGAAAATCCTGTAATCCTGTCTCAAACAGGCTGTTCCTTTGTGAGAGATATGGCTGTTGATTTCTACTCTTAACCCATATATTCCTCTCTCAATGAACAGCAAGCCGATCCAGATCCTGCCCTCGATCCTGTCCGCCCGGATGGGGTATCTGGCCGAAGACTGCCGGCACGCGCTGGAGGCCGGTGCGGATGGTCTGCATGTGGACATCATGGATGGGCATTTTGTGCCGAACCTGACGATGGGGCCGGATATCCTGCGGGCGGTGCGGGCGGAGTTGCCCGAGGCCTATCTGAGCGTACATCTGATGGTGATGCGGCCCGACCTGTACGCGCCGCGTTTTCTTGAGGCCGGGGCGGACACGGTGCTGATTCATGTGGAGTCGCCCTGCGACCTGGCCGCGACGTTGGCCGGGATCCGGGCCAGCGGCCGGCGGGCCGGCCTGACGCTGAATCCCGAAACGCCGGTCGCGGCGCTGACTGGATATGAATCCCTGCTGGACGAAGTGTTGATCATGACGGTGCATCCGGGTTTCGGCGGGCAGGCGTTTCTGGAGGCCGGAGTGCCCAAGGTGGCGGAAGTGGCGGAGAAGCTGCCGGCGGTGGATATTTCGGTGGACGGGGGCATCAATGCAGAGACCGGCGCCCGTTGTGTGGCGGCGGGTGCGAACGTGCTGCTGGCGGGTTCGTTCCTGTTCCGGGCCCCGGACATGCGCGACGCCATCGCCGACATGCGCTGGAAAGTCGAATCGGCCCGGAAGGTCGATTGAATCCGGACCCGGGAAACCGTCGAAAGCTTTCAACGACGAATCACGCGATGGATGCGAAAGAGCAGCCCCAGGATCTCGGGTGCCAGACTCGTGAATTGACGGGGGCCGCTGCCCGTGCCATTCTGTCCATGGATTGAATAAAATGGCGCCACTCGACTCCAGTTTGCCGTACGATGAAATGGCCCGTTTGTTTTCCGCAAACGGGGTGCTCAAGGCTGTTCTGTTCGGTTCGTTTTCCCGCGGAACCGCCACCCGGCACAGCGATGTGGATCTGCTGGTGGTTCAACCGACAAAGCGGCGATTTCTCGACCGTTACGAGGGCCTCTATGCCGACGTATGCCGCTTGTTGAAGGGGCGCGCTGTGGACCTGCTGATTTATACTCCCGAGGAATTGGCTGCCATGGCGCACCGCAAGTTCATCCAATCCATCCTGCGCGACGGAGTCACCATTTATGAGCAGCGAACGATTGTGGCATGAGGCCCAGCGGTGGTTGAGAACCGCACAGGAAGATCTGCGCGCGTCCGAGGTCCTCCGGGATGCCGGTTTGTTCTCGCATAGTTGTTTTCTGGCCCAGCAGAGTGCGGAAAAAGCCGTCAAATCCATCCATTTGATCCAGGACCGAGACCCTTGGGGCCACGGCATTCAGAAGCTGTTGGCCGATCTGCCGGAGCCGCCGCCCGCAATGGTTCCTTGGCAGGATTATCTCGACAAAGCCGCGGCATTGGACCGGTTCTATATTCCCGCTCGCTATCCCAACGGACTGCCAGACCTGACGCCAGGGACGACCTTTACCCGCCGGGACGCGGATACGGCGCTCGTACAAGCCCGGACAATCGTGGAAGCGGCGGAGAACAGTCTGCGTCCTGGGCAAGGCTGACTTTGCTGGCCCGGAAGGCCGGTTGAAGGCAACGGCCGGAAAACAGCCGGGAGATTGCAACTGCGAATCACGCGAATGACACGAATGGAAATTGGAGAGGATGGATCGGAAGGCAGGGCGGGCTCGCCGAGCCCGCCGGGATCGGGATGGGGAATGGGCCGGGAATATCGAAAGCTCTTTTAATACGGGATATGGATTGGAAATTAGCAGGGAAACAGGAAAAATCGGGGAAATTTGTTGCAGCCGAGCCCGCTGGGCGCGGACGAGGGGGAAGCCGGCCCCAACGTGGCCGGCGACAACAAAGCCCGCATGAGATTTGATGGTTATGGCGATGAAATTCTACAGGGAAAACGAAGAAGGCGCGCCTGCGCCGGCCGGGCCGGCGGCGCCGGCCGGGCCCGTTCACGATCTGTCGCGAATCCGCAACTTCAGCATCATCGCCCACATCGACCACGGCAAGACGACACTGTCCGACCGCCTGCTGGAGTTGACGGGAGCGGTCGCCAAGCGCGACCAGCGCGACCAGTTGCTGGATGACATGGACCTCGAGCGCGAACGCGGCATTACCATCAAGGCCCATCCCGTCACGATGAAATACCAGGCGCGGGACGGCCGGATGTACGAGTTTAATTTCATCGATACGCCCGGACACGTGGATTTTTCCTACGAGGTGAGCCGCAGCCTGGCCGCGTGCGAGGGGGCGCTGCTGGTGGTGGACGCCACGCAGGGCGTGGAGGCCCAGACGGTGGCGCACGCGTTCCTGGCGGCGGCTAACCATGTCAAGATCATCCCGGTGCTGAACAAGACCGACATGACCGCGGCCGATCCGGAGACGGTGGAACGCCAGATCGAGGATATTTTCGCGATTCCCCGGGAAGAATGCTTCCGGGTCAGTGCCAAGACGGGGGCAGGTGTCGCGGAGGTGCTGGAGGCCCTGGTTGCGCGCATCCCCCCGCCGAAATCCTCCCATCCGGACGAATTGCGCGCGCTGGTGTTCGACTCGGAGTATGACACCTTCCGCGGCGGCATGATCTACGTGCGGATGTTCGACGGCTCCATTCGCCGCGGCGACCGCATCCGTCTGATGGGGACCGGCAAGGATTACGAGGTGCAGGAAGTCGGCATTTTCAATCCCAAGCCGCAGCCGGTGGAGGCGCTTCAGGCGGGGCAGGTGGGCTATTTCCTGGCCAACATCAAGAACACCGCGGAGATCCTGGTCGGCGACACGATCACCTCCGCGCGGAATCCGACCGCCCATCCGCTGGCCGGCTTCAAGGCCATGCACCCAATGGTGTTCACGGGGCTGTATCCCATTGATGCCGACGACTACGAAAAGCTGAAGTACTCGCTCGAAAAACTGGCGCTCAACGACAGTTCGTTCCAATACCAGATCGAGAGCAGCGTGGCGCTGGGATTCGGATTCCGGTGCGGGTTCCTGGGGCTGCTGCACATGGAAATCGTGCAGGAGCGGCTGCGCCGGGAGTACGATTGCGACATCATTGCGACCTATCCGGGCGTGGTGTACCGCGTGCGTATGAACGACGGCACGGTCAAAGAAGTGGACAACCCCGTCTTCCTGCCGGATCCGACGGAAGTCGAGGCCATCGAGGAGCCGATCGTGAGACTGTTCCTGATCTGCCTGGGAGAACAGATCGGCGACATGATGAAGTTGGTGATGGACAAGCGCGGCTCGATTGACCGGACGGAAACGCTGGACGCCAAGCGGGTGATGCTGACGTGCACCATGCCGCTGAACGAGATCCTGATCGACTTTCATGACCGGCTCAAGAGCCTGTCGCGGGGCTATGCCTCGATGGACTACGAACACGCGGGCTATCGCGAAGACGACCTGGTCAAGCTGGACATCCTGGTGCACGGGGAGGCCGTGGAGGCGTTTTCGTGCATCGTGCACCGGGACAAGGCCGAGGCGCGCGGGCGGCAAATCTGCGAGGTGCTGGTGGACCTGATCCCGCCGCAGCAGTTCGCCATCGCGATCCAGGCGGCGATCGGGGCGAAGATCATTGCGCGCACGACGGTGCGGGCGTATCGCAAGGATGTGACGGCCAAGTGCTACGGCGGCGATATCACCCGCAAGCGCAAGCTGCTCGAAAAGCAGAAGGAAGGCAAGAAGCGCATGAAGCAGTTTGGCAAGGTCGGCATTCCGCAGGAAGCGTTCATCGCGGTCTTGAAGTCGAAACAATAACGGAACGAAACAGCGCAATGCGCGTAGAATACGAAAGAAGCGCCGAAGCAGTGGATGACACGGAGGTCGTCCCGCCAGAGAGCCGGGAATCGAGGTTTTCGGGAGGGTTGGACTCCGTCCCGACCATTCGGGGAACCGGGCAACACGGAGGTTGCCCCTCCCATGGACCGGTTGAAGGACAGGAAACGAGATGAACTTTTTCCAGAGGCGAAATCTTAAGAAGACCGTGCATCTGACGCGGCATATGGTACGGCATGCGTTGAACATGCGGGAGGACGTGGGGGATAAGGCAGCACTGGCCGCGACTCGGGCAGCCGAGATAAACCTGCAAGACGCCTGGCGCGCGCGCGCCTGGGACCGTCTGGAGGCCGCCTGCGAGGGCGCGGCGGCGGCCGCAGATCAGCTCATGCCGTCGCGATCGTTCCCCAAATGGCGCGAGAATCTGGAAGTGCTGGTGGTGGCGATCTCGTTGGCCATGGCCTGCCGGACCTATTTCATCCAGCCTTTCAAGATCCCCACCGGCTCGATGCAACCCACGCTCAACGGGGTGACCGCCCGGCCGCAGGACGGGAAGCTGTGGCGCGACCGCCTGCCGATGAACCTGGTGAACCTGGTCTTCTTCGGCGAGCGCTATGTCGAGGTGAAAGCCAAGGCTACGGGCCGGTTGGAATTTGCGGGGCCGCTGGACGACCAGTACGCCTATCGCATCGGAACAGCGATCCACCTGGTGCGGCTGGCGATGCGGCCGGACAGTCCCTACCTGGACCCCGACCGCAGCATGCACCTGCACTTTCAGCCCGGCGACCGGGTGCAAAAAGGGCAGGTCATCGCATCCGGCCGCGTGCGGCAGGGAGACCATATCTTTGTCAACAAGGTGCTCTATCACTTCACCCGGCCCCGCCGGGGGCAGATCATCGTGTTCGATACCAATTTCATCCCCGGCAAAGAACCCTTGGGCATCCGCGCCGACACGTTCTACATCAAGCGCCTGGTTGGTCTGCCAGGGGAAAAGATCTCGATCCGCGACCGGCATCTGGTGGTCGATGGCCAGCCGATCGAAGAGCCGGCTGTATTCAAGCGTCAGGCCACGGATTCCAGCTACCGCGGCTATGTCCCCCGCCTCGGGTCGAAACTGCCCAGCGCGGCGGCGGAAATCCGGGTGGGCGAGAGGCAATTTCTGCCCTTCGGCGACAATACCTATTCCAGCCTGGACGGCCGGTATTTCGGCCCGGTTGCGGAAAAAGCGCTGGTGGGTCCGTCCTTCTTTGTCTACTGGCCCTTGGGGGCGCATTGGGGCTGGTCGCGATAAGGCGGGAAACGGGCTTGATTCCGAAATCCGCTGTACATCCGGATGACGAACGCTTCCGGTTGCGCTGTTCAAAAAGCAGACTGCTGCAATGGATCGGGGCCGGGAGGGGCCAGCTCGTTGGCAATTGATCCCGGTGTCCGCGCTTTGGGCCATTCGATTCCCGCATCCGCCGGGTGGGGCGACTCCCGATTCGGGAATGCGCCAGGGTCATGGCGACAACCGGTAGATCCGGGCAGGGATTTTGTCGGACACCCAGCGCGCCCGGGCGGGAAGAAAAACAGAATAGGATTGCGCGACAACCGGCAGGAGACGGTAGTCTTCCCGAAGCCAGTCCGGGAGGGTGGCAGGAGCCTGGGCCAGGGCGTATCCCAGCGTGTTGGTCAAGCCGGCAGGATCGTCACGGCCTGTCAGGAGATTGCGGGCCAGGCGGGCCTCCCCCGCGGTCCGATAGGAGAGAACGTGGGTGATGGATCGCTCGCGGGCGATTGCCCGGGCTCGGCTGCCCGGCAACGGGTCCGCCAGGAATTCAGCGGCGGCGGTGAGGCCCGCCTGGTTCTCCCAGTACAGGGAGCTGATGGTGTCGCCGACTCCGAAATAACCGGCCGCCGGGGCCATTTCGGCGGGGAGGAGTAGCCGGAGGGGAACGCCTTTTGTCTCGGCTTTCAAGCTCAGCAGGAGGTTGCGTTGAAGCATCTGCCGATTCAAGAGGACATCCATGCTTTCGACGCGCAGCATGCGGCAGATGGGGCGGGAGTAGAGGAACCCGGCATGACCCGCCTGCAGGAGAAGCGCGACGCCCAGCAGGGCGAGGAGCCAGGTGGTTTTGGGGGGCAGGGCCGCTGCCTTGACTCCGGCCCGCCCGGCGGCCAGGCCATAGCCCGCCAGCAGGAAGAACACAGGCGGCAGAAACTGGACCCAGCGGCCTTGCCAGCAGAACAGGAGAAACATCAGACCGGAAACGGTGGCCAGCAGGCGCAACCGGGCCCGGCAGGAGAGGGGGAGGCATTTCCGGTGCAGCAGGAAGAGCGTCAGCCCGAGCGCCAAGCCGCCCGCCAGCAACAAGGGAACGCGGGCCAGATATATGGCCGAGACCGCAGGATGGATCGGAGAAAGGAACTCAGTGATGTGGCGGGAATGGAGCCGGAGCATGAGAGGCAGGCGCGGCCAATACCACGAGGGAGGGCCGAACAGGACCAGCCCCGGCAGGGTCAGGGCCGCGAGCAATCCCGCCGCGGCGGGCAGTCCATCTGCGCGGGGGCGCCACGGCCGGCCGGACTTCCATCGCGCCAGGGCGCGCAAGCATTCGGCGGTTCTCCCAAAACAGGCTGCATAGAGCGGATGGTTGACTTCCAGCCGCATGGCCGGGGGGGCCGGGACATATTCGACCAGGTAGAGCATGAGCGCAGACGCGGCTCCGGCCAGTCCCCACCACCGGAAGAGATCGGGTTCGATGGAGATTTCTTCCGGGAGGTTCCGGGTGTCGGCGCGCCCCCAGGCCAGGGCGAGTCCGGCCGCGATGGCGCAAAGGACGAAGGCAAACACCGTGGCGCCCATCCAGAGCGCCAGACCCCCGAACAGCCCGGAGGCAATAAACCAGCGGCGGGCGCTGGCCGCAGAGGGAATCCGCTGCAGGGGAAGCGCGTTCCTTGTTGTCTGGGTCAGCCCCAAGCCGCTGCCCAGCAGGCAGAGCAGGGAGCCCGTTGCAAAGGCGATCTGGAATCCGTGGTGATCCGGCCGCAGGGTATGGAATTCATAATGGCAGGAAACCGCCATGGGCAGAACGGTCAGCAGGGCCGCCAGAACGCCGACTTGGCGAGCCAGGAACAGCAGGATCGCGCTGAAGAATGTAAATCCCAGCATGGGCATGAGCGTCAGACCGGCCAATTCCAGAGCGGTTGCCGGAGGCAAATCGCCCAGGCGTTCAAAGGCGAAGGACAGGGCGGCCAGGAGCCAGATGGGCAATTGTGCCCAATGGACTTCCCGGCCATAGGGTGCATTGTCGACCGCAGTCCGGCGGATCCGGACCTGGCCGGATTCCCGGAGGTCGCGCGTAAGAACCAGCCAGGTATAGGCGTCGGGATCGCGAAAAAACCGCATGGTTCGCCAGATTTCGCCAGGATCGGGCCGGGGGGGATGGGCGGTGGCATGAGCTTCGAACCTGCGAATGCCCAGGTCGGTGGCCCACGAAAGACCGCCATGCCACAGGGCCAGCAGCAATACGCCGGTGCACAGCGCAAGGGCGCCGGATGCAACAACTCGCTTCATGTCCCGGATCATAGCGGGTTTCCGGCGGACATGCACAGCCGGATATGAGGATTGGACCCGGAAACGGGGAGAAACCGGCGGAGGAAGACTTTCGTCTGATCCGCCGGCCGGTCCCCGTTTTTCACTTCGCGTCGGCGGCGCGATATGATTGGATGTCCCCGAAGCCGCCCTGCGGCGGCCGGGAATCGGAGGACCAATGATCAATGGCAGGAAGATCGTGGTGGTGATGCCGGCGTACAACGCGGCGAAAACCCTGCGGAAAACTTATGACGAGGTCATGGAGCAGGGAGTGGTGGACCGCGTGATCGTGGTGGACGACGCCAGCCGCGACGAGACGGCGGCGATGGCCAGGACACTCCCGGCCGCGCAGGTGCACGTGCACGAGAAGAACCTCGGCTACGGGGGAAACCAGAAAACCTGTTACCGGCTGGCATTGGAAGCGGGGGCTGACGTGGTCATCATGGTGCATCCGGATTACCAGTACACGCCGAGGCTGATTCCCGCCATGGCCAGCATGATCGCCGGAGGATTGTACGAATGCGTGCTGGGCTCGCGCATCCTGGGCGGAGGCGCCTTGACGGGCGGTATGCCCTGGTGGAAATACACGGCGAACCGCGTGTTGACCCTGGGGGAAAACCTGCTGCTGGGCGCGAAGCTTTCCGAGTACCACACGGGCTACCGCGCGTTTTCGCGGCAGCTGCTGGAAAGCCTGCCGCTGGAGCGCAACTCCGACGACTTCGTTTTCGACAACGAGATGCTGGCGCAGATCCTCTGGCGGGGCGTTTTCATTGCCGAAGTGAGCTGTCCCACGCGCTATTTTTCCGAAGCCTCCTCGATCAACTTCCGTCGCAGCGTCCGCTACGGCTTCGGCTGTCTCCGCGTGGCGCTGGCCTACCGGCTGGCGAAAATGGGGCTGGGGTTCAAGCCGGCGTTCACCGGGTAAAGGCGGAGCCGCGCTGTCCGCCTGCCGGGGCGAGTCAGGAGGATCAGGTCGGTCCGGATGTGACCCTGCCGGGGCCTCACTGCGGAAGGGGCGCCGGGTTGCGGATTTGCTCTGGTTTTCGCTGGCATTGTCCTTGGCAAGAAGGGTATGAGTTCAGCCATGAGTCGGCTGCCCATTTCAGCCTGGTGCCAGCGGCATTTGAACGGCCTTCTGGCGGGGGCTTTGTTTGTGGCCACGCTGGCCTTGTTCGCGCCGGCCATTGGCTACGATTTCGTCGGGCTGGACGACGAGGCCTATGTGGCCGAGAATCCTATGACCCGGAACGGATTCACCCGGGAGTCGTGGGCGTGGGCGTGGACAGCGGTCGTGGTGGGGCATTGGGCGCCGTTGCTGTGGTTGTCCTATATGGTCGATGGCACCCTGTTCGGTCCCGAGCCCTGGGGATTCCATCTCACAAACGTCCTGTTGCATGCCCTCAACGGGGTGCTGCTGTTCGCACTGCTCTGCCGCTGGACAGACCGGCGCTGGGCGGCCTTCTGGGCGGCGCTGTTGTGGGCGGCGCATCCCCTGCGGGTGGAAAGCGTGGCGTGGATTGCGGAGCGCAAGGATGTATTCAGCGGTCTGTTTTTTCTGCTTGGTTTGCAGGCCTACACCCGCGGCGTGACGTCGGGGCGGCCCGGACGGCGATGGGTTTGGGCCGCAGTCGCGTTTCTGGGCGCGGGTTTGCTGGTGAAACCGGTGCTGGTAACGGTTCCGGTTGTGCTGCTGCTGCTGGATGCCGGACCACTGCGTCGGATGGAATGGACCTGCACCTCGTTCCGGAAGGAGGGCGGGCGGCTTGCGTGCGAAAAGTGGCCGTTTGTCCTGCTGGCGCTGGGATTGGGTGCGGTGGTGTGGCGGACCAATGTAACGGCCGGTCTGCTCCATGCGCACATGCCCGGCTGGGGGGAGCGGTTGAGACTGATCCCGGGCAACTACCTGGTATATCTCCAGCAGACGGTCTGGCCTGCGGGGCTTTCCGTATTGTATCCGCGTCCGGAATTCCATGCGGTTCGCCTGGTCGTAGCGGCGATGATTCTGCTGGGGCTGTCCGCGGCGGCATGGCAGGTACGTTTGCATCGGCCGGGCGTCTTGTCGGGATGGGTTTGGTTTCTGGTCATGCTGGTGCCGTCCATCGGTTTCTTCTGGATGGGCACGACGGAAGGGGCGGGGGATCGCTTTTCCTATCTACCCGCCATGGGGCTGATGCTGGCCGTCGTCTGTGCTCTGCCCCGGTTCGGACGGGGCCGGTGTCTATGGATTGTGGCCGGGAGCGTGTCCGTTCTGGGCGCGGGGGTGGCCACCCTGCGCCAACTGCCCATTTGGCAACATTCCGGCACCTTGTTTGGTCGCGTTCTGGAAGTCATGCCGGATCATTTCCAGGCCAATCTCAACCGGGGGATCTGGCTCGCAGAAGCCGGCCGGGCAGCGGAGGCGCAGGAACATTATCGCCGGGCCTGGGAGGTTTCGGCCCGGAATCGGCCGGAGGTCATGGGGAAAGCCGCCTACGATTGGGCGCTGGCCGGGCAGGCTTCCCGGGCCTTGGACCTGCTCGCGCCCGCCCGATACGATGTCCGTGCGACTCCGTTGATTCACGCCGCCGCCGGCATGGCCTGTCTGCATGCCGGCCATCTGCCTGATGCGATCTGGCATCTGAACCAGGCCTTGGCCCTGGAGCCCGGCACGGAGGAGTACCGGGTGGAACTTGTCCGGGCCTGCTTCGAGTCCGGTGCGGAGGACAAAGCCCGGGAGCACGCCGCGCGGTTGATGACCTGGCCCGGACGGCCAATCCGTACCGCGGATGATCTGTATCCGTTCTACCTGCAGCGCTGGCGGGACGGCGCTCGGCCATATGCGTGGGAATATTTCCGGCGGCTGATCGAGGCACAGCCCGACTGCATTCCGTTGCTGAACAACCTGGCTTGGCTGGCGGCCACAGATGGCGATGCGCCCCCGGACGCTCTGGCGGATGCGGAGGAATATGCGCGGCGGGCCGTTGGCCTCGCCGGGGAACAGAATGCCGCCGTGCAGGACACGTGGGCGGCGGTCCTGGCCGCGCGCGGCGATTTCGATGCGGCGGTAAAAACGGCGGCACGGGCTCGGCACGCGGCCGAGGCACAAGGACAAGCGCAGCTGGCGCGGCGTATCGATGCCCGTCTGGCAACGTATCACCGGCAGCAGCCCTGGCGGGAATGAACGGCACGACGATGTCTTCCCACGCACAGTTCAGCCCGGCGGGGAATCCGGGCGCGAAGCGGACAGGATCACGGGCATGAACCGGACTGCTCTTCACGTCGGGGCAAGACGCCATGAAGACGGGCTGCTGGCCTGGGCGTTGATTGCGGTTACGCTGGCCCTGTTCGCGCCGGCCATGGGCTTTGATTTCGTCGGACTCGACGATATGCCCTACGTCAGCGAGAATCCGATGACCCGGGACGGCTTTTCAGCGGAGTCGCTGAAGTGGGCCTGGACGACGAACCTGCTGGGCTACTGGGCCCCCTTGCTTTGGATGTCCTTCATGCTCGACGGCACGCTGTTTGGTCCGGAGCCGTGGGGCTTCCACGCCACGAATGTCCTGCTGCATGCGCTGAACGCGGCCTTGGTGTTCTGGATGCTGCGGCGCTGGACGGGCCGGCGGTGGGCGGCCTTCTGGGCGGCGCTGCTGTGGGCGGTGCATCCCCTGCGGGTGGAAAGCGTGGCGTGGATTACCGAGCGCAAGGACGTGCTGAGCGGACTGTTTTTCTTCCTGTGCCTGCTGGCTTATGGGCGCGCGCAGGCGGGTGGACGGCCGTCGCGCGGCTGGACCTGGACCGCGGCGGGGTGCCTTGCCCTGGGGCTGCTGGTCAAACCGGTGCTGGTCACGGTGCCGTTCGTCCTGCTACTGCTGGACGTGTGGCCGCTGGGACGTGTCCGGTGGGAGTGGGCGGACATCCGGGCCAGGGGTTTCCGGCTGGTCATGGAAAAATGGCCGTTTTGGCTGCTGGCGCTGGCGTTGGGGGCGGTGTCGTGGTTTGCGAATTTTGGGCCGGGGCGGCTGGCCACGCCGCAGCCCCCGCTGCTTCTGCGGCTGGGGCTTCTTCCCCGGAACTACCTGGCCTACCTGTGGCAAACGGTCTGGCCGGCAGATTTATCGGTGCTCTACAACCGTCCGCAGTTTACAGTCGAGATGCTGGTGCTGGCCTTGGTGGTGCTGGGCCTGCTGACGGCAGGTGCCTGGGGTTGCCGGCAGCGGCATCCCGCTGGACTGGTAGGATGGTTGTGGTTCCTCGGCATGCTTGTGCCGTCCATCGGATTCATCTGGGTCGGCACCACGGAGGGGGCCGGGGACCGGTTCACCTACCTGCCGCATGTCGGGCTGACCGTGGTGCTGGCGGGGGCAGCGGTTCGGGCGCGGCCCGGCGGATGGTTCCATGTGCTCGCCGCGGTGTTGACCTTGGCGCTGGCCTGGGGTGCGTGGCGGCAATTGGAGATCTGGCGCAACAGCGAGGCGCTGTTTGCGCGGGCTGTCAAGGTGGCCGACCGCAATGGACGCGCGTGGGGAAGCCTGGGCGTCTGGCAGGCATCGGAGGGCAGGGAGGCGGAGGCCCAGGTCAACCTGTTGCGCAGTCTGACGCTTAAACCCCGTCACAACGAAGCCAACTTCAATCTTGCCAACCTCTATCTCCAGCAGGGCCGGACGACGGATGCGCTCCGGCATTATCGGATCGCGGCGGAGGACACCCCGGACCACGTCAAGGCGCTCAACAACGTGGCCTGGCTGCTGGCCGCGGATCCGGCCTGCAGTCCGGAACGGGCGACAGAAGCTCTGGCACTGGCCCGGCGCGCCGCGGCGCTTGCCGACCCTCCGGATGCTTCCGTGCTCGATACCCTGGGACTGGCGCTGGCCGCCAACGGCGATTTCGCGGGTGCCGTTTTGGCCGCCCAGGAAGCGGTGGCCCAGGTTCCCGCAGATGCCGCAGGACGGACACTGCGCCAGCGCATCCAGGCCCGGCTGGATGCGTATGGCCAGGGCCAGATGTGGCGCGAATGAACCGAACCGGCAAGGTTCCCATGCCGTGCGCGCGCGTGCCTCAGGGAAGAAAACCATTCATTCCGGCAGGTAAAACGATATGAAAATAAAAACATAAAATTAACTTGGTTTTCTCGCCTCAGTAGGTGAGAATGCCCACGTTGGTGAAAGCTGTGTTTCCCGCAGCGATTTAATAAATGAAAACAAAAGGATGAGGAGAAAACGAATGAAGAAGTTAATGGCGGTGTTGATGGTTTTTGCCATCGCGGCGGTGGCGCAAGCCGAGGTCATTGCGACCTGGACGTTCCCGGTCAGTTCGCAGGTTAGTCAGGATGCCGACAGCCAGGATGCCAATTTGGCGGGTACGGTCACCCTGACCCGCGGTGCTGGCGCTCCGGCAACCACCGGTGCTGGATTCCGCACGACGGGATTCCAGAACAATGGAATTAACGTGGCGAACACGGACTTCTACCAGATCTCTCTGGCGGCGGCTACCGGTTATGAGCTCTCGCTGAATTCCATCTCGGGCGATTTTGCCGGCACATCCACGTTCAGCCCCACCCCGGGCGTGAGCCATCAATGGGCGTACAGCTTCGATGATAGCAGCTACACCTTGATCGACAACGCGGTCAGTCGCGTCGGCAATGGCACCAGCGATTTCGACTTCTCGGGCACTTCTGCTCTGCAGAACATTCCGGCCTCCTCCACCGTGTATCTGCGCTACTATGCCAGCGGCCAGACCTCGACCGGCGGCTGGGGCTTCACCAGCGCCGGTTTTTCGGTGGCTGGCGCGGTCACCCAGACGATTCCCGAACCGGCCACGATGAGCCTGCTGGGCCTCGGCGCGCTGGCGATGGTCCTCCGCCGCAAGATGAAGAAATAATCACCCCGCAAGGGATGATGCAAAGAGCGGCCGCAAGGCCGCTCTTTTCTTTTAACGGCGGGGCAACGGAAGTTGCGCCGCAGCCTTATGCATCCCGGCGCAAGGCCGGTGGATGTGGGCTGGGAATCCCCCAGGCTTGTCCCGGGGATGGTTGAGTTGGTAGGTTAAACAGATGAAATCCGCGTGCCATTCGGACATCGGGCCCGGCCTGTATTTCGTCCTGCTCGTGGCGGTGGCTGCCTGGCTGGCATGGGGGACCTTTCGCTGGGACCGTGCCGTTGAAGAATATGCCGCGCAATTCCGCGGCGTGGGCTGGGTGGATGTGCCGGCGTCAGAGAGCCCGGGCCGAATCTTCATGGACAACGATGCCTACTACTGGGTGGCCTATGCACGGGAGATGGCGGCGACGGGGAGGTGGCGCATCCGCCACACGCAGTTGGACAATCCGCCCGATGGCCGCCCGGTGCATTGGAGCCAATCGGTCTCGTGGCTGCTGCTGCTGGCCGGCGGCATCCGGCACGGATTGACGGGCGAAGGAGTGTCCGTCGCGATCGAGCAGGCGGCGATTTGGGTGGGCCCGGGGCTGTTGATTCTGCTGCTGGCCGGGACAGGCGGGTTGGTTTGCCGTCGGCTGGGGGTGGCGCCCGCGATGGTTTGGGTGTTGAATATCGCGTCGATGGTTGCGATTTCGTGGGCGTTCCATCCGTTGCGCCCGGACCACCATGGGTTGCAACTGGGGTTCGTGGTCTCGGGGGTGCTTTGTCTTATGCTGGGCGGAACAGGCTGGGTCCGGAGAGGAGGCGACGAGGAGGAAGGCGCAAGAGCTATTTGGTTTCGGCCGCTGGTTCCGCCGAACCGCCGCGAGGCCCGCCGGTTCTTCATGGCGTCCGGCATTCTCGGCGGCTTGGGATTGTGGATCGGGGCCTCGGTGCAATTGCTGGGGTGGGGATTGGTGGTCATTGGCGCGGGGCTGTCGGTGTGGATGCTGCCACGGAAGGAATCTGTGACAGCGGAATGGGAATATGAACCCGGTCTGTGGCGGGTCTGGGGGTGGGCGGGAGCCCTCACGGCGCTGCTGCTTTATCTGGTGGAGTATGCGCCGCGGTTTCCCGGGATGCGGCTGGAGGTGAACCATCCGCTGCATGCACTATCGTGGGTGTGCATCGGGGAATTTCTTGCGCGGTGGTCGGCGGCGAGGCGCGAGGGGCGGGGAATATCGCTGCGCTGGGCGGGTCCCTTGGGGGCCGGCGCGCTGCTGCTGCCGGCACTGCTGGCTTGGGGCCCGAACGACTGGCACGCTATGCGCGATCCCCTGATGCAGCGTCTGCACCAGTATATCGACGAGTTTCGGCCCTATGCGACAGCTTATCCCGGTGCTTTCTGGTGGAATGTCGTGAAGGATTTCGGCCTGATGCCGTTGGGTGTGGCCGGAGTGGCCATCCTGGCCTGGCATCGGCGAACGTTGCCCCCTGAGCGTTCCGTGCTCGCGATGGTCTTGGTGGTGGCGATGGGTTATGCCGCCCTGACCCTGTGGCAGGCGCGCTGGCTCAACTTCTTCGGGGGCACCGGACTATTGGTGGCGGTGGTGGCTATGCCGGTTCTCTGGCGGTGGCATGGCCAGACCGGCCATGCCGGCCTGGGGCTCCTGGCAGTGCTTCTGGCGCTGGTCGGACAAGCGGGGTACTTCCTGCATCTGCAAGCCCAGGACATATTGCTGCGAGACATTTCCAGAGAACAGATCGGGGAGCTGATCGCGCCCATACTCCAACGGCAGTTCGCGGAGAAACTCGGCGCCATGGACCCCGGGAGGACATTCCGGGTGATGGGCGGTCCGCACATGGCGGCGCGGCTGCACTACTATGGCGGCATTCCAAACGTGGCGTCGTATTACTGGGAAAACCTGGACGGGCTGAAGGCGGCCTCCGATTTCTTTGGCGGCGCGGATGACGAGGAAGCCTTGCGCATCGTGCGCGCACGGGGCATCACCCATGTGGTGCTGCCATATTCCGCGCCATTGGTTGGCATGTTTCATTATGTCAAGACGGGGAAACCATCCGAAGAAGGGGCGCGGGCCTCGCTGGGAGGCCGGCTGCTGGAACGTCCCGAGACGCTGCCGGCCTGGTTGCGACGGGACCGCGCGTTGGAGCGCGCTCTCCAGCCGGGATACCGGTTTCACGGGGAGCCGATATTCGGTACGCTGCTGGTCTATGTGGTGGAGGCACCGGGACCGGCCTTGTAGATGCGCCCGCAGGACGCGTCGGATCGGGAAATGAACAACCATCTCGCCGAAGAGTGCCGCGGCAGAAGCGAGGGACCGGGGGACGCGTGGCGGGGAAGGAGAATAGAGGCGGCGCTATTCACGCCAGGGTTGTCCCGCACGATAAACAGCGAGGCGCGCTTGAATGCGGGCCACGAGGGCTGGATCCTGGCCTTGCCGGGCGAGCGCGAGGGCCTGACGTGCGGTTTGTTGTGCGCGCTCAATGTCGCCGGTGGCGGCCAGGGCCGCTGCCAAAGTGTCGAGCAGCCCCGGATGGGGGGCGGGCGCAAGATTGACCGCGCGGCGGGCGAGGCGAACGGCCTCCTCGGGCGGTGCGGGTGGGGCCGAATCGGTGGCCAGCAGCCATGCGGCGGTGTTCAACAGGCCAAGGTGGTCGGGACGGGTGCGCAGGGCGCTTTGAAAGAAATTCCAGGCGTGTCTTTTCTCCCCGCTGCTCCACCAGTTCACATAGTGCGGGATCAGGTCGTCAAAGCCGCGGATTCCGACATACCCCTCGCCCTGCAGGCTCCGGATTTCTTCGAAGGCGGCAGGCTCGTGGCCGGTTTCGAACAGGGCGCGGATCAGTTCGATGCGCCAGCCGAGGTTGCGGGGCTGGTGTGCCAGCGCCTTGCGCAGCGGGAGAATGGCCAGGTCGGCGCGGCCGACATCCAGCCAGGCGAACGCCAGCAGGCTGTTCAGGACGGGGCAGTTTGGATCGCGCTCCGCCAGGGCTTGTTGCAGCCAGGCGATGGCCTCGTCGTTGCGCCCGAGGCGGAGCAGGGCGTCGGCATAGTCGGCGGGGGCTTGGGTGTTCTTGGGCTTGATCTCCGCCGCGCGGGCGAAATACACCAGCGCTTCCTCCACCCGGCCCTTTTCCAGCAGGGCAAAGCCGTAGGCGCTGTTGGCGGCAAAATGGTCCGGCGCAAAATCGATCAACTCCGAAAAGGTCGTGAAGGATTCCTTCCAGTAGGGGAGTTGAAGGCGGCTTCGGATGCCCCACGCAGCCAGGAGTGCCAGGCCGGCCGCAATCACGGGGGTTTTGAGCTTTGGCCGCAATGAAATCAGGTCACCCGCCCCCCAGACGAGGGCGATGCCCAGGCCGATGGAGGGCAGATAGGTGTAGCGGTCGGCGTAGGCGAGCATGTCGTCGAAGCGGATGCCGCGGATGACGGGACCAAGCGCCACCAGGAACCACAACCAGCCGACCGGTGCATAGGGACATTTTTGGCGGTGACGCAGGAGAAGTAGCGTGACGGCAACGAGCGCCGTCACGGCAACGAGAGACAGCGGCCAATTCACCAAATCTCGGGGAGGATAGATGACGGAAAGTTTCGCGGGCCAAGCGATTTTCGCGAGATAGTCCCAGTAATTGGGGAAAATCAATCCCAGACGCTGCAGCCAGGTTGTGCCGTCGCGGTTGACCAGCGTGGAATGATGCGTATGCAGATTCAAGGCGATGAACACCAGGGCCAGTACGAATAAACCCGATTTCTCCAACAGCAGTCGGCGCCACCGGGGCCATGTTGTGCGGCGTCCGGGGTCGCCGGCCCGGGCCAGCGGCCAGTAATCCAGCAGAAGAAGCAGGGGCGGCAGGATTACCAGTATGGACTTGGACATCAACCCGAGCAGCATCCACAGGTGCACCAGGCCCAGCCGGATTGCCGAGGGCCGTTCCGCCTGGCGCACATGGGCCAGCAGGGCGAGGCAGAAGAACAGCCCGCTGAGGACATCCTTTCGTTCAGAAATCCAGGCGACGGACTCGACCCGCAGAGGATGGATGGCAAAGCAGGCGGCGGCAAATAAACTGCGCCAACGGGAGCCGGTCGAGCGGAACAGGAACCAGAAGAGGAGGGCGGCAGTGACTGTATGCAGCAGGATGTTCGTCAGGTGGTAACCGAAAGGTTCGGGACCAAACCACTGGGTATCTGCCATGTAGGAGATCCAGAGCAGAGGCAGCCACCAGTTCTGATAAATGGTGGTAAAGGCCCAGCGGAGGTTATCGGGTGCAAGGCCGGTCAGCACGTGCGGGTTCAGGCAAATGTATTGGTCGTCGTCCAGCTTGACAAAGTCGTAGCCGGAGGCCGGCCAGAAGAGGGCCAGCGTCAGAGCGGACAGCAGCGCCAGCAGGAGCCCGGCGGTTCTTGTTCGGGTTGGCAGGTCCGGTTTCATCGGGTCAGGGGGGCAGGATACCGGTTTCGGCAGGAAAAACATACCATTTTGCAAAAGGGGTCAGCCCGTGAATTGTAGCATTTTGGGGTTGTGCCCTTCTATCTGGGCGGGCTATTCTTCCGCCCATGCCACGAGCTGTGCGACATGAATATCCGGGGGCCGTGTACCACGCGATGAGTCGCGGCAATGACGGACGGGATATTTTTCTGGGGGACGACGGGCGCAGGTTATTTCTCGCCACAGTCAAAGAGGTTTGTGAGCAAACCGGTTGGATCATTCACGCCTATGTGTTGATGGCGAATCACTACCACTTGCTGCTGGAAACTCCTGAACCCAATCTTGTGGCGGGCATGAAATGGTTTCTGGGGACGTACACCCAGCGTTTCAACGCCATGACTCGGAGCCGAGGGCACTTGTTTCAGGGGCGCTACAAGGCGCTGCCGGTCGAAGCGGGAAAGGATGCGTCCTATTTAAGGGAAGTGGGGCAGTATATCCACCTCAATCCGTTTCGGGCAGGCTTGGCCGGAGTCGGAACGCCCTTTGCCCTGGAGAGCTTTGTATGGAGCAGCTATCCGGACTATGTGTCGGCGGGTCCGGTGCGCCAGGCATGGCTGAGGCGTGACCGCCTCCTGCGCGCGTGCGGGCTTGAGGAACGCGCGCCGGGAGTCGCATCCCAATACCGTCGGTTGATTGCCGCCCGGATGCAGGAAAACCGCGAGACCGCGCCGGATGCCGTTTACGATGAGATTGGGAACCAGTTGAAGCGGGGCTGGTTTATCGGAGGCGAATCGTTTCGGAAGCAATTAGCTGGAATGATTGACCGGCCTTCCGACAATTTACGAGGGCCTCAACGTCGCGCCCATGACGAGGCGGAAGCCGAACGCTTGCTGGAGAACATCCTCGCCGCCCTGGAATTGAGTGAAGACCAACTCATCAGGATGACAGGCACTCAGTTGGAGAAACAGGCGGTGTGTTGGTTGCTGAAAAAGCACACCACGGTATCGGTCGCGTGGTTGGCTGCCCGGCTGGGCATGGGGCACCGAACCAATGTGTCTCGAGCGGTGGGCGCATTTGAACGGGCTTCAGGCCAGGACACGGAATGTCTCAAGAAATTTATGCTACAATTCACGGGCTGACCACTTTTGCGGTTTGAAGCTTGCATTCCAAGGGGGATTTCGGAGAATACGGGGGTTTTCTGTTTGTACGGGTATCGAAAGGAAGGGATATATGGCGCGGCACATTGGGTGGCTGGGGATGTTGGCAGTGGCGACGGCGGTCGCGGGGTGCGGCCGGAACGAGGCGCAGGTGGTGAAGCCCAGGTCCGAGCTGGAAGCGGAAGTGGCGGTGTGGGTGGACCAGACGGGCATCACCGGCAGTCAAATCCAGAAGGAGGCCAGCCGGCTGTATTCGAAGGTTCCCAAGGATTTGCCGCCGGAGCAGCAGCAGGCGGTCCAGTTCCGGCTCCTGCAGCAGGCGGTGGACAACCTGGTCTCGCGCCAGCTGGTGCGGGCCGAAATGGAACGCTCGGGGGTCCTGATCACCCAGGAAGAAGTCGAAAAGGGCAAGCAGGACCTGGAAAAGGGCCTGGGCGAAGGCCATTCGCTGACGATGCTGATCGCCGAAGCCAACCTGCCGATGGCCGAACTGGAGGAGAATCTCCGGCTGGACCTGTTCAAAAACAAGGTCTTGAAGGACAAGTTGGCAGCGGCCATGGCCGAGGTGACCGACGAGGCGGTCAGGACCTATTATGACGAACATCCACAGGAGTTCAGGATTCCGGCGGGACGACTGGCTTCCCATATCCTGGTGCGGGTGCCCCAAGATGCGGATGAAAGCGCCAAGACCGAGCTGCGGGCCAAGGCGGAAGGCGTGCGCCAGGGTTTGCTGGAAGGTGCGGATTTCGCCAAGCTGGCCACGGAGGTGTCGGATTGTCCGAGCCGCGCGCGCGGAGGTGTGCTGGGGCTGATTCCACCCGGCCGCGAGGACCCCGCCTTCGAAGAGGCCGTCTATGGCCAGCCCATCGGCGAAATCGGGGAAGTGGTGGAAACCCCCGTGGGCTTCCATGTCATCGTGGCGACCGGCGAGCAGGAGGAGAAGGTTTTCTCTTTTGATGAAGTGAAGGACCGGCTGACCGCGCGGATGCGGCACATGTCCCAGCAGAAGGTCACCTCCGCCTACATTCAGGAGTTGAAGGAGAAGGCGACGATCAAACTGGACGGCATGCTGGCGGGCTTTGCGAATTCGCCGGAGACGGAAGCGGCTCCCGAGGGCGCTGCGGCAGCGGCCGAGGCGGTTCCCGCCGCGAATGATGCGCCGGTCTCCACCGTGACCGAACCGCCGTCTCCAGCGGCCACCGCTCCCGCCGGGGATCCGGCACCCGCACCGGCGGAATAAGCCGGGGGAGTCACCTGCGCTTCCGGCGGACATGCCGGCGGATGAGCGCGGGGGCTTGCCGGGATGATTGCCCCGCTCCAGAACGGACAGCCAGCCGATCTGTGTCCACTGCCCCAGGCAGCCGGTGCCCTGTTCGAACCGGGCGGCGCGCTGGCAGAGACCCAGACGCACGGGTTTGCCTATGAGGCGCGTCCCCAGCAGCTGGACATGGCCCGCGCCGTGGCGGAAGCGCTGGAAGCAAACCGCCATCTCGTCGTGGAAGCGGGCACGGGGGTGGGCAAGAGCCTGGCCTATCTGGTGCCGCTGATTCTTCACGCGAAGCGGGCCCAGAAGCGGGTGATGGTTTCCACCCACACCATTTCGCTGCAGGAGCAACTCGTCGGCAAGGACCTGCCCTTGCTGCAGGATCGCCTGGGCGTTTCTTTCCGCGCCGTACTGGTGAAAGGGCGTGCGAACTACCTGTGCCTGCGCCGCCTGGCCCGGGCCCGCGCCCATCCGCAGGACCTGTTCGGGATCGGCATCGCCGAGGAACTCGAGCACATCCGCGCCTGGGCCGATCGCACAGAGGACGGCAGCGTGCAGGAGCTGCGCCGCCAGCCTTCGCCCGATGCGTGGGGCGCCGTTTGCGCGGAGCACGGCAATTGCCTGGGGGCGAAGTGTCCCGAGCGCCAGCGTTGTTTCCTGATGCGGGCCCGGGCGCGAATGCACGATGCGGACCTGCTGGTGGCCAATCACCATCTGCTGTTTTCAGACCTGGCGCTGCGGCGCGAAGGAGCCGCCTTCCTGCCGGATGTGACGGCAGTGGTCATGGACGAAGCGCATACCGTCGAGGACACGGCCAGCGAGCACCTGGGCATCCGTCTGTCTCCCTATGCGTTCGAATACTGGCTGCGGCGCTTGTTCAATCCGGAGACGGGCAAGGGGCTGTTGGGATATCTGCGGGCGGGCGGGGCGGCGCAAACGGTGACGCGCCTGTGGCCGGCCGTGGCGGATCTGTTTCACGAGGTGCCGCGGGCGGCGGGCCTGAAGGCGCACGAAGGCCTGGTGACCGTGCCGGGCCCCCTGACGGTGGCTACGGAGGTGCCCGAACTGCTGCGCGAGTTGTCCGGTCACCTGGCTCGGTTGATTGACGAACTGGAGGATCAGGATGAAGAGTCCCGGGCCGAACTGCGTGGCCTGCGGGGGCAGGGCCTGGCCCTCGGCGGCATGCTCGAGGCTTTCCTGGGGCAGCAGCTGGCAGATCATGTCTACTGGCTGGAGCGGGAGGGCCGGCGGCGGCAGGCCGTGATGCATTCCGCCCCGGTCGAGGTGGCCCCCGTGCTGGCGGACGCCTTGTTCGGGCAGATCCCGACCGTCATCCTGACCAGCGCCACCCTCGCGGTGGGCGGGCGGCTGGAGTATTTCCGCGACCGGCTGGGCGCCGGAGAGGCCTGCCGGCTGCTTTGCCTCGGCTCGCCGTTCGACCATGCCCGCCAGATGCGGCTGCATGTGGCGACCAACGCGCCGAATCCCAACGATAAAGAAGCCTACTCCGCGGCGGTGGCCCAGGGCGTACTGCGCTGGGCGCTGAAAACCCGCGGGCGGGCGTTCGCGCTTTTTACCAGCGGGGAACTGCTTAAGCGCACGGCCGAAACGCTGCGCGAACCCCTGGAAAAAGCGGGGCTGACCCTGCTGGCGCAGGGCGAGGGCCTGACGCGGCGCGCCATGCTGGAGACCTTCCGCGCGGATGCGGGCTTTGTGCTGTTCGGGCTCGACAGTTTCTGGATGGGCGTGGATGTGCAGGGGGCGGCGCTCAGCAACGTCATCCTGACGCGCCTGCCATTTGCCGTTCCGGACCACCCCGTCGTGGCCGCACGCCTGCAGCGCATCAAGGACCGGGGCGGCGACCCGTTCCGGGATTACTCCCTCCCCGAGGCGGTGCTGAAATTCCGCCAGGGATTCGGGCGCCTGATCCGCTCGCAGACCGACGAAGGTATCGTCGTTGTGCTGGATTCGCGGATCCTGACCAAGTGGTACGGCCGCGTCTTCTTCCGGTCCCTGCCCGAATGCCCGGTGGAAACCTTCGAACTGTAAGACGGCGCGCGGCATGAAAGCGATCATCCATTGGTTTTCCGCCACGGGCAACACCGCGCGGGCCGTGGGGATTCTTGCCTCGCGGCTGGAAGCGGCGGGGTGGACCGTGGCGCGCGTTGCTATTGCAGTCGATGGTCAACCGACGGCGGATATTCCGGATCTGACCGTGCTGGCGTTTCCGATCTGGGCGTGGGCGGCGCCGCATTTCGTTCTGGACTACGCCCGGCGGTTGCCGCGCGCCCAGGGCGCCCGGGCGGCGATTTGGGCCACTTGCGGCGGCTTCGGGGCCCAGGGTGTCGGCGAAGCGGCGCGGATTCTGCGCCGTCGGGGCTATCGGCTCGTGGGCAGCGGCGAGGCGGTCTATCCCGACAGTTGGACGCTGGCCGTGAATCCGCCGGCGGGCGAGGAACTGGCGCAGGCGCTGGCCAAGGGCGACGTGGAAACTATAATATTTGCAAATATTATACTTGCCTCAAAACCGGTGCGCTTTGCGTGTGCGTTCGTGCACGTGCTCTGGTCGTGGCCCATGGCCAGGCTGTTCCGGACCTTTGGCCGCCGGTTCATGGGCAAGTTTTTCATGGCCGACGACGCCTGCACTTCGTGCGGCCAATGCGCGGCCCAGTGTCCCGTGCGCGCGATCCGGATGGAAGGGGCGCCGGCCCGGCCGCGCTGGAGCGCGGTTTGCGCGGGCTGCTACCGCTGCATCAATTTGTGCCCGGCCCGGGCCATCCAGATTTCGATTGCGCGGCTGGCCATCCACTTGGCGCTGAACCTTGGATTGACGGTGTGGTGGTTCTATTGGGTCGGCTGGCTCTACCGCCAGGTCGTGCCGCTTCCGGGCGCCTACGGGTTTGGCCTGGCGGTCCTTTGGGCCATCGCCGTGTTCGCCGTGCTGACCCTGCTCCAACTCTCGGCGTTCGATGCCCTGCTGCAGTGGCTGGCCGCGCGGCCGGGGCTGCGCCGGTTTTTCCTGCGCAACTACACCCACGCCTTTCGGCGCTATCGCGCGCCCGGATTCCGGCCCTGACCGCGGCTTCTTTGCCGTTGAGAACGGCCGGGCGGCCGTGTAGAGTGGGCCCCCGATAGCGGAAAGAAACGGCGACATGGGCATCAAGGAATATCTAGCGCGGCATCTGTTGCTGGCCGACGGGGCCATGGGCACCCAGATCCAACTTCGGCAGCCGGGGGCCGCGGCCTGGGGAAAATACGAAGGCTGCAACGAGTGGCTGAACCTGTCCGCGCCGGAGATTATCCGCGACATCCACGCGGCCTACTTTGCGGCGGGCAGCGATGCGGTGGAGACGAACAGCTTCGGGGCATCGCCGATCACGCTCGGGGAATATGGGCTGGCGGAAAAAGCGCGGGAGATTTCACACGCGGCGGCGCAGATCGCCCGCGGTGCGGCGGTTGCGGCGGCGGCCAAGGACGGCCGGCCGCGCTTCGTACTGGGTTCGGTGGGGCCGGGGACGAAGTTGGCGACGCTGGGACAAGTTTCGTTCGACGATCTCTACGGCGGCTGCCAGGAGCAGATGGGCGGGCTGCTCGAAGGCGGCGCGGACGGAATCATCGTCGAGACCTGTCAAGATCTGTTGCAGATCAAGGCGGCGGTTGCGGCAGCGATGCAGGTGCTGGGGTCGCGGTCGGACAAACTGCTCTACGTGTCGGTGACGGTGGAAACGACCGGCACGCTGCTGGTGGGCTCGTCCATCTGGGCGGTGCTGGCCTCGCTGGAGCCGTATCCGATTGATGTGCTGGGCATGAACTGCGCGACGGGGCCGGAGGCGATGCAGCGGCATCTGGAGGCCATCGCCCGCCAGTGGCGCGGTTTCATCGGCTGCATGCCGAATGCCGGCCTGCCGACGCTGCAGGACGGCCAAGTGCATTATCCGCTGGGGCCGGCTGAATTCACGCAGGTGTTTGCCCCCATGGCCAAGGCCGTGGGCTTGCATGTGATCGGCGGCTGCTGCGGAACCACGCCGGAGCATATCCGTGAATTGCGGCAGGCGCTCGGGGAGGCCAAGGCCCCGCCGCCGCGCCAGGGGCAGGCGCCGGAGCAGGTGACCAGCCTGTTCGCGCCGGTGGATCTGACGCAGGACCCCCCGCCGCTGTATGTCGGCGAGCGTGCCAATGCCACCGGTTCGAAGAAATTCCGCGACACGCTGCTGGCCGAGAAGCTCGATGCGGCGTTCGACCTGCTCGTCGAGCAGGACGAGGGCGTGGCGCATGTGCTGGATTTGAGCGTGGCCTATGCGGGCCGCGACGAAATCGCCGACATGACGACGCTGGTGGCGCGCGCGGCGCGCGAATGCCGACTGCCGCTGATGGTGGACAGTACCCAGCTCGACGTGGTCGAAGCGGCGCTGAAGCTCTACGGCGGGCGGATGCTCGTCAATTCGATCAATTTCGAGTCCGGCGAGGAGAAGGCCGAAAAGCTCGTAGCGCTGGCCCGGCAGTTTGGCGCGGGGCTGGTGGCGCTGACCATCGACGAAACCGGCATGGCCATGACGGCGGACCGCAAGGTGGAGATCGCCAAGCGCCTGATCGAGTTCTGCGAAAAGCGCGGCCTGCGGCGGGGGGATCTGCTGATCGACGCGCTGACCTTCACGGTGTGCAGCGGCGACGGCGCGCTGCGCGACGCGGCCAAGGAAACCATCGCGGCCATCCGGCGGATCAAACAGGAATTTCCCGGCGTGCGGACGATCCTGGGGCTGTCGAACGTGTCGTTCGGCTTGAAGCCGGCGGCGCGCAAGGTGCTCAACACGGTGTTTTTGGACCGCTGCATCAAGGCGGGGATGGATGCGTGCATCATCAACACCGCCGGGCTGGTTCCGCTGACGGAACTGGCGCCGGCGGCGATCCAACTCGCCGAAAAGCTGCTCGACAACGATGTGGCGGAGGGCGATCCGCTGGAGCTGTTCATCCAGCACTTCGAGGCGGCCGAGCCGGAAGCCGAGGCCGGCGCGGCCGTCGCGGCGCAGACGCCGGAGGAACAGGTCGCCGCGGCCCTGGTCAAGGGCAAGGCGGCGCTGCTGGAAACGGCCATTCCGGCGCTGCTGGCGAAAATGGCGGCGGAGGATGTCCTCAACGGCCACTTGATTCCCGCGATGAAGGAAGTGGGCCGGCTCTTCAACGACGGCATTTTGCAACTGCCCTTCGTGTTGAAGTCGGCGGAGGTGATGAAGAAGGCCGTGGCCCTGATCAAGCCGCACCTGAAGGCTGGGCAGGCCAAGGCCGCCGGCACCCTGGTGATCGGGACCGTGGCGGGCGACGTGCACGATATCGGCAAGAACCTGGTGGACATCATCCTCTCAAACAACGGTTACCGGGTGGTGAACCTGGGCGTGAAGGTGCCGGTTGAAAAGATGCTGGAGGCCGTCCGGGAATCGCAGGCCGACATGCTGGGGATGAGCGGCCTGCTGGTGAAATCGGTCCAGGTCATGCGCGAGAATCTCAAGGTGCTGGAGACCGCCGGCCTGAAGATCCCCGTGCTGCTGGGCGGGGCGGCCTTGACCGAGCCGTTCGTGCGCCAGGACTGCCAGCCGGTCTATTCGGGTCCGGTGCGCTACTGCAAGGATGCCTTCGACAGCCTGACGGCCTTCCGCGAGCTGGAGGAAACCGGAACGCTGGCGCCTTCGCCGCCGCCGAGGTCAACAACGTAAAACTGGAAACTGGAAACTTGGAGTGGAGGGGAAAGTTTTCCACACTGTGGAAAAATCGGGCTGTTTTTTCCACACAATGGAAAAAAGTTTCGCGGATTTTCCACACAATGGAAAAAATGTTTCCACAGTGTGGAAAACCGGATCGGCCAGTAGAAAATTAAAGTTTGAAATGTGAGACAAGACCCCTGAACGCCGAACCCTGACCCCCATGAACTCCGCACCCCAATCGCTGCCCGTCGATGAACCCCTCACGCCGCCCTTTCGGGGCGCGCAGGTCTGGGAGCCGCCGATGGAGGAAGTCAATCCTTTCATCGAACGGATGTCCCTGCTGGTGGGGCGCTGGGGCTACAAGAAGGGCAACCTGTCGGAAGGGGAGTACCGGCAGATCCTCGAAGGCGAGGCGCAGGGGCATTATGAGCGGCTGCAAAAGGAGAACCTGAAGCGCCGCCTGTTCGTCCCGCAGGCCGCCGTGGCATGGCTCACGTGCCGGCCGGACGGGGATACCCTGATCGTGTCGCCGCCCGGGGGAGGGGAGCCGGTCGTGCTGGTGTTTCCCCGGCAGCGGATCGGCGAGCAACTGAGCATTCCGGATTTCTTCCGGCGGGAAGGGGACATCCTGGGTTGTTTTACCGTCACGGTTGGCAGTCCGGAAGCCTCGGCGGAAATGACCCGGCTGCAGGAGGCCGGGGAATATCAGGAATACTTCTTCTGGAACGGGTTTGCGGCGGAATACGCCGATGCGGTGGCGGAATGGACCCACCGCCGGATGCTGGACCCGCTGGGCGGCAAGCGCGGCGCGCGTTTCGGACCGGGCTATCCATCCTGTCCGGACATGACCCTCAGTCGCCGGATCTGCGAATGGACCGAGGCCGGGCGCATCGGCGTGACCGTGACCGACTCGGACATGCTGGCGCCTGAAATGAGCACTTGCGCCTTGCTGGCCCATCGCCCCCGCGCGCGGGTTTTCAACCGTCTGGATTGAGCGATGTCCAGACGACCAGGCCCAAATGGACCAGGGGGGGCGGGAAATGGCAATTGACGGAACCCCCGGGGTACGCCTATACTTCCGAAAATTGTGCAGGCGGGCCTGGGGCTTTGGCGGGCCCGGAATCGGTGCGCAGGAGGCAGGAATATGAAGTATCCAGTTCGTTCCGCGGCGGTGATCGGGGCGGTGTTTTTCCTCGGGCTGTGCCTGGGAGCGGGGCGGGGAGCGGCGCAGATGCCGGCCCCGGGTGCCGCGGTGGCGCCCCGGGGAGCGGACGACATTCTCCGCATCCGCAAAATCCTGGCGCCGACCAAGGAAAAGACGCCGATCTACCAGACCTCGGTGCGCACCCAAACCACGGGCCGGCAAACGGACTGGTGGCGGGTGGGCGTTGAATTCGAAACCAAGCCGGACTGGATCGACGAGCTGGAACTGACCTGGTATGTGTTTGTCGAAGACATGAGCAACAAAAAAGCCCCGACGATGTATTCGAGCGCGGTCACCTATGTGAACGTGCCGGCGGGCCGGCACGTCGGGGACATGTTCCTGCATCCCAACACCATCGCCCGGGTGGGGCCGCCGAAGTTCGTGGCGGTGGAGATCAAGCACCGCGGGGCCGTGCTGGCCACCGAATCCACGGCCCAGACCCCGAACTGGTGGACCCAGTTCAGCCCCGTGCCGGGAGTTCTGCTCAACCGGTCGCAAACCCCGTTCTTCCTGATCGATTACGATTCCTATAACGCGATCAAGCCGGCCGCCGCCAGCCGGTAACCCCCTCCCGAGGACACTGTTCCATGGCCAAGAATCCGATACTGACGCTGGACATCGGGTCGCACAGCCTCAAGCTGGCCGAGTTCGTTGACGTCAAGGGCGGGCTGGAGATGACCCGCTACGCCGTGAGCGATCTGGGCGTGGATCCCCAGAGCGATGCCGACCGCTCGCAGTTCATCATTACCACCATTCACGATTTGATCCGCGAATCCGGCTGCAAGCCCGGTCCCGTGCAGGTCTGCATCTCGGGGCATTCGGTCTTCTCGCGTTTCGTGAAACTGCCGCCGGTGGAGCCCGAGAAGGTCTATCAGATCATCCAGTACGAGGCGCAGCAGAACGTGCCGTTCCCGATGAACGAGGTGGTCTGGGACTACCAGCTCATCAGCGGGGCCACCGGCGAAGTGGACGTGATGCTGGCCGCCATCAAGTCCGACATCATGGCCGGCATCGTGGACTGCATCAAGTTCACAGGGCTGGAGCCGAACCTGGTGGACGTGGCGCCCATGGCCCTCTACAACGCCGTGCGCTACAATTACGACCACCTGCCGCCCTGCACGCTGGTGGTGGACATCGGCGCGCGCTCGACCGATCTGGTCTTCCTCGAGGCCGGCCGCATCTTCAGCCGCAGCGTGCCCGTGGCCGGCAACCAGATCACCCAGTTGATCATGAGCGAGTTCGGCATCTCCTTCGACGATGCCGAGGCCATGAAGAAAGCCCACGCCTACGTGGCCTTCGGCGGCGCCTACGAGGGGCCGCAGAGCGAAACGGTCGACAAGGTCTCCAAAAGCGTGCGCAGCATGATGACGCGCCTGCACCAGGAGCTCAACCGCTCGATCAATTTCTACCGCAGCCAGCAGGGCGGCCAGCAGCCGGCGCTGCTGCTGCTCACGGGCGGCAGCTCGGTCATTCCCTACACCGACACCTTTTTGCGGGAGAAGCTCGGTGTCGAAACCGACTACTTCAATCCCTTCAACAACGTGGCGGTGGCCGAACAGATTCCGGCCGAACAAGTGGGTGCCCATGCCTGCGAAATGGGCCAGCTGGTGGGCCTGGCCCTGCGCCAGTTGCATACCTGCCCGATCGAAATCAACCTGCTCCCGCCCAAGGCGGAGGAGGAGAAGAAGTTCAAGCGCAAGCAGCCGGTCTTCGCGCTGGCCGCCGCGGCGGCGCTGCTGACCCTCCTCGCTTGGATCGCCTTCTACGTGCGCATGGCGGGCGTCACCGACAACATCCGCGAGCAGATTGACCGCCGGGCCAATGAACTGACCGGCGTGGAACAGCAATTGGCCGAGGCCGAAGCGCAGGTTGCCTCCGTGGAAAGCAAGATTGCCAAGCTGACCGCTCTGGAGCAGCGTCGCGGCGTCTGGCGGAGCCTGCTGGGCGAGCTGGCCGCGGCACAGACCAACGGCATGTGGGCCACCCGTGTGACCCCCGTGGCCGCCCTGCCCGGCACGGCCCCGGCCGCGCCTCCGGCCGACCCGGCCGCGCCCCCGCCGCCGACCACCCTCGCCGGCCTTGAAATCGAAGGCATGGGCTATCTCGACCGAATCAAATCCAGCGAAGAAATCGGCCGGTTCCGCGACAAGCTGCGCGAATCCGCATGGTTCTCGGACAAGAGCGAGATCGTTTGGCAGCCTCCCGCCCGGCCCGATGCCGCCACCCTGGAATTCAAGATCCTGGCTGTCCTGAAGGAGCCGCAGGAATTATGAACCGCAAACACATGCCGTTGTTGATCGGCGGGCTGGTGGTGCTGCTGGTGGCCGGCGCCCTGGTCTATCTGCTTTTCACCGCTCGGAGCCGCTATCAGGAGAAGATTTCCGCCCTGTCCGCGACCCAGAACCGCCTGACGCGCCTGACCAGTCGACCTGTTTTCCCCGCGCAGGAAAACGTCCAGACTCTTGAAAAACAGACGGGCATTTATGAGGAATACCTCAACGGGCTTTATGGGGCCATGCGCGCCGGACAGTTCCCGACGGAAGAGGTTGGCCGCGCCCGCTTCCCCCTGGTGCTCGAAGAAGTACTCGGCGACCTCGTCCGCCTTGCCGAGGCCCAGCGCGTGGTGCTGCCGGCCGATTTTTCGTTCGGCTTCCAGCGCTACACCGCCGGCAACCTGCCCGCCGAAGAGGAAGTGGAACGGCTGGTCATCCAGGTGCGGTCCGTCGCAGCCCTGTGCAACATCCTGTTCGAGGCCGGCATTGCCGAACTCCTGTCCGTGGACCGTACCATCTTTGAAAAGGATGCCCAGGTCTTGCCGGTCGAGGAGGAATACAGCCGGCGCAGCTCGCGGCGCAGCGCCGAGACTCCGGAACAGCCGGTCATCAGCACCGAACTGTACCGGGATCCGGACGGACTGTTTACCAAGGAACACTATGTCCTGTCCTTCCGTACCGCGGGCAAAGCGTTCTGGAAGGTGCTCGACCGCTTTGCCCAGGGCACGCCCTTCGTGGTCCTGACAAAAACGGAGATCGTCAACTCAGCCCGGCCCGCCGTGGTTGCCCCCAAAACCAGCGAGACTCCGAAAGAGCCGCTGCGCCCGGCCGCGCCCGTCGGTTGGCAGACCGGAGGGCTGGCTCCTGGCCAGTCTCCGGCCACTCCGGAGCCCGAAATCCTGCCGCGCGACCTGCGCGTGGTCGCCGGCCAGGAACTGCCGCTCGTCCGCCTGGAACTGGATCTGTATCGGTTTGCCGAGCCGGCCGCCGCCGCCGAACAAGGGGAGGAGAATCCGTGAGCCAAGCCCCCCGTGGAAAATATGATTGGTTTCGCGACCACTATGAAAAGGCGATCCTGCTGATTGTGCTGATCGCGCTGCTGGTGTCCTGCGCGCTGCTGGTGCAGTGGATCCAGATTGACAAGGACCGGGCCAAACCCAGCCTGGCGCGCCTCGGCTGGAAAGGAGCGCCTGTCGCCCTGGTCGACACCGTGCCGTTCGACAACCAGATTGCCGCTGCCCGCGCCGCCGCCACCAACGCCTTGCCCCAGAACCCGCGCATGGCCATCAGCGAAACCCGGGTGGCCTGCGTCAAATGCGGCAAGCCTATCGCCTACGAGGCTGAGGAATGCCCCTTCTGCCTCGCCGCCCAGCCGAAGGCTATCAACATCGAAACCCTCGACACGGACGAAGACGGCATTCCCGACAAGATGGAGCTGGCCTGGGGCCTCGATCCGCAAAATCCCGCCGATGCCTCCGGTGATCTCGACGGCGACGGCTTCACTAACCTGGAGGAGTTTGGCGCCGGCACCGATCCCCGGAATTCCCGGGATTCTCCCGATCCCATCGTCAAGCTCCGCGTCGCGGCCATCCGCCCCGTCCCGTTCTACCTGCGGTTCGTCACCACGTCCGAACTCGGGGACGGCTCCCTGCGCTATCAGCTCAACCTGCAAACCCTCCAGCGCACCTATTTCGCCAAACTGGGGGACGTGGTGCTCGGCTACAAAGTCGAAAAGCACGATCCCGCCGGCCGGCTGGGCGAGACCCTCACCATGGTCCGCCAGTCCGACAAGCGCCCCGTCGTGCTGGTCAAGGGCCGGCCCGTCACGGAACAGGAATTGGCCATTCTATTCGTCTACATGATCGACCGCAGCCGGCTGCCGGTTCAGCGGCTCAACGACGTGTTCGCGCTGCGCGGCGTGGAATACAAGGTCGTTGACATCCAACGCGAAAGCGTGATAATTCAGAACATAAAAACCGGCGAAAAAGTCACGGTTCCCCTGTTGAGCGCCGAAGAGCGGGCTGGCCCTGCTGCCTCTGCGGAAACCGCGCCGCCGGCCGCCGCCCCCGCGGCGGCGGCATCTCCGGTCCGGTGATGTGCGTCGAATGAATGTCAAGAAGCAGAGGTTGGGTGGGACGAGGACGCAACTTCGTCCTCGTTTCAGTTCCAAGGAGGAGTTCCCGATGAAATGGTGCATGGTCGCGGCAATGGCGGTGTCTCTCCTGTGCGGCGGTGTCGCTTTGGCTCAGGAGGATGATTTCGATCTGGATGCCCTGCTGGGCGATTTCGAGACCGCCGATGCGCCAGCCGCGGAAGCGGTTCCGGCCGCGGAAGCCGCGGCAGAAGAATTTGCGCCGGCCGCCGAAGCTGTCCCAGTGGATGAGGCTATCCCGGCGGAGGCCGCGCCAGCCGCGGAAATCCTGGCGGAGGAACCCCCCGCGCTGGCGGAAGAAGTGCCGGCCGCCGTGGAAGCGGTTGCGGAGCAAGCGGAGTATGCTGCCGATGCCTTGGTGCAGGAAGCCCCGGCCGCAGCGGAAGACATTGCCGCCCCGTTGCCGGAAGCGGTTGGAGCCGAAGTTGCCGCTCCGGCCGCCGAGGTCGCCGATCCCTTTGCCGACTTGGCCGCGGAAGAACCCGCCCCCGCAATGGAAGCCGCCCCCGAAGAATCAGCCGCGCCCGTGGCAGAAGCCCCGGTACCGGAGGAAGAGGACTTGTTGGGCGATCTGTTTGCCGAGGATCTCGAGGCGCCGGCCGAAGAAGTCGCCCCGGTTGCCTTTGGTGAGGAAGATTTTGCTGAAATGCCGGAAGAACCGGCCCCGGCGGTTGAGGAAGCCGGATCTGACCTTGCGGCCGAAGAGTCACCGTCCGCCGAGGCCGACAAACTGTCGCCCAAGGAACTCAAGAAGATCGCCAAGGAGGCGGCCCAGCAGGAGGAAATTCGCCGTCAGGCCGCCGAGGCCACCGCCCGCCAAAGCGCCGAAGCCGGGTTCAAGGCCCTGAGCGGGAATGACCTCATCGCGGCCGAGAACGCCTTTTCTTCCGCCTTGAATACCTTGCCGGATCGGCCCCAGACCGCCGACCTGCGCAAGCAGATTGCCTGGGGGCTGTCCGAGGCCCAGTACCTGCGCGCCCGCGCCATGGTCCAGAAACAGGAGCGGCTGGAGGAGGCTCGCAAGCTCGTCGATGCCGCGCTCGCCGCCTCCCCGGATCACCGCGGGGCCCTCGCCCTGAACAAACGCCTGACCCGTCTGGAGACCTTGGAAGCCCTGCCCAAAGAGCCGGGCGACCAGCCCGCCACGATCGAAAAGGCCGCGACCATCGAACAACTCTACGACGAAGCCCGCCAATGGTACCTGCTCAAGGATTATGACCGCGCCAACGCGCTCTTCGAACAGATCCTCCTGCGCGATCCTTACCACAAGAGCGCCATGCGCTACCTGCGGAAGATAGAGTCCGACAAGTACAAACTCGCCACCTACGAACGCGAAGCCCGCGTGCAGGGCATGATGACCGATGTCCGCCGCAGCTGGAGCCCGCCCATCCGCGCCCAGATCGAAGTGCCGGAAGACATCGCCAAAGCCGGCGGCGTGGACAGCCGCACCGGCGCCGCCCGCCTCCAGGAAAAGATGCGCACCATCATCATTCCCGCTGTCGAATTCCGCCAGGCCAACATCAATGACGTGGTCAATTTCCTGGTCGAAGCCAGCATCGCCGCCGATACCGAAAAGGAAGGCGTCAACATCATCCTCAACCTAGGGCCCGGCGGCGGCGGGACTGCTCCCGCCATCCCGGAGGCCCTGCCGGCCGCGGATGAGTGGGGCGATTTTGGCGCGGATGCGGGTTTCGACGCCGGACTGCCGGCCGCCGGCGCCGCCCCCGGCGTGCGCGACATCACCCTCAATCTCCGCCGCATCAGCATGCTGGATGCCATCAAGTACATCACCGAAGTCGCCGGTCTGAAATACCGCGTCGAAGAGGCCGCCGTCATCATCACACCCATCGACGCGCCCACCGGCAACATCATCACCCGCATGTATCCCGTCCAGCCGTCGTTCATGGATGTCATCGTCGAACGCCAGGCCAGTTCCGAAGAAGAACGCGAATCGGAATTCGTCTCCATGAGCGGCCGGGTCACCATGACCAAGTCCGACGTGAAGGAGTTCTTCGAGAAGACCGGCGTCAAGTTCCCCGCCGGCGCCTCGATCACCTACAACGCCGCCATCAGCCAGCTCATCGTCGCCAACACGGCCGACAATCTCGAGACCTTCGAGCGCATTCTCCAGCAGCTCAACGTCGTCCCCAACCAGGTTGAGATCGAAGCCCGCTTCATCGAGGTGGCCCAGGGCGATCTGGAGGAACTCGGCCTGCAATGGATTCTGAACGACAACTATGAATTCGCCACCGAGCGGGACGGCCCCGGCCGCATGCAGGTCAACGCCAACAGCGCCGGCATGACCCAGGGCAACCGGTTCTTCAACTACAGCATCGACAACATGCTGACTTCGCCCGCGTCCACCATCACCCGCGCCGCTGGCCAGGTGCCGCTCGGCAGCATCCTCAGCGCGTCCAGCGTGCTGACCAATCCCGAGGTCACCGTGGTCCTTCAGGCCCTCTCGCAGCACGGCGGCACCGATCTGCTCTCCGCCCCGCGCGTCACCACCCGCAGCGGCGTCAACGCCCAGATCCAGGTCGTCAAGGAAATCATCTATCCGACCGAGTTCGACCTGACGCAGCCCACGGTGGATTCCGACGGCAACGTGACCATGGCGCCGATCGTGACCCCCGGAACCTTCGAAACCCGCGAGACGGGCGTGATCCTCAACGTCACTCCGACCGTTGGCCCCGACGGCTACACCATCGACCTGGTCATGGCCCCCGAAGTCGCCGAACTGGTGGACTGGATCCAATACGGCTCCAGCATCACCATCAGCGGCAGCGATGTCTACTTCTTCAACATGCCCCAGCCGGTCTTCACCAGCCGCAACGTCACCACCTCCATCGTCATCTGGGACGGCCAGACCGTCGTGATGGGCGGCCTGATCCGCGAGGAACTGACCACCATCCGCGACAAGATTCCGATCCTGGGCGACATTCCGCTGCTGGGTTGGCTGTTCCGTTCGGAAGGCCAGAACAGCCGCAAGATGAATCTGCTGATCTTCGTGACCGCCCGCTTGGTCGATCCGGCCGGCCGCCCGATTCACCGCGAAGGCGCGATGGCCATGCCCGGCACCGGCATCGAAGCGGAGCCCGAGGCCGCCGCCCTGGTGCCGTAACCGATTTTCCTTCCACACGAAAAATGGCATGGACGGCGCCGCCGCGCTGTCCGTGCCTGTGATTCGGGTTGAATGTATTGGGCATACCCCCTGATATCAGACCTCTGAACACTGAACTGCTCCATTCTGTCGTGATCGTGGACGGCACCGCGGTCGCCTACCGTGCGTTCTACGCCGTACGCGGCCTCACCACCCGCGCCGGCCGGCCCACCAACGCCCTGTTTGGCTTCATCCGCATGATCCGCCAGCTCCAGAAGCAGTGGCATCCCGACCGCCTGGTCGTGGCCTTCGACGGCGGGTCGCCCGCCCACCGCCTCGAAAAATGCCCGGACTACAAGGCCCAGCGCGCGCCGATGCCCGACGACCTGCGCGGCCAGCTTCCACTGATCAATGAGTACCTCGCCGCCGCCGGCATTCCGATGCTGCTCATCGAGGGCCAGGAGGCCGACGATGTCATCGCCACGCTGGCGGACCGCGCCGCGCTGGCCGGCGCCACCGTCCGCCTGGCTACGAGCGACAAGGACCTGATGCAGCTTGTGAGCGACCGCATCCGCATCGTCCCGCCCACCAAGACCAGCGAGGAAATGGGCCCGGCCGGCGTCGAAGCCAAGACCGGCGTCAAACCGGAACAGATTGTGGACTGGCTCGCCCTCATCGGCGATGTCTCCGACAACATCCCCGGCATCAACGGCGTCGGACCCAAGACCGCCACCAGGCTTCTCGCGCAGTTCGGGTCGCTTGCGGAATGCCTGGCCCGCGCCGGGGAGATCGAATCGGAAACCCTCCGCGCCAAAGTCCAGGCCGGGCAGGCCATCGCGGAAACCAACGTAGAGCTGATGACCCTGGATAAGAACGTGCCCGGCGTCCCGGGGTGGGCGGAACTGCCCGCGCCCGCCCCCGATCCCGCCAAGCTCAAGACCTTCTTTGAACAATACGAGCTGCACCAGTTCGCCGCCGAACTCGATGCCGGACCTGCCGCGCCCCCCGCGCTGAAATCCGCCCCCCGGCCCCCCGCCGACGGGCAGATGAACCTGTTCTGATCCCCTCATGAATATCCGCCGAAAATTTTTTCCATTGTGTGGAAAAACGCCGAAAACTTTTTCCATTGTGTGGAAAAAATCGGCCTTTTTTTCCACACCGTGGAAAACTGCTTTCCAGAGTGTGGAATATTTGCCTGCAGTCGGTTTTCCCCGAACCCCGAACCCTGAACCCTGATTCCCGTGACCCTTCCCGCCAAATCTTTCCAAATCCCGCTGCAGGCGCTGCTGCTGGTTCTGCTGGTGTTGCTGGCGGTCGGAACCCGTCGGCACGTGCTGGACGCGCAGCGCGTATTGACGCCGGACGGTACGATCCCGTTCACCCTGGAAAGCGCGCTGGCGTTCCGGCGCATTCAGATGGTGTATCGCGACGGGGAGCTGCCGCGGCTGGATCAGGGCATCCAGTATCCGCACGGCGTGGACCCCCAGGTGACGGATACGGTCGGCGCGGAGTACGCCTATGTGCGCGCCGCGAAGCTTTGGCCCGGCACCTTGAATCTTGCCGAAAAAATCCGCTGGCTCCATCTGGCCTGGTTCTGTCTGGCGATTCCCGGGATGTTTTTCTGGGTCAAATGGATGGGCGGGGGGCTCGCGGGCGGCTTCTGGGCGGCGGCCTTCTATGCCGTGGCCATCAGCGCCGTGGCGCGTTCGACGGGCCAGGAATTGTCGCACGAAAACCATGCGCTGCCGCTGCTGCTGGGGCATCTGGCGGCGGTGACCTGGGCCCGCCGCCGCGCCGGTTCTTGGCGCGGCCGGCTGGTGGCGGGCGGGCTCGCGGCCGTGCTGGCGGGGCTCGCGCTCTGCGCATGGGACCTGGTGCAGTTTTATCTGCTGCTGTTCATGGCCTGGGGGTGGGTCCAGGCCGTGCGCGGACGGCTGGCGAAAGAGGAATTGTGGACGGTGGCAGTGCCGCTGATGGCGGTCCTGCTGGCGGCGGGACTGCGCAATCCCTATCTGGCCGCGCACGGTTTTGCGGGCTCGCCGGTCATGGCGCTGGGGTGGGGGCTGCTGCTGGCCGGCGCGCCGGTCGCGCAGCACCGGCGGTTGGCCACCCGCCTGGTGCTGGCCGTTGCCCCGTTGCTGCTGTATCTCGCGCTGTCCCGGCATTATGTGCCGGCCTACGGCCATTTCGCTTCCCTGCTGTGGGCCAAGCTGCGGTGTTTCAACATCCGTCCGGACGATCCGGCCATGCTGACCTTCGATCAGCGCATCCTGTGGGCGCCGGCGCTGCACTCCACCTCCTGGCGCATGGTGGGGGAGTGGTTTCCTGCGCTTTTGGTGTTGACGGCGCTGGCCGTTTGGGGTTTGATTCCGGCCAGATTACGCGACAGGCCACCCTGCGCCGATTTTCCCCTCCTGTTTTTCTATTTCCTGGCGTCGTTGGCTGCTTTCATCCTGTTTTTCCGGTTTCATGCCTGGCTGGCGGTATTTGCCTGCGGCCTGGTCGGCCTGGGGGCCGGCCGGTGGCTGGCGGCCAGCGGGCGGTGGAGCCGCGGGATCGTCGCGGCCGGGTTGATCTTGGGTTGGCTGGTGGAAGCGGGCCAAACCTGGCGGGAACCTTTGCGCTGGGGACGCCCCAACGTCTATGCCGGTGAAACAGAAGCCTTGATGAAGCATTTACGAACATACGCGGCCCCGGAGCCCGTGCTGGCGAATTTCGGCATCAGCGCCGCCATCGCCACCTACGGCGGCTGTCCCGTTGTGCTGCACCCGAAGTTTGAAGCCCCGGAAATCCGCGCCCGGGTGCAGGACTATGGCGAGGTGCTGTTCAAAGGCGACGAAGATCAGTTCCGTACCTGGATGGAGGCGCACGGCGCCACGATTTACGTGCATGCCATGGGCGAGTTTTCCGACATCCAGCCCGGCCTCCAGATGCGCTACATGGTGGACGCGCTGGAGCCGTCAACGAATGCCGCGGCCCGCCTGTTCGAGCAGCGGCCGGAGGAATTGCGGCATTTCGAGCCGCAGTTCGCCAATCGCAAGTTCCGGGTCTTCCGGCTGACGCAAAGTCCCGTCGCCGCCCGGCTGGCGGAGACCCTGGCGGAAGAGGCTCGCTCCGCCCTGGAAAGCGGCGAGGCGGATCTGGCCCAGACCCGCGCAGCCCATGCCCTGCGCATGGACGCCGGGAACGAGGAAGCCCAGGAGGTTCTGCGGCTCGCGGGCGCCCTGCTGGCCGCCGGATTTCGCGCGGATGAACAGGGCGGCGCCATCAGCGAAGCGCCCCCCCTGGCGCCGGCCCGACCATGGTGAAAGAAATGAAAAAAGGGTATTGCGTGGCTTTAACCGGCGGAATCGCCTGCGGCAAAAGCACCGTGGCCGGTTTCTGGCGGCGCTGGGGCGCCGAAATGATCGATGCCGATGAAATTGCGCACCGGTTGATCGCTCCTGGCGGGGTGTGCGTGGAAGAAATCCAACAGGCCTTTGGTCCGCGGGTCTGGGCGCCGGATGGCGGCATCGACCGCACCCGCCTGGCCGCGATCGTGTTTGCCGACGCCGCCGCCCGGGAACGCCTGAACCAGATGCTCCACCCCCCGGTGATCCGTCGCATGCGGGTCTGGGCCGAGGGCATCCGGCGGGAAGGACTCGCCGGCGTGGCGTTGATTCCCCTGTTGTTTGAAACCGGCATGCAACAGGAATGGGACGCCGTCGTCTGCGTGGCCTCCGATGAGCCGGTGATGGTGCAGCGGCTCATGCACCGTGGCCTCACGGTCGAAGAGGCCCGGGCGCGCATGGCCAGCCAATGGCCCGTGGCCCGGAAAATGGCGCTGGCCGACCGGGTGATCGAAAACAATGGCACGCTAGAAGAACTGGAAGCCCGCAGCCGGGCCGTCTGGCAGGATTTATTTGAACAAGGAGACTGATCCCATGGCAACAAACCCCAAGCAACCCCGTCAATCCCGCAAGCCTTCCGCCGCCGGCGCCCGCCGCGGCCGCCCCCGCAAGAATCCAGAAGCCGATCCGAAGAAACGCGCCGACATGCCCTTGCCGTCCTCCCTGCTGGATACCACCATTGCCGATGGCGAAGAATACCGTCCGGGTTCGGGTGGCCCGGCCGCCGACCCGACTCCTCCGCAGGCCCCGCCGACTCCCCCGGAAATCAATGGCAACGCCCCCCCCGTGACGGCGCCGGAAACGCCGCGCGCAGACGAGACCGCCCCGCCGCCTGCCCCACCCGCTTCTCCCGCCGCGGCCGCGCCAGGCCCCCGCGGGCCCTATCCGAACGGAGGCTTCAACCGGCCGCCCTATCCGCAACACCAGGGCGGTCGCCATGATCGTCATTTCGACCGCAACCGCGACCGGCGCCACGGCGGCCAGCCCTTTCACGACAACCGGCCCCGGACGCCCCTGACCCCCGAAGAGGAGGCCGCCCGCGCCGCCCAGATCGCCGCCCAGCGCGCCGCCGCCGAAGCCGCCGCCGCGGAACGCGCCAAGATGGCCCGCGTGCTCAAGCTCAACGAACTGCAGCAGCTCACCGTGCCCCAGCTCAAGGAACTGGCCGACAGCTATCAGCTCGTGGATCTCGGCGCCCTCAAGAAGCACGAGCTGATCTTTGAAATCCTCAAGGCTAACGCCCGTTGCAACGGCACCATGTTCGTCCGCGGCGTGCTGGAAATCCTGCCCGACAACTTCGGATTCCTGCGCTCACCCAACAACGACTACCTGCCGTGCCCCGACGACATCTATGTGTCGCCCTCGCAGGTCCGCCGCTTTGCCCTGCGTACCGGCGATCTGGTCGAGGGCGAGATTCGCTCGCCCAAGGACAAGGAGCGGTTTTTCGCCCTCCAGAAGGTCAACAGCATCAACGACGGCCCGCCCGAGGGCCAGCGCGGCATCATCCCCTTCGAAAACCTGACACCGCTGTTTCCCAATCAGCGGCTGGTGCTCGAGACCAAGAGCCAGAACAACGTCAACATGCGGGTCATGGACCTGCTCACGCCCATCGGCAAGGGCCAGCGCGGGCTCATCGTGGCCCCGCCGCGCACCGGCAAGACCGTCCTGATGCAGATGATGGCCAACAGCATCTCCGAGAACAACCCGGAGGTGAAGCTGATCATCCTGCTGATCGACGAACGTCCCGAGGAAGTCACGGACATGGAACGCAACACAAAGGCCGAGGTCATCGCTTCCACCTTCGACGAGCCGCCGGAACGCCATGTGCAGATCGCCGACATCGTGATCGAGATGGCCAAACGCCAGGTCGAGGCCGGCAAGCATGTCGTGATCCTGCTCGACTCGATCACGCGCCTGGCGCGGGCCTACAACACCCTCCAGCCGCACAGCGGCAAGATCCTCTCGGGCGGCGTGGATGCCAACGCCCTGCACAAGCCCAAGCGCTTCTTCGGCGCCGCCCGCAACATCGAGGGCGGCGGCAGCCTGACCATCATCGCCACCGCGCTGGTCGACACCGGCAGCCGCATGGATGAGGTCATCTTCGAGGAATTCAAGGGCACGGGCAACATGGAGATCTGTTTGGACCGCTACCTGGTGGACAAGCGCATCTTCCCGGCCATCAACATCGAGAAATCCGGCACCCGCAAGGAGGAGCTGCTCATGCATCCCGACGAGCTCAGCCGCGTCTGGATTTTACGCAAGGCCCTCAATGGCGTGCCTCCCGTCGAAGCTATGGAACTGCTCATTGGGCGCCTGAAAAAAACAAAGACCAACCTTGAATTCCTGATGACCCTGCAGGGATAATGGGGGACATGGCCGCGATCGGCAGGCAGATCCCGACGGGGCGCGAAGCACGGCAGCCTTGGCTGCGGGCCGGGCTGTTCGCCGCCACGCTGGCCGTTTCGCTCGCCCTGCACGCGGTGCTGCTGTTCCAGTTCCCGGTGATTCCCATGCGGAGGCCCGGGGCCTGGCCCAGCACCGTCCCGCGCCGGCCCCTGGTCATGGGCGAAGTGCGTCCCGTGCCCGATCTCGCCGGCTTCCTGCAACCCGAAAAATTCCGGCCGGAGAATCCCGAGGCGTTTGCCGAGGTCGCTCCCTTGCAGGAAGAGTTGTTGGAAAACCTGCGTGCCGGGGCCGAGGAGCTGGAATTCACGCCGCCGCCGCCCGCCGAGGCCGCGGTGCCCCCGCCGGCTTCCTCCGCGGCGGCCGCCTCCCTGGATCTTCGCCAGGAGATCCTCCAAATCGAGCACAAGGCGGCGGCGGACGAACTGGCCGCCCTGCCACGCCGCATTGAACCGGCCTTGGCACGCCGTTCCGGCGCGCCCGATATCAGCCTGCCCGCCGATGAGGCCGCGATCGCCGCTGCGGCGGCCGCCGCCGGCGATCGCCCCGGCGATGCCTCCATTCGCCCCCTGGATGTGCTGTCGGCCGCCCAGCCGCCGGCCGCCGCCATGCTGGCCGCCGCCGACCGAAACGCCCCCGCCGAGGCCGAACGCCAGGCCGCCCAGGGCCGGATGCTGGATGAAACAATCGCCGACGTGACCGACGTGGAGCCGATCGAGCGCTTCCTGTCCGTGGCGGTTTCCACCTACAAGGCCGCCAGCGAAAACGCGCTTTATTTTGAACTGGCCATCAGCCGCGCGGGGGTTGAAGCGCTGCCCGTGCTGCCCAAGGATGTCCTCCTGGTTCAGGATTCCTCCGAGAGCATCACCCGCACCAAGCTGGATTTCTTCAAGGCCGGCCTGATCGAATACCTGCGCACCCTCACCACCGCGGATCGCCTCAATCTGATGCGCTACAGCGAGTCGCCGGAGCTCTGTTTCAAGGACTGGCAGCCGGTCACCGCCGATACGCTGCAGGCGGCCGCGCAGTTTGTGGAGGAGCTGCGGGCGCGCGGCCAGACCGACCTCTTTTCTCCCCTGCAGCAGGTGCTCCGGATTCCCCGCCGGCCGGACCGGCCCATGGTCGTGGTGCTGATGACCGATGGGCGGCCGACTATGGGCACGATCGACAGTTCCGATATCATCGCCCGCTTCAGCAAGGCCAATCAGGGCAAGGTATCGATCTTCACGGTCGGGGCGGGGGACCGGGTCAATACCTTCCTGCTCGACCTGCTCGGCCACAACAACCGGGGCGGCTCCTGGATCATGCCCCTGCGCGAACAGATTCCCGATGCCGTACGCCGCGCAGCCCGTGAATTGTCCCGGCCTGTTCTCGCCAACCTCGCGTACCGCTTCTCGTCGGATTCCGCGGCCGAAGTTTATCCCCGCACCCTCACGCACCTCTATCTCGACCGGCCCCTGCGCCTCGTCGGCCGCTGCCCCGCCGATCAGAAATCCGCCGTGCTGCAGATTGTCGGCGAATCCGGTCCCGCCAAACGCGACATGGTCTTTGCGATCGATCTTGAAGAAGCCGAAGATGGCGGCGAAGGCCTCCGCCGCGAATGGGTCGCCCAGAAAATCTATAAGCTCATCAACGACCATCTGACCAGCGGCCGCGACGATACCCTGCGGGAAATCCGCGACTTGTCGATCCGTCACAACGTCCCGTTGCCCTACGGCGCCGATTTCCCACTCTAACCAGACAACTGCAGGCCATCACTTTCTCCCGACTGTATATAACACTACAGGCCTGACCCTGCTTCTGCGGACCCCAATTATGGAGTTTATAAACTCCATAAATCAGTTTGGATTCAGGCTCCAGGAAATCCGCTCGCACAGAGGGTGCAATCGTCGCATGGGATTATGGGACATTATTGCATTTGCATTTCTTCGCGGTGTGTCAATATGGCGCATATATTATATAGAATATGAAGCGTATTTCAGTCCGACAATTTCGATAATATGATGATATGCAATAAGATATATGAATAGCATTGTTTTTAGTTTCTATTTGGCACGGGTTGTGCTTTCAAAAAGATTGAAGTATACTAACACTGGTAAGAAAGGAGAGCAGAAGCCATGTTGGAACTCTTGACAATTGGACCGCGGAGTCCCTGGACGATCTTCGACGAATTGGAATCGCTTCAAGAAGACATGAACCGGATTTTATCCGCTCCGGAGGCCCCAAGGTTTGGTCGCCGCCTGCGGGCGGTCTATCCGCCCATGAATGTCTGGTCGTCGGCGGATGGCCTGGTCATCGACGCCGAGATGCCGGGCGTGGACCCCAAGGACGTCGAAATCTCCGTGGACGGTGACATGCTGACGTTGCACGGCAAGGTGAATGCCGAGGATCCGGCCGCAGGCGAGACTGTTCTGCGACGCGAGCGGCCCGCCGGTGAATTCCAGCGCACGCTGCAACTGCCCTTCCGCGCCAATCCAGGCGCCGTAAAGGCGACATTCAAAAACGGCCTGCTCCGTATCTCCCTGCCGAGGGCGGAGGAGGAGAAACCCCGCAAGATCGCCATCGAAGCGACCTGAAAGGAGGCATATCCCCATGAACGATCAGAAAACCATCCAGAAGAATGATCCGGTCCAGACGCCGGAAAACGAGCCGGTCTTTGTGCCGCGCGTGGATATCCGAGAAGATGCGGAAAAGTTCACCGTTGTGGCTGACATGCCCGGCGTTGACGAGAAGTCCGTCGAAGCCACGGTCCAGAACCGGGTGCTGACCCTCGAAGGCTGGAGCCGCCCCGCGCGGCCGGAGGGCTGCGAGACGCTCGGTCAGGAGTTCGGTTGCGGCCGCTACCGCCGCGATTTCACCCTGCCGGACGCCGTGGATCCCGACCGCATACAGGCCCGCGTGAAGAACGGCGTGCTGAGCGTGTCCATCCCCAAGAAGGAGGAAGTCAAACCCCGGAAGATCCAGATCACCGGTTGACCGGTCCGCGTTTGACGACTCACAACCCGCTGCCAACAAAAAAAAGGAAGGAGGCGCAAACATGAGCATGAAAAACCTGATCCCCCGTATCGGTCGCAAGCATGTGCCCGCCCGCAAGGAAGACATCGATCCCTTCCGGGATTTCCAGCGGCAGATGAACCGGCTGTTCGACGACTTCTTCGGCGATTTCCCGCTGGCGGAAACCGAACGGGTGCCCGAATGGGCCCCGACGGTGTTCTGTCCGCGCGTGGATGTTTCCGAAACCGACACGGAAGTCAAGGTGTCGGCCGAGCTGCCGGGGATGGACGAGAAGGACATCTCCGTGGAGCTGCAGGATGACGTCTTGACTCTCCGGGGCGAGAAGAAATGCGAACAGGAGGAGAAGGGCAAAAACTGGTTCCGCCGGGAACAGTCCTGGGGCGCGTTCCACCGCGTCATTGATCTGCCCGCCGGCGTGGATGCTGCGAAGGCCACCGCCAAGTTCAAGAAAGGCGTGCTGTCCTTCACCGCGCCCAAACGCCCGGAAGAGCAGGCCAAACGCAAGACCGTGCCCATCCAGACGGAATGACCGTCGCCCCGGCGCGACGACAAGACCCCGGACGCTCCCGCCCGGGGTTTCTTTTTGTGTGCGAGCGGAACGGACCAGATCAGGTTCCGGTGAACAGATAGACGTGCCAGTAATGCAGTTCGCGGCGCAGAAAGCGCCATTTGGTCTTCAGCGAGCGGTAGCGGGAGGTGGGCGTGGGCGAGGAGACGGCGGGGATGTCGAGGTCGCGGGCCATCCACATGGCGCGGCGCATGTGCAAGGGATCGCTGACGAGAATCGCCGTGCGCAGCCCCTGCGCCTTCATCAGGGCCCGCGCCTCGGTCAGGTTCTGCTGGGTAGTGCGGGACCGGGTCTCGATCAGGATATCCGCCTCCGGCACGCCGTGGCGCCGGGCATAGGCGGCGGCCACTTCGCTCTCCGCATGCGACGCGCCATCGCCGTAGCCGCCCGTAAAGATGAGTTTGGAGACAAGGCCGGTTCGGTAAAGGGCAAGCCCGTGGCGGATGCGTTCTTCGAAGACCGGGGAGGGGCGGGCGCCGTAGGCGGCCGCGCCCAGCACAATGGCGCAATCGGCGGGGGCGGCCTGGTCCTGCCGTCCGTAGTTCCAAATGACGATTCCCAGCAGCAGCAGCCAGACCAGCAGCGCTCCGGCGATCCAGCCCAGTGACTTGAGAATGAAACGAATCACGTCGGCACCCGCGGGCACGGCAGGTTATTGGCCCAGGCGGTATTCGCGGAAGCTGTGGCGGGGGTTGCCGTCTATGCGAATCACGGAGGCGGGCCGTCCCGCCGGGCCCGCCAGGGTTCGGTACCAGATGAATTCGTTGCGGCGGTTGATGTCCTCCAGGTCCGCAGGATCTCCGTCCACCGCCTGGCGCATCGCCCGCTCAAAGTCCTTGGCGACGTAGAAGCGCGCAAAACCATCCTCGTTACTGTAGCTGTTGCGCCAGGCGGTATAACCCCACATCGCGCCGCCCTCCTCCGGATCGGGCAGGTACAGCGTGGCGGTCTGGACGAATGCGAGACTGCTCACGGAACGAAGGACCTCGTAGAGATCCCGCGGCACGTGGTCCCGCGGCGGAGCCTGGAAACCGGCGACAAGTCCCGCGATCTTGTCCTGGAAATTGCCGACCTGCTCGGCCGCCAATTGCTTGAACACCGCGCAGCGCTTCGCCAATACGACGTAGTTGATGCCGTTGCACAGGGCAATCAGACCGACCATGGCCAGAAGAAGGGACATCATGCGGGCGGCATAGGCCCGTTTCGGAGCGTCGGGAATTTCGGCCTGGTTCGTGCGGGCCTGGACGAATTTCTTGAAGTCTCGCACGGATTCCTGCAGGGCGAGGATGATGGTCATGGCGGTCCCAAAGGCCGCCAGCGCCATGCACGAGCCGAACAAGCCGTAGAGCACGGCTTCCAGCCGCGGACCGAAAATATCCCAGTTGAGCAGGGCGTTGAACACGCCCAGCACCACCAGCGTCGCGCCGATTGCCAGGAGAATCAAGGTGCAGGAAACCACCAGATTCATGAGCCGGATTTTTGATTTCATGCGGTTAGCCAGGGTTGCGGATCAGTATATGGATCTCTTAAGTCTTAAGGGCTGACCCCGACGGCGTGGCGGCCGAGGGCGAAGGCGCGGAGATTCACCTCGAGCAACCGGGCGGGGATGCGTTCGCGCATGGCGGCCTGCCAGTGCGCTTCGGCGAACGGGATCAGCGTCGAGAGCGCCCCCATGAGCACTACATTGGCGGTGCGCAGGTTGCCGGCCTGCTCGGCCAGCGGATTGGCGGCCAGGAGCATCAGGCCGGGATAGGCGGCCAGGCGTTGATCCGCGTCCCGCAGCGGGGCCTGCAGGCCACTGGAAACGGTGACCGGAATGCGCTCCATGTCGTTGACCAGGATCCGCGCACCGGGCTTGGCCAGATGGGCCCAGCGCAGGGCTTCGGTGCGCTCGAAGGACACGAGCACGTCGGACTGGCCGTCGGGAATGATGGGGGAGAACACCTTCGCGCCGAAGCGGACCTGGCTGATCACCGAGCCGCCGCGCTGCGACATGCCGTGGATTTCGGACTTCTTGACATCGCAGCCCGCCTGCACGGCGGCCAGCGCGAGGAGGTCGGAGGTGAGCACAATGCCCTGCCCGCCAACACCGACCAGGGAGACGTTGAACAGAGACGCGAGGGGAGTCATGACGCATTCCTTCCTTGGGCCGGGGCGATGGCGCCGAACCGGCAAACCTGGGCGCACAGGTTGCAGCCAGTGCAAAACTGGGGATCGATCCGCGACTTGAACCGCTTGCCTTCGGGATCCTTGGGTTCACCGCGGACGATGGCGGGGCAGCCGAGGCGGAAGCAGGCGCCGCACGCGGTGCATTGGTCCGCATCCACGGCGTTGATGAACTTGCCGGCCCATTTTTCATGCAGCACGCAGGGGCCGCGGACGACCACGACGGCGGGTTCGCCGCTGTCGAGGCATTCCGTGAACACCTGCTCCAGACGGGCGAGGTCGTAGGGCTCGACTTCATGGACCCGTTGGATTCCAAAGGCTCGGGCGATGTCGGCCACCCGCGCCGCCGGGGCGGTCTCGCCGGTCAGGGTGTGGCCGCTGCCGGGATTTTCCTGGTGGCCGGTCATGGCGGTGATGCGGTTGTCGAAGACCATGACGGTGATGGGAATGTTGTTATAGGCCACATCGAGCAGGCCGGTCATGCCGGCGTGGAAGAAGGTGGAGTCACCCATGACCGCCGCGATGCGCCGGTTGGCAAGCCCGGCCTTGCGCATGCCGATGGCGACGGGGATGGCCGCGCCCATGCATACGCAGGTATCCATTGCGGACAGCGGCGGGGCCGAGCCGAGGGTGTAACAGCCGATGTCGCCGCAGACCGTGGCCTTGAGCTTGCCGAGGATGTAAAACGGGCCGCGATGGGAGCAGCCGGAGCACAGCACCGGGGGCCGCACGGGAATGCCTGCTTCGGGCTTGGGCGTTTCCGGCGCGGGCGTGCCCAGCAGTTCGGCGCGCAGCGCGGCCAGTCGCGCCGGATTCAGCTCCATCATGTGCAATTCCATGTGCGGCTCCATGACGGGTATGCCCGCGGCGCGGATCTGGTCGGCCAGCACGGGATCGGATTCCTCGATCACCACCAGGCGCTTCACGCCCGCCGCGAAGGCGCGGATCTTTTCGATAGGCGGGGGAAAGGAGAGCCCCACCTTGAAAACCGGCGCGTCCGGAAAGATTTCCTTTACGTACTGGTAGGCCACCCCGGCGGCCACGATGCCCAGGTCGCCCGTGCCCGCCTCGGCGCGGTTGAAGGGGGATTCTTCCGTCAAGGCGCGCAGGGCGGCAGTGCGCTTCTCGACGGCAAAGCGCATCAGCCGGCCGTGGGCGGGCATGGCGACGTTGCGTTGGGCGTTCTTGACGTAGGGGATGGCGGGCGCTTCGATCCGTTCGCCGGCTCCGAGGTCCACGATGGTGGAGGTGTGCGCGGTGCGGGTGGTGATGCGGACGATGACGGGCACCTGGTGTTGTTCGCTCAATTCAAAGCCGGCCACGACCATGTCGTAGGCTTCCTGCGAGTCGGCGGGCTCAAACAACAGGCAGCGGGCGAATTTCGCCAGCGAACGGTTGTCCTGTTCGTTCTGCGAGGAGTGCATGCTGGGGTCGTCGGCGTTGACCAGCACCAGGCCGCCGATGGCCCCGATGTGGGTGAAGGTCATCAGCGCGTCCATGGCCACGTTCAGACCGACGTGCTTCATGGCCACCAGTGCGCGCACGCCCGCCAGCGAGGCGCCGATGCCGATTTCAAGGGCAACTTTCTCATTGACCGACCACTCGCAGTTGATCACGTCCTTGAACTGGACGATGTTTTCGAGGATTTCGGTGGAGGGCGTGCCGGGATAGGCGGCGGCTACGCGGCAGCCGGCGCGATTGGCGGCCCAGGCGATGGCTTGGTTGGCGGAAAGCAGTTTTTTCATGGACAGATCCGGTTGGGGGGTCGGCGCAATCAGACAGACAATCTAGCATCCGGGGAAGTTCCGGAAAAGCGCGAAAACCCGGCGGGGGTGCGGGGAATCAGCGGGCGGCCGGCGGCGGGGGCACGGCGGCGAGGAGGGCGGCCTTGTCGGTTTCGCCTTCGAGCTGGCGGTCATAGCACGCCCGCAGGTATTTCGCGAAAGGAGGGCCGGGCACGTGGCCGAGGGCGATGAGGTCGCGGCCGGTGACGAGCGGCGGGGGCAGGACGGGCTCTGCGGCGAATTCGGCCTGCTTGGCTTTCAGGAAATCATAAACATCCAGCAGCGCGTGGGAAGATTCGCAATCGAGCCGGTGCAGTTCGAGTTCGTCGGGGAAGGTCGGCCCGCCGAGCAGGCGGCGCAGTTTGGAGGTCCGCATCCGGGGTGCGTCGGCCAGGCGCATGTGGCCGGCAATGATGGCGCAGACATCGTTGATCAGGTCGGTCGGCGCGCGGAGGCGTTCGAGGATGGCGCGGGCGATGTCGGCCCCGATGGCCGCATGGTTTTCAAAGCGCCAACGTTGCGTGCCATCGGGCAGGGTGGTGTACTGGGCGGTGGACGGTTTGCCGACATCGTGCAGCAGGACGGCCAGCGCCAGGCGCAGCGAAGGGCGGGGCGGCAGGGCGTTGAGCATGAGCTTCGTATGGGTGAAGACATCGCCTTCGGGATGGAACTCGGGCGGCTGTTCGACGCCGGCCATGCCCTCGACCTCGGGCAGGATTTCCTTCAAAAGTCCGGAATCGCGCAGGAGTTGGAGGGCTTGTCCAGCCTGGGGCGATTCGGTCAGCAGGCGGAACAGTTCATCGCGGATGCGTTCGGCGCTGATGCGGCGGATCTGCGGGGCCAGTTGTTGGATCGCGGTGAAGGTGGCCGGTTCGAGGGCACAGCCGAGGGTGGCGGCGAACCGGACCGCCCGCAGCAGGCGCAGGTGGTCCTCGGCAAAACGCCGGGCCGGGTCGCCGATGGCGCGGATGATCCGGGCCTCCAAATCCGCCCGCCCGTGGACGAAATCTCGGATTTCCCCGGTATCCGGATCGAGGAACAGCGCGTTGACGGTGAAGTCGCGGCGGAGGGCGTCTGCGCGGGCGTCGGTGAACGTGACGGTTTCGGGACGGCGCCCGTCGGCGTAAGGCGAGTCGGCGCGATAGCTGGCGACTTCGACGGGTTGGCCTACGTCGGGCACGACGGTAATGATGCCGAACGCCTTGCCGACGGCGAGGGTCTTGGGAAAGAGCGCCTCGATCTGTTCGGGCCGGGCATCGGTGGCGACATCCCAGTCCTGGGGTTCACGGCCCAGCAGGAGGTCGCGGACGCAACCGCCGACCAAATATGCTTCATGACCCTTGGCCCGCAGGGTGTGCAGAATATCAAGCGGCGCAGATGGAACGGGAGCAGACATCAATGAAGTATTTTCAAATCACGGGATTCTGAATCTGGCCTCTGACTTCTGACCGCCCACCTGAACCCTGAATCCTGAACCCTCACTCTTCATTCCTTGATATCTGCATATAGCGGGCAGTGATCGGAAGGCTTGGGCCGGGTGCGGGGCGCGAGATCGATGGCGGCGGCCGCGGATTTGCTGGCGAGGGGCGGGGTGGCCAGGACGTAGTCGATGCGCCAGCCGCGTTTCTGGTCCGGGTTGAACGGCGCGCGGTAGTCGTAGAACGAGTAGTCCACCAGATCCGGGTTGTGTCGGCGGAAGAGGTCGGTGAAGCCAAACGCCAGGATGTCTTCGAAGGCGTCGCGGACGGCCTGGTGGTAGCAGACATGATGGGTCTTCGTCTCGGGGTTGGAGACATCGATGGGGTGGCGGGCGACATTCAGATCGCCGCACCACAGCAGCGGCGTGGCGGTGGTGAACCGCTTCTGAAAGTATGTTTTGAGGCGCGCGAACCATGCCAGTTTGTAGGCGTACATGGCGTGTTCGATTTCGCGGCCCTGGGGCACGTAGGTGTTGACGACATGAAGCTTGCCAAAGCGGGCGTGAACCAGCCGGGGCGCGTCTGCGGGTTCCGAATCCAGCCCGAAGGACACTTCGTCGGCTTTCCGGCGGGAAACGATGGCCACCCCGTTGTAGGACTTTTCTCCTCGGAAGGCGATTTGCCAGCCGGCGAGGCGGAATGCGTCGGCGGGAAATTCGGCATCCTGGACCTTCGTTTCCTGGAGGCACAGAATGTCGGGGGAGTTGTCGGCCAGCCAGCGCAGGACGGCATCGAGGCGCGAACGGATGGAGTTGCAATTGAAAGTGGCGATTCTCATGGCGTCGGAAAGAATAGCACGAGCGGCCGGGCCAGGGATACTCCCAACCCGTCATCCACCCCCGAGGGGCCGGGCCTGGCTCCCAGCTCCCGGTATCCGGTGTTCCTACTTCAACACGGCTTCGAGCTGGGGATCGACGGCAAGCCCGAGGTTCAGGGCTTGCTTATAGAAGCGGCGGGCGGCCTTCAGGTCGATGGGATCGATGAAGGCATGGAGTTGAGCCAGGTTGTACAGGCATTCGGGGAGCTGTTTGTCGAGCTTGATGGCCATTTGGAGGGTTTCGCGGGCTTCTTCATAGAAGCCGGCGCCCATCATGGCGGCACCCAGGGTGGCATGGATTTCCGCGTTCTTGGGGTTGTGGCGGGCCAGTTCCACCAGCATGGCGGCGGCCTCGGCATAACGCTGCAGGCGGATCAGCGCGACGCCTTCGAGAAGCGTCAGGTTCATGTCATCCGGCGCGGGTTGGCGGGCCTGCCGGACGGTGGCCAGCGCGACATCATTGCGGCCGTCCTTCAGCAATTGGCGGATGAATTCCGCGGGAGACAGATGATCCGGCACCGGCAAGGGGGCAGCGGTGGCGGGCGAAGGGGCCGGGGAGACTGCGGCGGCGGCCTCCGGCTGCTGCTCCGGCAAAGCTTTTGGAGCGGCCACATCGGGTGCAGGCATGGGCGGGGAGGCTTGCGGTGCCCGAGTGGCGAATGGGGCCGGATCCGGCCGGGCGGTGTCCTGGGCTGCGCGGACCGGTTCCAGGTCGGCCTGTGCCTGGTGTGCGCGGGATGTCGCCAGCCGCAGTTGTTCTTCGGCCTGGTCCGCGCGTTGTTCGGCGTCATCAAGTTCCTCATCAAGGGTTGTGACTTCCTGTTGGAGGCGCTCATTCCGGACGGTCAGTTCGCCAACCTTGGCTTCCAATTCGCGGATAGCCTGTTCGCGCTGCCGGGCCACCTCAGCATCCGCCTGCAGAGTTCGGATTTGTTCGTCTTTAGCCGCCAGTTCGGCGCGCAGCTCTGCGAGGGCGGTTTGATCCTGGCCGGCGGCGGCATCGAGCCGCTGGTTGGCGGCTACGAGTTCCTGCTGCAGGCGGGCATGAGCAGCGGAGAGGGCCTCCCATTCCTCCTGGAGGGTATCGAATTCAGCCAATTCGGTTTCCAGGCTGGCAATGCGGCTTTTGAGATAGTCGATTTCGACCGAGGGCTCGGCGGCGCCCGGGCCGGCCGGTTGGGGGGCCGCGGCGGGAGCCGGGGGCTCAGTGGCCGGCGGCGCGGCTGGCGGCGGCACCTGCGGCCCGCCCTGGGTCAAGCGGCGTTCAACATCGATGATCTGGTTTTCGCAATAAGTCAGGCGGTATTGAATGACGCGCGGTTCCCAGTCCGGAAAATCCCGGGAGAGTTGGAGGTAATAGTCACGGGCGGTTTTGTACAACGCCAGGGATTCTTCCAAGCGACCGGCGTCGAGGCTCTGGTCGCCTTGGACGAGGTTCACATAGGCCTCGGTGGTGATCTGGGCGGGATCGGTGAGGGCGGCGGGCGCCGGACCGGCTGCCAGTCCGGCGAGGAGGGCCAGCAGGAGGGCGGCGGTGGTCTTCGAGGGCGGGGCGGGGTGGATGCTCACGTCATTTCCTTCCATCACGGGCGGGTTGCAGGGGCGGGCCGGCGATCACCGTTTGCGCCGGACCTTGGCGGCCACCTTGAGACGCAGGGCGTTGAGCCGGATGAAGCCGGTGGCGTCGTTCTGATTGTAGGCCTGGGTGGGATCGGCGTCCATCGTGGCGAGGCGGGGGTTGTAGAGCGACACGGGGCTCTTGCGGCCGGCGACGTACAGGCCCCCCTTATAGAGCTTCACGCGGACGGTGCCGGTGACATTCCGCTGCGTTTCCTCGATCAGGGCCTGCAAGGCGAGGCGCTCGGGGGAAAACCAGAATCCGTTATAGATCATCTCGGCATAGCGCGGGATGAATCCATCGCGCAGATGCATGGTTTCGCGGTCCATCGTCAGCGACTCCATCTGGCGATGGGCGAACTGCAGAATGGTACCGCCGGGCGTTTCGTAGACGCCGCGGCTCTTCATGCCGACAAACCGGTTCTCGACCATGTCCACTCGGCCGACGCCGTGCCGGCCGGCCAAGGCATTGAGCTTGCGCATGACCTCGAGCGGCGAGAGCTTCTGGCCGTTGACGGCCACGCAGTCGCCCCGCCGGAATTCCAGCTCGACGATCTGGGCCCGGTCGGGCGCGTCGGCGGGATCGCGCGTCAGGCGGAACATGTCCTTGTTGCCGGGGGCGAAGGCATCGAACCAGGGATCTTCGAGAATGCCCGCTTCGTAGGAGATGTGCAGGAGGTTGCGGTCCATCGAATACGGCTTCTTGGCGGAGGCCTGCACCGGGATGCGGTGCTTGGCGCAGTAGGCGATCATTTCCCGGCGGCCGGGGAACTGGCGGCGATAGTCGTCGAGGCGCCACGGCGCGATGACCTGCAGATCGGGATGCAAGGCCGCCGCGGTCAGTTCGAACCGCACCTGGTCATTGCCCTTGCCCGTTGCGCCGTGAGCGATGGCGTCCGCGCCTTCCTTCCGCGCGATCTCGACCATGCGCTTGGCGATCAACGGCCGGGCGATGGCGGTGCCGAGAAAGTACTGGCCCTCGTAGATGGCGTTGGCCCGGAGCATGGGATAGATGAAATCGCGGGCGAATTCGGCCTGCAGGTCGTCGATGTATACCTTGCGGGCGCCGGTCGCCAGCGCTTTCCGCCGCAGGCCCTTGAGTTCTTCGCCCTGGCCTACGTCGGCGGCGAAGGCGATGATTTCGGCCTGATAGTGTTCTTTGAGCCATTGGAGGATGACGGTGGTGTCCAGTCCGCCCGAGTATGCCAGCACGATTTTCATCAGCAGATCCTTGTCTTGATGCGCCGCGGGTGCGTCCCACAAGGCGCAAACCGGGATAATAAGAGGTTTCGGCCGGAATGCAAGCGGCGGGAAGGCGGCAGGCGGGGAAGGGCTTGCGCGCGTCCGCCGGGCGGGATACAGTGCCTGCATTCCATACCGGTTTTGACACGACGAAAGGGAAAACGATGAAAAAGGTATTGATTCCGACGGCGTTGGATTCCGTGGCCAAGGACATCCTGGAGGCTCATGGCGGCTACACGGTGGTGCAGATTCCCAAGTGCGACATTCTCCAGTTCGCGCGCGAGAATGCCGATCTGCACGCCCTCATCGTGCGGAGCGAGAAAATCACGGCGGAAATCATCGACGCGGCGCCCGCGCTCAAGGTGATCATTCGCGCCGGAGCCGGCTACAACACAATCGACATCCAGCACGCCCGGGCGAAGGGCGTGGACGTGATGAACACCCCCGGCGCCAACTCCAACGGCGTGGCCGAGGAGGTCATTGCCCTGATGCTGGCCGACGCGCGCCATCTGATTGCCGCCGACCCTTCCTGCCGCGCCGGCAAGTGGGAGAAGACCACCTTCATGGGCACTGAAATCACCGGCAAGACGATCGGCATCGTGGGCCTGGGCTACATCGGCCGGCTGGTGGCCAAGCGGTTGTCTGGCTTCGAGCCGAAACTGCTGGGCTACGATCCGAACGTCAAGCCCGAACAGGCGCAGGCCCTGGGCGTGGAACTGGCGGCGTTGACCGATCTGTTCGCCCGGTCGGACTACGTGACCTTGCATTTGCCGGAGAACGCGGAGACCAAGGGCATGGTCAACCGGGACCTGCTCGGCCGGATGAAACCGGGCGCTGTGCTGATCAACTGCGCCCGCGCCGGCATCGTGAACGAAGACGATCTGCGCGCCCTCAAGGCCGAAAAGAAGATCCGCTTCCTCAACGATGTCTATCCCAAGGACGAAGAAGGGCCCAAGAGCGTGGCGGACATCGCCGACATCATGGTGCCGCACCTGGGGGCCAGCACCCGCGAAGCAAACTGCAAGGCCGCCGAACTGGCCGCGCGGCAACTGATCGATCTGGACGATCGCGGCATTGGCAACGCCGTGGTGAACCGTTAGGTTCTCCGCCGCCCGGAGCCGGGCGGAAGGAATCGGGGCCAGAGTTAAAGGCGGCGGACCGGGTTGGTCCGCCGCCTGTTTCCGTCAGGGGGGATCAGGCGCCCAGTTGCCAGCGGACGAAGCGGCGAATGGTGAATTCGTCGCCGGCCGCCTTGCCCGTCTCGGCGAGAACGGCGCCCACGGTCTTGTCCTGGTCCTTCACGAACGCCTGTTCCAGCAGGCAGATCTGGCCGTAGTACTTCTCCAGCTTGCCGGCCACGATCTTGTCGATGATGTTGGCGGGCTTGCCTGCAACCTGCTTGGCGTAGATGTCCTTTTCGGCCTGGACGGTCTCCGCCGGCACCTGGTCGCGGGTGATGCAGACGGGGTTGACGGCCGTGATGTGCAGCGTCAGATCCGCCAGCATCGCCTGGACAGCCGGATTCTGGAGGGATGCGGGTTTCTGGCAGCCGATCTCGACCATGACGCCCAGCTTGCCGCCCAGGTGGACGTAGCCGGCAATGGCGCCCAGACCTTGCACCTGATAGCGGACGTTGCGGCGGGCGATGATGTTTTCGCCGATTTCGGCGATCTTGGCATCGACTTTGGCCTTGGCGATTTCGCCCAGCTGGTTGTCCGCCGCCCCGGCGGCGTCCCGGAGCAGCTCGGCGACAAACGCCTTGAAGTTTTCGTTTTTGGCGACGAAGTCTGTTTCGCAGTTGACTTCGACCAGGACGCCGGACTGGGCGTCGGCGGCGATCTGCGCGGCGATGATGCCTTGTTTGGCGGTGCGGGAGGCTTTCTTGGCGGCGATGGCCATGCCGGATTCGCGCAGGATTTTGATGGCGGCGGCTTTGTCGCCGTTGGCTTCAACGAGCGCTTTTTTGCACTCCATCATGCCGACGCCGGTTTCTTCACGTAGTTCCTTGACCATTGAGGCGGTGATTTCTGCCATGGGTAGTATCCTTATTTGTTGTGCAATCGGGTAAACAGGGGGGCGCGGGGCGCCCCCGGGTGGATGGGTTGACTCATTCCGCCGGGGGCGGTTCCGCGTCCGGGGCGGCCGCCGGAGCGGCTTCCGTTACGGGCGCGGCCTTGGCGGCAGCTTCCGCTTCGGCCTTGGCGGCCTTGGCGGCGGCTTCCCGTTCGGCCTTGAGCCGGGCAGCTTCCGCCGCCTTTTCGGCCTTTTCCTTCTCGCGGGCTTCTTTCTCGACCTTGGCCCGGGCCGCGGCGGCCGCCTCTTCCGCCGCGCGCTTGCGGGCTTCCTCCGCGGCGACCTTGGAATATTCCACCTGCGCCTGCTGGATGGTAAGGCCCACCAGTTCGGCAATCAGCTTGATGCCGCGGATGGCGTCGTCGTTGGCCGGAATGGGATAGTCGACGGGATCGGGATCCACGTTGGCATCCACCAGGGCGATGACCGGGATGTTCAGCCGGTTGGCTTCGGCCACCGCGATCGCTTCGCAATTGATGTCCACCACGAAGAGGGCGCCGGGATTGCCGGCCATGTCGGCGATGCCGCTGAGGTTGTACTGCAGCTTGACCAGCTCGTGCCGGAGCCGGGCGACTTCCTTCTTGGGCAAGGCATTGATGCTGCCGTCCTTCTCCATTTGCTCGATCTCGCGCATGCGGGCGATGGACTTGCGGATCGTTTCGTTGTTGGTGAGCGTGCCGCCAAGCCAGCGGTTGACGACATACGGCTGCTTGTGCTGGGTGGCAATGGCCCGGAGCGACTCCTGCGCCTGCTTTTTCGTGCCCACGAACAGAATCTGGCGGCCGCGCGCGACCGTATCGTAAATGAACTGGCGCGCCTGCTGCAGGCCTTCGAGGGTCTGTTCGAGGTCGATGATGTAGATGCCGTTGCGCTGCCCGAACAGATACTTGCGCATCTTGGGATTCCAACGCTTGGTGCGGTGTCCGAAGTGCAGGCCTGCTTCCAGCAGATCCTGGATGCTCACGTCCTGGCGGACGTTGGCGGTCGTCATGGTGACCATGATGGGTTCCTCTCTTGTGGCATGTTCCAGCCTTCTTTGCTCTCGGCCGGAAAATCCGCTTTTGCCCCCGGCGGAGGACCGCCGGAGAACTTCGCTTCCGGTTTTGCACACGCAAAACTCGCCGCGCAATCTACGGGGCTTCCCGCGGGAATGCAAGGGCATTTTAGCGGTTTTTTGCATAAGGAGGCGACCGGGGCTTGCGCGGCACGGGGCCCGGCCCGTATAGTCCGGGGCGAACATGAAGACAACCCTGTATGACAAAGTGTGGGCCCGGCACGTGGTCCGGGAAGAAGCCAGTGGCGCCACCCTGCTCTATGTGGATCGCCAACTGGTGCACGAGGTGACCAGCCCCCAGGCGTTCGAAGGCCTCCGGCTGGCCGGGCGTAAAGTGCGCCGGCCGGAGCTGAACGTGGCGACCATCGATCACAATGTGCCGACCGTGGATCCGCACAACATCATGGACCGGATCGCCAAGGCCCAGATCGAAGCGCTGCAGAAAAACTGCGCAGAGTTCGGCCTGGCCCTGTTCGGCATCGGCGATCCTTCCACCGGCGTTGTGCACATCATGGCGCCGGAACTGGGGCTCACCCTGCCGGGGCTGACCATCGTATGCGGCGATTCGCATACCGCGACCCATGGCGCGTTCGGCGCCCTGGCGTTCGGCATCGGCACCAGCGAGGTTGAGCACGTGCTGGCCACGCAAACCCTGTGGCAACGCAAAAGCCGCGCGATGCGCGCGACTTTCACCGGCCGGCCGGGTCCCGGAGTCACAGCCAAGGACTTCATCCTGCGCCTGATCCGCGAGATCGGCACCGCCGGAGGCACCGGCAGCGTCTTGGAATATGCCGGCGAAGCCATCCGCGCCCTGCCCATGTCCGGGCGCATGACCATCTGCAACATGTCCATCGAGGCGGGTGCGCGCGCGGGACTGATCGGGCCCGATGACACAACCTTTGAATACATTGCCAGAGGCGAGAAGCCCTATGCCCCCCGCGGGGCTGCCCTGGAGAAATCCATCGCGTTCTGGAAAACCCTGCCCAGCGACGACGGAGCGGCTTTTGACCGCGAAGTCACGATCAACACCTCCCGGCTTGCGCCTCAGATCTCCTGGGGCACCAGCCCGGGCATGGTGGTGGACATCGATGGCGTTGTGCCCGGCCCGCACGACGTGCCGACAGTGCAGCCGGGCGATGTGGAAAAGGCGCTGGCCTACATGGACCTGAAGCCGGGCACGCCGATGACCTCGATTCCGGTGGATGTCGTGTTCATCGGCAGCTGTACCAACGGGCGAATCGAAGACCTGCGCGAGGCGGCCGGCGTGCTCAAAGGCCGCAAGATCGCCCCAAACGTGCAGACGCTGGTGGTGCCGGGCTCGGCTCGGGTCAAGGCCCAGGCCGAGGCCGAGGGGCTGGACAAGGTGTTCCTGGCGGCCGGGGCCGAATGGCGCAGTCCGGGCTGCAGCATGTGCCTGGCCATGAATCCGGACCGGCTCCAGCCGGGGCAGCGGGCGGCGTCGACATCCAATCGCAATTTCGAAGGGCGACAGGGACAGGGCGGCCGCACCCACCTGGTCAGCCCGGTCATGGCGGCCGCCGCAGCGGTAGCCGGTCGTTTCGTGGATGTGCGCCGGTTCCTGGCAGGAGGCAACTGAGATGGAAGCGTTCAAGACATTCCGGGGCGTGGTGGCGACGCTGGAGCGCGCCAATGTCGATACCGACCAGATCATTCCCAAGCAATTCCTGAAATCCATCGAGCGAACCGGATTCGGGCCGGCCCTGTTCTTCGACTGGCGCTACCGGAAAGACGGGTTGCCCGATCCGGCGTTCGAATTGAACGATCCGCGGCGCGCGGGCGCCTCGATCCTGGTCACGGGCAACAACTTTGGCTGCGGTTCCAGCCGCGAGCACGCCGTCTGGGCCGTCCGGCAGTACGGGTTCAAGGCGGTGATCGCTCCCTGGCGCGGGGACGAGGGGAAGCGCATTCCCGGCTTCGCCGACATTTTCCGGAACAACGCTTACGGCAACGGGCTGCTGGTGATCGAACTGTCGACTGACGAGGTGCAGTGGATCTTCGATGCCGCCCGGGGAGGCCGCCTCGAGGCCACGGTGGATTTGTCCGCGCAGGCGGTGACGGTCCACGCCGCCGAGGAGCGTGTGTTTCGGTTCGATATCACGCCCGACGTGAAGGATAAACTGCTCAGCGGCCTGGATGCCATCGGCCTCACCCTGACGCGTGAGGCGGAAATCGCCGCGTTTGAAGCCCGGCACGACGTCCAGATGGGGTAGCACTTTGCCGCAGAGATCGCTGAGGAGATGAGGGGATCGGAAAAGGTAGGGACGGCTTGCCGCGCCGTCCGGGCTGTTCCGAAATGAACCTGATTTTGTTGGAGCCGGACGAAATCCAGGCCGATGGCACCGCACGCCTATCCGGCGCCCGCGCGCGGCACGTGCGGGAGGTGCTCAAGGCGGCACCGGGCCAAGCCATCCGCGTTGGCGTGATCGACGGTCCGAAGGGAACAGCCGCGGTGATCGCGGACGGGCAGGAAATCCGTTTGCAATGCGAGTTGAACGGCGGAATTCCGTCCCTTCCGCGCGTGGATCTGCTGCTGGCGCTGCCGCGTCCCAAGGTGATGAATCGCCTGTGGCCGGTGCTGGCTTCGCTGGGGGTGGGCAGGATTTTCATCTCCAATGCCTGGAAGACGGAACGGTGCTATTTTGATTCGCATGTTCTGGAACCGGCGCAGATCCGGGCGGGATTGATGGAGGGATTGCAGCAGGCGCAAGATACGCGCTTGCCGCAGGTCAGCGTGCATCGGCGGTTCAAGAAGCTCATCGAGGACGAGTTGGCTGGCCTGGAGTCCTATGCCGCCCGTCTCGTCGCCCAGCCGGGCCCCAGGTTTTTTCCTATCGACTGGCTGTCCGGGCTGCCGGCCGCCGGCCGGGTTCTCCTGGCGGTGGGTCCCGAGGGCGGCTGGATCCCGTCTGAACTGGAATTGCTGGCCGCGCATGGCTTCACTCCCGTTTCATGGGGGCCACGCACCTTGCGGACTGATACCGCTTGCTCTGTGTTGCTCGGATTCCTGCATATCGCACTGGGTTGACACCCGTTGATTCAGGCGGGCAGGGATTCCGGATCAGACTCCTGTCATTTCTTCTATTTCGATTCTATTTCTTCGAATCCAATGCTTTTTTCGCCGGAATTCGCACGCATTCGAATCCATGATCTATGATGTAATATATTGTGAAATAACATATTATAAATATTCTCACATCCAATTGCCCCCGATAAACCGGAAAGGGAAAACAAATGAATATTGCCATTGACAAGGCCGTAATATGCCGATATATTAAAAAACAGTTAGGAATATATAATGTTTTTGTTTCCGCATTTGGCGGCAGGAGATCCCACCGAAGCATTTTCGGATTTCATGGAATTGTGGTTGCTTCCACGGAATCATCCCGTTTCGGAAATGAGTCTGTAAATGGCGAGGTGCAAAAAAACCAGGAACGCCAAGAGGCTGACCGTCGTCAGGCGCGCAACCAGCTGGGGCATGGCGATCTGGTTGGGCATGGCGGCCTCCGGGCCCTCTTCGGATGTCGGGAATCTGTGGCTTTCGAGCCAGACGGAAAGCAATTTCAATTTCAGTCTCGTGTTTCCCTCGGTCACGTCGGAATACTATCTGGTTCGCGTTACGGATTCCCTGGCCGATTCCTCCTGGGGCTTGACCGGCATGGTGCTGGGGGTCGAAGGAACCCTGGTATGGCGCGACACCAAGGCCGTGACGGCGGTCAGCCAACGGTTTTATCAGGTGGCGTCCCGGCCTCTCAGCCAACCGGTCGATTCGGACGCGGATGGGCTGGATGATCTCTATGAACTGCGCCATTCCGGGTTGCTGGATCCGCTGTCGTCTGCCGATGCCGATCAGGATCCCGATGGCGATGGCTTGAACAATCTGCAGGAATATGTGTTCGGATGTGATCCGGATAACGCCGACACCGATGCGGATGGTCTGACTGATGATGTCGAATTGCTGATTCATGGCACGAACCCGAATGCCGCGGATTCCGACAATGACAATCTGCCCGACGCCTGGGAACTGGCCAACCGCCTGAACCCGCTCCTGCCGGATGAGCAAGAAGATCCGGATGCAGATGGATTGACCAATCAGGAGGAATTTCGGATGGGGAGTCATCCTTGGAAGGCGGACACGGACAGTGACGGCCTGCCGGATGGCTGGGAAGTGGCCAACCAGTTCGATCCGCTGTCGGACGGCGGGTTATCCCGGGAACTGGTGGCGCGCTGGACGTTTGATGAAGGCGGAGGCGGCGTGGTTGCCAATCAGGTTTCCAGCAACTGGCCGGGTGTCCTGCGCTACATGGTCACCAGCAATTGGGTGGCCGGCCGCGGCGGTGGGGCGTTGTTCTTCGACGGGCGTAATGATTACGTCGCCATCGGGCAGCTGGCCGAACCGATGGTGACGGGAACCCCGTTTACCGTGACGGCGGTGGTCTGGCAGGATCCGGCTGTGACCACCGATTATCCCACCGTGGTTTCCGACGGACAGTATTACTCCACCAATTCCTGGCCGGGATTTTCCCTGCGCTATCTCCGGGCGCAGGATCAGTTGGTGGGTACCGCCGGAACCACCAACCGGTCCCCGGCGACCGTTGCCGCCCCGGAGTGGAGCCGGACATGCCTCGGCCGTTGGGTGGACGTGGCGATGTCGCACGACGGCACGCGCGTCCGGCTGTTCGTGGAAGGCCGGCTCGTTTCGTCCTATGTCGCCGATGGATTCGATGCCTGCTCGCAGCTGGAAATGCGCATTGGCGGCGGCCATGTCAACTCCATGGAGTCTTTCTGGCTGGGCAAGATCGACGATGTCCGCATTTTCCGGGACGCCTTGGATGCGGACGGACTGGCCGAGGTCAACGACTGGGTTGCCGATACCGACCAGGACGGTCTTGTCAACGGACGGGAATGGGAATTGAAAACCAATCCGCGGGAACCCGACTCCGACGGCGACGAACTGAGCGATCGCGATGAGGTTGAGCAGCACGGCACGAATCCCTTGGCGGCCGATACGGATGCGGATGGCCTGCTGGACGCCTGGGAACTGGCAAACGGGTTGTGTGCCTTGACGGCCAACGGTGAAGACGACGATGACCACGATGGCTTGACGAATCTGCAGGAACAGGAGTACGGCACCCCGCCCCTGGATCCCGACCCGGACGGCGACGGACTCAACGATGGCCTCGAAGTCCTCATCCACGGCACGAATCCATTCGACCCGGACAGCGATGGGGATGGGTTGAGCGATTACATCGAGATCGTGACTCATGAAACCAACCCCAATGCAGCGGATACGGATGCGGACGGCCTGCCCGATCCGTGGGAATTGACCGTCGGCCTGGATCCTCTCCTGGGCGATGGAGATGGCGGCCCGGACGGCGACCCGGATCTGGACCAACTGACCAACCTTCAGGAATATCACCTGGGCACCCATCCGCGCCTGGCCGATACGGATGCGGACGGACTGGACGACGGCCGGGAAGAGGAACGGGGGACAGATCCTCTGGCAGCGGATACCGACGCCGACGGTTTGCCGGACGGGTGGGAAGATGCCCATGGATACAATCCGCTTTCCGGCCTGGGCGCCGAGCTGGACCTGAAGTGCTGGCTGCGATTTGACGAGGAGGCCGGGACCAACCTCGTCAATTCGGCGGGCACCGGGTACCAGCCGGAACTGCGGAACGCCTGGGGGGGGCGTTTGACCAACGGGGTGAACGGAACGGCTTTGTGGCTGGATGGAAACACGAGTTTTGTGCGACTCCTTTATCCGGCCGAAGGCGGCATCACCGGTCCCGCCTTTACGGTCTGTGCCTGGGTGTGGCATCAGCCCGATGCCTTGGCGTTGTATCCGACCATCTTTTCGGATATTCACTGGGACGGCGAGTCGTATTGGCCGGGATTCATGTTGCGAGTGAACCGGGAGCAGAACCGGATTCTTGGAATGGTCGGCCATCCCACCCATGCCTCCAAGGAAGTCATGGCCAATTGGTGGGCCCAGCGATGGCGAGGCCGCTGGACCCATGTGGCATTGAGTCATGATGGCACCACCACCCGGCTGTATCTCGACGGTTCCCTGTGGAGCGAGAAGGCCAACGTTTGGGCCCCCGGCGGCAATCCGGAAATCCTGATCGGCCGGGGGCATATCAACACCCCCGATTCCGCCTGGCGCGGACGTCTGGACGATGTTCGTCTCTATGGAACTGCCCTGACAACGGCGCAGTTGCAGGACCTGTTTGACGCCCAGAGCGATAGCAATGGCGACGGCATGGATAACCTGGCCGCATGGCAGGCCGGTCTGGATCCGCGCGCGCCGGCCGGCCCGGTGTCCACCGAAGGTTCATTGGATGTCTTGTTTGTACCCGATGCTTGGACCACGAACGAACCCCTGCAATACCTGGCCAAGTTTGATGATCCCAATCCCGGAGGGGAGATTCACCTCTTCGTAGAACAGGACACCCTGAATTTCCTGCTGATCGACGCGAATGGCGAACGCCATGAAATCCAGCACCGGAATTTGGTGGCCGGGAGATACCTGCTGCCCGATGCGACCAACCGCATCACGGCCAGTTGGCGTGGGTTCAACGGGGAGCCGGGGCGCGCCGAAATGCGGCTGTATGTCAATGGGCTGGACTATCGGGAAACCATGGGCTTCGTCAACAATCCCCGCCTGACGGCCTATGACTGGGAAGCCGGCGGCAGTTATCGGAACGCCGCCTTCGTCCAGGGCAGCTGGCTGGCATCCGTGCAATCCAATCATACCTGTTTCGGCGCCCTGCCCGACGGGCCATTTCCCCTGCGGGGAACCCTGGTTGCCGGTCATGTCCATTCCCGGGCCTACGGGATGGCCGCCACCCATCCGGTCGCGCCCTTCACGGAACAGCCGAAAACACCGCCCGCGACCGGCCCCCGGCCGCGTGTCTTGATCCAGGCGATCACCGGACCGGATGACATCGCAGAATTCATTTCCGTTGAGAAGATCCGGCTGATGGTCCGCCGCTACCGCCAGGTGGCAGATGCGGCGGAGCGAGGCATCCACTGGATGGGCTGGGGGGACTCTTCTCCCAATCTCTGGGATATCCTGGACGAACACCTGCAGACGTCGATCGATGTCGGCAACCAGGAAGGACTGGATATCGCGTTGAGCAGCATCGGAGACCACTGGGATGCCAAAATCTGCCGCCAGTTTCCGGCGGCCATCCAACACCGGGCGGAACAACTGGCGGTCGTGAGGAAAGGGAACGAGGCGCGGGTGGTGCTGACCAATTCCCTGTGGCAGTTCACCGGCGCAAGCCGGGAGGCGAAATTCGATCCGGCAGATCGCGCAACGGTCAGCAACTTCGTCTCCGCATGGAAGCAGGACCTGGCCCGGTTCTCCGGATACAGCTACCTCTTTTTCAACGAAAACGCGCTGCAATCGGTCTGGGGCAGCACCTATTTGAGCAGTCCCACATTCAGCACCAACGGATTGGCCTGGTTTCGGGAATACACGGCCCAGAAATACGGCCCGGACTTCAGTCAAATCCGCTTCCCCGTCAGCCCGATCGCGGCGGGGGTGGTGGAGGGCCTGGAGGGAGCACCCTGCACCCTTGTTCTGGACGACGCGCTGGCCGACCGGGTTGAGTTCACGACCGATCCCGACCACTGGGCCAAGTGGTGGGAATGGCGGCAGGTCGTTTTCGCCAACCTGATCCACGGCTATGTCCAGGATCTGCAGGACCTTAATCAGACCAATGACCATTGGCGCGGGACGGTGTTGCTCATTTCGCCCGCCAGTGCCTGGTCGATGAAGTCGGGCATCAATCTGGATCTGCTGGCCAAGGTTCCGGGCCTCGATTGGCTGATCATGGAAAACGGCCGGGGCAATTCCTACGGCACTTCTCCGGAACGATTGGAAGACGAAGTCCGGCTGCAGTTGGCCGGGCTGAAAGCGGCAACGTCCACCAACACGGGTTTTGGCAGCTATGTGATGGTGCACACCTATCCCTATCCCACCGTCACGAACGGCATAACCAATGCCACTTGGAACCTCACCTGGATGACCCAGGACATCGCGCAGGCCGTGGCGCCGGAGTTCCAATCCGATCTGATCGTGACCTATTCCTCGGATCTGCTGGTCAACCGCCCGGGCTATACCAGCAATTTCCAGCAGGCCCACTTCATTCCCGAAGCGGCGGACGCCTGGTGCCGGGCGCGGTTCGGGCTGTTGTGGAGCCCGCTCGCGGGCCACGCGGTGCAGGGCGATCCGGCGCAGGAGACTTCCCTCCGGTTCTGCTGGATGCCGGTGGAACAAGCCCAGGCCTATGAATGGGAATTCAGCCCGGCGCCGGACTTTGCCTCGATTGCTTGCCGTGCCCAAACGGCAAGTACGAATCTCGTCTGGTCCATGCAGTCCGCTCCCATGCCCGCGAACCTGCCGCTTCACTGGCGCGTTCGCGCCGTCTTCCACGTGTACAGTTATGCCGATGACGGATCCGTGACGGGTACCAACCTGTATCATGGGGCCTGGGCCTCCGCCCCCGCAGCCGTGGTGCTTCCCGATGTGGATGACGATGGTCTGCCAGACGCCTGGGAAATGCAGTGCTTCGGCCATTTGGGCGAAACCGCCGATGGCGATTCCGATGGCGACGGGAATACGAATCTGGCCGAATATCTCGCCGGGACGGATCCCGCACCGGCGGGCTGATCAAGCCGGCCCGTCCATCCACAGAGTGCTCAAGGCGCAAGCGGGAGCTTTTCGCGGACCTTTTCGATGTGCTCAAGGATTTCGGGATCGCCAGGTCGCAACTGATCGGCCTGCTCGAGCAGATCCAGGGCTTCGGCATAGCGGCCCTGCTGGTAATAGATCCAGCCGAGGGTATCGAGGTAGGCCGGATTTTCGGAATCCAGGGCCAGCGCGGCCTGGATGTGGCGCAGGGCTTCATCCAGACGTTCGCCCCGCACGGCCCACAGATAGGCCAGATAGTTCAACGCGTCGGCATATTGCGGATTGAGCTTGATGCAGGTTTCGAACATCTCGACCGCCCGGGCGGTCTGTTTGGACTGGTCGAGGGCGACGCCAAACCAGAAATAGAAACGGGGCGTCAGCACGCCCGCCTGCAAAGGGTCTTCGCGCACGGCTTCAAGGGCGGTTTCGAATGCGTCAACGGCCCGGGCGGATTTCTCCTGGGCAAGATAGAGGCTGGCCAGGTGGGTGTGAATGGCCGCGGCTTCCGTGCTGGGCAGCTTGGCCAGCGTACGCAGCACTTCCGTGGCGCTGGTTCGGAACCGCTTGGTGCCGGCCAGCGCGCGTTGCAGATAGACCGCCAGCAGGTCGGGATCCAGTTCCATGGCGCGCCGGAGCCAGCCGGCCGCGTCCGGGATGCGCCGCAGCTGGGTGCAGATGACCGCATAGTTGTAGAAAAACAGGCGGGAAGGGATGTCGTCGGGGTTCTTTGCCACAACGGTATCGTAGGCTTGCTGCATGAGATCGGCGGCTTCGGAGAATTTCTTCTGGTTCATGCGGACCAGGGCGAGGACTTCCAGAAGTCTGGCGTCGCCCGGCATGGCCTCGAGCGCCCGGGTGAGGGTGGCCATGGCGGCCTCATCGTCTTTCTCGGCCTGGATGGCGGCCAGTTTCAGCCACGGGGCGGGATCCGTCGGCGTGGTTTCCACCGCGGTGAGGAAGTGGGCCGTGGCGTTGGTCTTGTCGCCGGCCTGCAGATACAGTTCGCCGAGATAGTAGTGCATGCTGCCCGGTTCCCGGCCCTCGCGGGCCAGCTTCTCCAGGACGGCGATGGCTTTGGGCTGGTCATCCATGGCCAGAAACGTCCGGGCCAGCCGTTGCTTGACCTCCAGGTCGGAAGGCTGGATCCGTTCGATTTTCTGGTAGATGCGGACCGCGGCTTCCAACTGGTCGTCCTCCACGAGCACATCCCCCAGGACGTAGAGGGTTTCCACGTCGCCGGGCACTTCCTCGGCGATCTGCTCCAGAAGGCCAATGGCCCGCCGGCGGGCATCGCGCCGGACCGCGGGGTCGTCGGTGGATTGCATGCGGTTGAGTTCCAGTCGGACGAGCTCCTGGCGCAGCGGGGTCGGCGGCCGGGATTTGGCGGCGCCGGTTTCCAGGATCTGGGCGACGGCATTGGTATCGCCGGTCCGGGCGGTCGCGGCGGCCAGTTGCAGCCAGCCCAGCGGCTTCTCCGGAAACTGCCGAGTCATCTGTTCGAACAACCGGATGACGCGGAGGTGATCGCCCGTGGTGCCGTAGAACGTGGCCAGCCACAAGAGGGCGTTTTCGGAGTCGGGATGCCGTTTCAAAAAATCCTCCACCGTGCGCAGGGCCTCCTCCGTCTGGCGCTGCAGAATCAGATTCGACGCCATGCGCAGAACCAGCCGTTCGTTGGCCGGGTCCCGTTCGGCTGCCCGGCGATAGGCCTGGTAGGCCAGGTCGTATTCGTCCTTCAGCTCGTGGTGGATGCCGAGTGCATACCAGGCGTGCGCTTCGGCCGCCTGTTCCTGGTCAGGTGCAAGGACCGGCGATGAAACAAGCCCCCCGTCCAGATGGGACGGAGGGCTGGGCAGCGAGCGACAGCCCGCCGCGGCGCCGAGCAGGACCAAGCCGAGCGCAAGCTGACACCATCGTGTGCCGCGCATGGCGTGTGTGGCTCCTTTATTTCTTCTTGTGACGGTCTGCGCGCAGACGTTTCCGACGCTTGTGCTTGGCCATCTTCAAACGGCGTTTCTTTTTGACCGAACCCATGGATACTCCTTCTGGTGGAACCTGGCGGGACGTTTTACGGCACCACCTTGTTCAATGCAAGTTCAATAATGCCCGAGGCGCCGGCGGCCTTGAGCGGAGGAATGATTTCGCGCACCACGGACTCCTCCACCACCGTTTCAATGGCCACCCATTCCGGATCGCCCAGGGAATTGATGGTCGGCGCGTGGAGCGCCGGCAATACCCCGCAGATGGCGGCCACGTTGGCCTTCTTGGCGTTCATTTTCAGCAGCACTTTGTTCTCGGCGTTCAAGGCGCCCGTCAGCAGCATCGCCAATTGCTCGATCTTGGTCCGCTTGCCGGGATCGGCCCAGATGGCCTTGTTGGCGATGAGGCGGGTGGTTGAAGTCAGCACCGTGTCAATGATACGCAGTTGGTTGGCGCGCAGAGAGGAGCCGGTCTCGGTCAGTTCCACAATGGCATCCACCAGTTCAGGCGCCTTGACCTCCGTGGCGCCCCAGGAGAATTCGACTTCGGCGGTTACGCCGTTGGCGGCCAGGTAGCGCTTGGTGAGACCGACGGCTTCGGTGGCGATCCGCTTGCCCTGCAGGTCCTTGACGTTCTGGATGGGCGAATCGTTGGGGACGGCGACGACCCAGCGCACGGGGTTGCTGGTGGCTTTAGAGTAGCATAATTCCGCGACTTCGACGACGTCGGCGCCGTTCTCATAGATCCAGTCGTAGCCGGTGAGGCCGGCGTCAAGCAGGCCCAGTTCCACGTAGCGGGGGATTTCCTGGGGACGGATCAAGCGCGCGGCAATCCCGGGATCGTCCGAGACGGGCACATAAGACCGGGAGCCCAGCTTGAAATTCCAGCCCGCCTTGCGCATCAGGGCAAAAGTGCTGTCCTGCAGGCTGCCTTTGGGCAGGCCCAGTTTGATTGCTTTCATGCGATCGAATTATCCTTTCATGACTCAATCATCGACCATACGATAGTAGCGAAGCTCCGGCAGAGGGGCAATAGCAGAAACGGCATGAGATCACTGAATCAGGGGGTATGGAGCGCCAAGGGGGGCCGGGCGGAGGCGCCGGATCAAGATGAAGCTCCGGCCTGACGATGATGCAACAGATTCGGCATGAAGAAGACCAGCAGGATCAGAAGCGGGACACCAGGCAGATGGTGACGCGCTCCGCCTTCATACAGCGCATAAATAACAAATTTTGACAGAACAATGATGCCAACAGCTGTTTCCAGTGGAGTGGGCGGAAGGCGGCGGCAGATTGACATGATGGCGGTGACGCCCCAGGCGATTGCCAGCGTCGCCCATCCGGTCAGCATGGTTGCCCGCAAGGCCTGATGCCATTTCCCCAGAGGCTGTCCGTTGATGTTGATCAGCTCCACAAACGTTGTTTCGGTGCCCCAGGTGTGCAGCCACTTGAGCCAGATCAGCCGCGCGAAGTTGCGGGGATGCCCCCGGATAAATTCCCAGGCCTGTTGCCGGCAGTATTTCCCATGCGCCAGCATTTCGGCAGGAGTTGTCACGGACTTTTCATCGGGCAGGGAGCAGTAAAGACCGTTGGAAACAGGATTGTTTGCGCTGTAGAACACCAAAGGACCGGATGTGGCCACGGGAATCAGGTTGCCGAATACGCGTTGATTTCGAAGGACCCATGGTGAAATGGTTGCCATCATGGCGAAGACAAATGCCCCCCAAGCCAACCACAGACGCCACCGGCGCAGCGTCCCGGCGGTCAGAATCATAAACAACAGGGTTTGCGCGGGGGCGATTAAAAGCACCGCCTTGGCCAAGGCCCCACAGCCGGCTGCCACTCCTCCCGCGAGCGCAGGAATCCAAAAGTGCGCTTTGGTTTGCATGCGCAACCAACTCCAGACCATCAAGAGCATGCAAACCGCATACAGGCTGAAGTAATAGGGCGTGGTCAGGACGTAGAACAGAAGTCCGGGATAGAATGCGGTTCCGATTCCCGCCCAGCGCGCGGCGGCCAGGGAACACGTGTCTCGGCCGATGAGGTAGACAAGCATCGGCACCATTGCCATCAGCGGTATCTGGCACAATTGTGCCACGAGAGGGGAAGCCCCAAACAGCTTGAAAAATAAAGCATAATACCAGATTTGGGCGGGGGGATAATAGGTCAGGGGATTCATCCGGCCGGTTTCCAGAAGCGTCAGGGCTTCTCGATACACGAATAAACCGTCCAGGGATGGTTTTGAGCGGAAAGCAAAAATCAATGAAAGCTGGATCACCGTGGGCAGCAAGATCAGGATGGCGATATAGAATCCTTCCTGGAGGCGTAAAAGCGAGGGAGTCCACCGCGGGATTGTGCGCGTAAAACAAACATATAGAGAGGCCCCCATGGCGATAGCCACATAGCCGGTCCAGACCCCCTTCCATGCCGGAAAACACAGCACCATCCCCAGCGTCACGAGTGCGGCAAGGCGGAATATCATGCTAAAAAGCCGCGCGCTACAACAACGGAATCTCTTCATATCATTTCATCATTCATTGCACGCAATTCAAAAGGCTGTTGATCGCCTTGAGCTTGCGTTGGCCATGGACATCCGCATTCAATTCGGACTGGCAATCCCGCCAGGACGCTGCAGCCAAACGGGCGGCCAGCGCGGGATCCGCCAGAAGCCGGTGGACGGCGGCGGCCAGGCCCTGTGCGTCGCCGGGCTCCACCAGCAGGCCGTTTTCGCCGTCGCGGATGTAGTCCACGGTGCCGATGCTGCGGGTGGCGACGACGGGCTTGCCCATGGCCATGGCTTCGAAAATGAACACTTGGCCCGTCGAGCGCTCCGTGGCTTGCAGGGGCGCAACGGCCACGGCGGCTTTGGCCAGCAGTTCGTGGGTTTTCTCCAGCGGGAGTTCGCGATGGACCGTGACGTTGGCAGGAAGATCCTTGGGCATTCGGTCCCGGGCGCCGGCCACGATGACGATGGGGGCAGGGATGTGTCGCGCCGCGGCAAGCAGCGTGTCCACATCACGCAGCGTCCGGCCGATGGAGACCACCGAGCCGTCGTTTTCTTCACGAATTGCGGGTCTTTCGATGGTCGTATACATCGGAACGAAGCGCAGCTTGCTTTCCGGAATCGCAAAGCGTCGGGCCATCAGGCCGACTTCGCCCGAGCTGTTGGTCAGGACGCCCAGCGATCGGCGGGCAATCCAGCGGAACAAGGCGGTTTTCATGCGCCAAAGGGGGGCGGCGGGGCGGGCCTCGTCCAGGAATACCTCGGTCAGGACCTGCTTGGACGGCAGACGCAGCAGGGCGCAAAGCAGGCCATAGGCGAGGGAGGGGCGGGGGCCCATGGTAACCACCACGTCGAAGCGCGGACGGAGCCGCCACAGACGAAAGGCCTGTCGGCACGGGCAGAGCTCGTCGGGCGATTCCTCTTTTCGGCAAATGGATGTCGTGGCGTCGCGCCAAACCTGGCTTTGCCAAAACGCCATGTTGGTCAGGATAGAAGGCCTGGAATTCACTGGGCCGGAGTATGCCGCAAAACGAGGACGGCAGACAAAGGGAAAAGACACAATCCATTATTCTGGCGGTTATCCCGGATTGAAGCATCCGGCGAATTAGGGTTAGATAAGGTCCATGTTGTGGGTCATGATCATTTCCCTTGGGTTTCTGGGATATGCCTATGCCGGTTACCCTTTGTTGATCTGGGGGCTGTCGCGGATTCGCTGCCGGTCGGTGAAGAAGGACCGGTTCGCGGCCGGGGTTTCCGTGCTGATTGCGGCGCATAATGAGGAAGAGAATCTGCCGCGGAAGCTGGAGAACCTGCTGGAATTGGCGAAGACCGAGCCCATCCGGGAAATCTGGGTCGGGCTGGACGGGTGTACGGATGGGACGGGAGAAAAGATCAAAGGGCAGAGGGCAGAGGGCAGAGGGCAGAGAACAGGCAGACAGCCTGCACCCTGCACCCTGCACCCTGAATCCATCATTCACGTTCTTGAATTTGAACAGCGCCGCGGGAAGGCGGCGGTGTTGAATGATTTGATGGGCAGGGCAACACAGCCGGTGTTTGTGATGATGGATGCCCGGCAACGGGTGGAGCCGGGGGCGATGACCTGGCTGTTGGAGAATTTCGCGGACGAACAGGTTGGCGTGGTTTCCGGGGCGCTGGTGTATGAATCGGCGGCGGGCGGGGTGCAAAAGGGGGCAGAGTCGTACTGGGGCTATGAAAAATTCATCCGGGAGTGCGAGAGCCGTTTTTGGGCTGTTCCCGGCGCAACTGGGGCCTTGTATGCCATCCGCAAGGAACTTTGCCGGAAAATTCCGGAAAATACGCTCGTGGATGACGTTTTGATCCCCATGCGGTCCGTTTTAGAGGGTTTTCGGTGCCTTTTTGAGCCGTCGGCACGGGTTTTCGACCTGCCAACAACCGATTTTCGGCAGGAAAATCTCCGCAAACGGCGCACCTTGGCCGGAATTTGGCAAATCGGGCGGCTGGAGCCCCGAATTTTCTCCATTTTTGCCAATCCAATCTGGTTTCAATGGATTTCGCACAAGTTTCTGAGGTTGCTGACGCCGTTTTTCCTGCTTGCGGCTGTTGGAAGCGTTGGGCTGATGGCATGCTGGAATGATGGGATGATGGGGAGGGCGGGAATCATCTTTTGGGGGATGATCGGCCTGCTGGGGTTCAGTGGCCTGGCCTATGCCGCCGGGCGGCGGGTACAATCCCGGCTGTTGGGGCTGTTGGGGGCCTTCTGGGGAGTGAATTGGGCCTTGCTGTTGGCGGCCTGGGACGCGGGGACGGGCCGGTACGAACCCAAGTGGAAGAAATAGCGGCGGGATCCATGCGGCGGACCGGGCACAGCCGGGCAGATTGAACTTGGCGGGCCGAATGTCGGGCTGTTAGATTGCCGCGCATGCAAACCGATTTGCCAATGCCGAGGGTCAGCCGAAACCGGAGATTGCTCTGGGTGCTTGTTGGCGGTCTGGCGTGGGGCACAGCGGCGCCGGGCCAGCAGCCGGTGGCCCAACCCCGGCCGGGAGTCCAACTGGCCTCGAATCCGCTGGCCGGCATTGTCGACATTCAGGCGGATGATTTGTCCTATGACGCGGTCCGCCGCGTGGTGATTGCCCGGGGGAATGTCAAGGTGACGCGCGGCACGGATTCGGTGGCCGCGGATTATGCCGAAGTGGATACCGCCACTGAACAGGTCTATGCCCGGGGCAACATCGTCATCCATTACCAGGGCAACGTTTGGGAAGGTGGGGAGGCCAGCTATAACTTCAAGACGGGCGCGGGCGATTTCGGGGCTTTCGAGGCCAGCGCGCCGCCATACTATGTGACTGCCGCCGACTCACGACGCTTGTCGCCCCGCCTGACCGAGCTGACGGGCGTGACGCTCAGCACCTGCGAACCCGGCAATTCCGAGTATTCCATCCGCGCCAGTTCCGCCACCCTGGAGGACAACCGGGTGCTGCGCGCCAAAAACGTTCGCTTCCACCTCGGGCCGGTGCCCTTCTTCTGGTTTCCCTACGTGAAGGCGGACATGGATGCCTTCTCGAATTTCGAGTTCACCCCGGGGGCCAGCTCCGAGATGGGGCCGTTCCTGCTCACGGCCTACAACCACCGGCTCAACGACGTGTTCAAGACCCATACGCATTTTGATGTCCGCCAAAAGCGCGGCGTGGCCGTGGGCGAGGACCTGGCCTGGAAGGCCCCGACGGGCGAATATGCGGGCAGGCTGCGGCTGTATTATGCCAACGACCGGAATCCCTGGCGCGACGACGAGCAACGCGCGGAGCGCGAAGAACTCATCGACAGCAACCGCTACTGGCTCCAGTTGAAGGACCGCCGCAACCTGACCGACCGGGATTACCTCATCACCGGCCTGAACTATCTGAGCGACCCGTGGATGCTGAGCGACTTTTTTGACGATGAATACCAGAAGAACGTCCAGCCCGAAAACCGGATCACCCTTTCCCACCGGGGCGGACGCTACACCGCCGGCGTCGGGCTGAACCTGCGGTTGAACGACTTCTATGAAAACGTGAACCGCCTGCCCGAAGTGTTTTTCAATGTCAACCGCCAGCAGATCCTGGAAACGCCGCTCTACTACGAAGGGGAGAACACGCTGGGGTATCTGGCGCGGGTCTTTCCGGACGGTTCCACCCAGGAGGACTACAATGCCTTCCGGTTCGACACCCGCCACATGGTCTTCTGGCCGACCCGCCACTTTGGATTCCTGAGCCTGATTCCCCGCGCGGGGTATCGCGGGACCTATTATTCGAAGACCCTGGAATCGAGCACGGTCACCAACGTAGTGGCCGTCACCAATGAAGAAGGACTGGTGATCGGCACCACGAATGTGGCCGAAACCCTCGTCCGGGACGGGGAGGCCGTATGGCGTCACCTGCCCGAACTGGGCATGGAAACATCTTTCAAGGCGTTCGGCGACCTGTATCGCGGGCCGACGGGCATCGAGGAGGATGAAGATTTGCGGCACATCGCCGAACCCTATGCAAACTACACCCTCCGGCTTGAGCCCAACGTTTTGCCGGAGGAACTTTGGCAGTTTGATGCCGTGGACCGGCTCGACCAGCGCGACGACCTGTTGCTGGGCATGCGGAACTATCTGCAAACCAAGCGACTGGGCGTTCCGCACAACCTGGTCTATGCCGATATCTTCACCACCTTGCTGCTCGATCCCGAAGATGATCAGGAGGCCTTGAACGACATTGGCTTCAAGTTCGAGCTCCGTCCGTGGTCCTGGTTCGCGTGGGATTTCGACGGCGCCTATGATACCCAGGACAGCAGCATCCGCACCTTCACCACCCAGGCCCAGATCAGCCAGCCGGAGCTTTACACTTTCGGCTTGGATTACCGGTACAAGCGGGATTCCCGCCAGGCGATTGCCGGGGATCTGACGCTGTTCCCCGAGCAGCGCTGGTCCGCGCGGGTCTATGCCCGGATGGATCTGGAGGAGTCCAACGTCGAAGAGCATTCCTACTACCTGGTGCACCGCACCAGTTGTCTGGGCATCGGGCTCGGCCTGCGCATCCGGCCGGAGCAAGGATCGGAGGGGGATGACGACTATACCGTCTGGTTCCGGATCTGGCCGCTGGCCCTGCCGCAATTCGCCAGTTCCATCGGAGGTTGAGGTCCCGGCATGGGCGCGGAATATCTGGTCACCGGCGGCGCTGGCTTCATCGGTTCCAACCTGGTCCGCCGCCTGGCCGGACAGGGCGGCCGGGTCCGGGTTTTTGACGATCTTTCGTCGGGCCGCCTGGAGAACCTGGCGGGCCTGGAGCCATCCGTGGAATTCGTGCGCGGGAACTTGCGCGACGCTTCCGCGGTGCACGCGGCCCTGCGCGGCATCCGCCATGTCTTCCACGCAGGAGCGATTGCCTCCGTCCAGGCGTCGGTCGATGATCCGCTTGCCACGCATGAGGTCAACATCACCGGCACCTTGAACGTCCTGCTGGCCGCGCGCGCGGCCGGCGCAGAACGCGTGGTCTTTTCCTCCTCCGCCTCCATCTACGGCGATGACCCCGAGATGCCCAAGCGGGAAGACATGCGGCCTGCGCCGCTGACCGGCTACGCGCTGTCGAAGCTGGCCGGCGAGCATTACGGCCGGATCTTCCACGGGCTGTACGGCCTGAAGTTTTTCGCCCTGCGCTATTTCAACGTCTTCGGTCCGCGCCAGGATCCCGCCTCCCACTATGCCGCCGTCATTCCCCTGTTTCTGCGTGCGTATGCCGCCGGCCGCCAGCCGACGATTTTCGGCGATGGCGAACAAACCCGAGATTTCACATTTGTCGAGGACGTCGTCGCCGCGAATCTCGCGTGCCTGTCTGCTCCGGAAAGCGCAGCCGGTGGCGTGTACAACATCGCCTACGGCGAACGGGTTTCGGTCAACGACCTCGCTCGGCAGATAGCGGCCCTGGCCGGCCAGCCCTTTGCCCCGGCCTATGCCCCCGCGCGCCCAGGGGATATCCGCGAGTCCCAAGCCGATTCCACCTTGGCGCGCCGCGTGCTCGGCTGGACTCCTGCCCATTGTTTCGCTGCCGGCCTGCGCACCACCTGGGACTGGTTCGCCTCCCGCGCCTGACGCCCCGCCGCCCTCATTCCGGGCTGAACACAGCCGCGCCGAAAGCTGTCCCCGCCCCGAGACACGGCGTCAAAAAATCCGGAAATGTTCGAAGATCGAAACGGGGGCTACTGGGCGGAAATGGCCTTACGAATGCCGCCGCGGGGATTGGGGTGGTCTCCGGTTCGGCGCGGAATCAGGTGGAAGTGGCAGTGGAGAATGGATTGGCCCGCCGCCCCGCCGTCGTTCACGCCGTAGTTGAAGCCGGTGATGGCGGGATCGGCGGCCTGCAAATCCCGGGCCAGCTTCCGGGCGAGGCGATCCATGGCGGCCGATTCCTTGGGCGTCAGGTCGCGGAACGAGGCCACATGCCGCCGGGGAATGATCAGCGTATGTCCGGGGCTGGCAGGATGGGCATCGCGGAACGCCACGCAGGGACCGTCAGCGGCCACGATTTCCTCCGCGGCAAAATGGCAAAAGGGGCAGTCGGTCGTCGGTTGGGCGGCCGTGGCGGCGCAGAGAAGGCAAGCGAGTGCCCAGACGGTTCCGGCAGATAACAAGCAGCGTTTCATATTTTCTTTCCGTTCACCAATCCGACTGCCACACGGGGCAACCTTTCTTGACAAAGGGTCCGCCCGCCGGTAACCTGCGCCCGATATACATGAATGTGTAGATCGGAAAGGCTAGCAAGTTGCGCCCCCGCCCGTCAAAGGATTTAGCCCGTTCCCGCGGATTCACGCTGCTGGAATTGCTGGTGGTCTGCGCCGTGATCCTCCTGCTGGCGGTGATCGGAACCCCGGCGTTTACCCAGTCGCTGCGCCAGGCGCAGGCGGCGGCCTGCCGGAACAACCTGCGGCTCTGGGGGATTGCCTTCATGGCTTACGCGGCCGACCACAAGGGATTCCTGCCGCATTGCGACGACCGCAGCCGCAGCGACAAGTCGGGGCTGGCCGATTCGCCGCACGACCACAGCTACGTGGATGAATTGCCGCCCAATTACATGGATTCAAAGGCCTGGCGCGACTATCCCAAGGACCAAAAACCGACTGGCGGCTTCTGGCAGTGCCCGTCCGTCAAGGCGCGGCCAGGCAAGAGCTATCACTCTTACGCGATGAATTCCTACCTGGAGCAGGACTTTGATTATGGCCTTGGCGGCCGGCCCAACCAGCCCAGCTATCTGTTTCTTCCGCACTGCACGGCCCCGGCCCAAACCATCCTGATGTTCGAGCAGGCCGTGGAGCCCGGCGACGGCGTTTTCGGCGGCAAGTATCCCAACCCCGAAGCCGGTCGCCACACGGCGGAAGACGCCACCGCCCTTTCCGTACGCCATTGGCGGTTCATGGGGGGGGAGGGGTGCAACGTGCTTTTTTTGGACGGCCACGTGAAGTGGCGCGACGACGTCTGGGCGCGAACCCGCTCCGACGTCCCCGCCTACGATGACCTGGAATGGTACCCCTACCTTTATTAAACCGGAGCGAGGTCATTTTAAGAACAAGCCAAGGAAGAATGAAGAACATGAACGCAAAACGATGGCTGGGCCTGATGGCCATGGTCTGGATTTGGTCGCCCGTAGCGTGGGCCGTCACGCAAGGGCATTCCTACGGCGTCACCGAAATGACGCACGTGGATAGCGCAGACCAGACGAACAACTTCAGCGCCGCCACGTCCTCCAAGCTCGTGCTGGACGGCGCGCCGAGCGAAACGCGCGTGCTGCTCAAGCTGCCGGCCGATCTGGCGAACCTGGACACCAACCGGCTGGCGAAAGCCACGTTGGCGGTGTCCGTCTCGACCAAGAACTACGATGGCCGCGTTCTGCGCCTCCATCCACTGGCCAACGCCTATTACTCTGACCGGGCCACGTGGCTCAAGCGCACCAAGAGCGGGTCGTGGACCAATCCCGGCGGCGACTACCTGACCAACAACGTGGCCGCCAGCGTGGACACCAACTCCAACACCGTGACGTGGGATCTCCTGCCGCTGCTTGCTGACACCAACACGTTCGCGGCCTTGCTGGCCAACGGCGCGTTGATCCGCCTGGACGCCGACAACTGGCCCGCCGACGGCAATTTCCTGCGCGTGACGCTGGTGAATCCCAACAGCACCAACGTCGCCCAGCATCCCGCAGTGTCCGCCGTTCTGATCGATGCCTATACCAACGCCCGTGATTTCGCGGTCAGCTACATCGACAGCCGGGACTCGGAAACCGTGTACTGGGAACAGGAGTTGTCCACGGTCGGCAAGATCCTGCTCAACGGCCAGGATGGCAGCGAATGCCGCGCCATTCTCTCCATGCCCGCGAGTCTGACCAACGTGAATCCGGATCGCATCCAGTCGGTCGTCGCCAAATTTGATGCGGAAATCAACACCTGGAGCGGCGAGAAAATTTTCCTGTATCCCATCACGACCCCCACCAAGCTGGTGCGCAAACTGCAGTACGCCGATCCGAACCCGACCAACGGGCCCTCCTGGACCTATGCCGACGGGCCAGTGGATGCCGGTGACGCGGCCTATGTCCGCACGGCCTGGACGAATGCCGGCGGCGGCGGCGATTGGGCAGAAGCCTATCGCGTGGAAGCCGCGGTGGACAACACCGCCAGGACGGCGATCTTCGACCTGACGGCGTTGTGGAAGGATGCCGCAGCGCGGGAGATGCTGGTTGCCAACGGCGCCATCGCCGTGATGGATCCCTCCAATTGGCCAGCCATTGAGGATGCCCAAACCATGCCGCGCGTGAATCTGTACCGTCCCGACGATTTCGTGGTGGATACGCGGAACAAGCACTCCTGGATCCGGATCACGGAATATGCCGCCCTGGCCGGCGGAACCGGCGGCTATGCACTGCCGGTGTTCTACTACATGGACAGCGCCTGGCCCGATGATCCCTTCTTCGCCAGCAACACGGTCAAGGTGCTGGTCAACCTGGACGGCGGCACCGAAACCCGCGCCTTGCTGACCCTGCCGGCGGCGGCGCTGGATCTGGACCTGCCGACGGTGGATTCCGTTTCCCTGCAATTCAACGTGAACACCATCGGCGACGGTGGCGAGACCATTCCGATTCTCCTGCATCCGACGACGCGCGCGTTCGGAACCGTGCCCGAGGACGCCGCCACTTGGAACAGCGCCTTGACCGGCGTCGGAGCGGTGAATTGGGCCGCCGCAGGCGGCGACTTCGAGGCGGGAACCGTGGTGACGGGCGTTTACGCGACGACGGAAAAGACGCTGACGTTCGACGTCCGGTCACTGCTCACGAACGCCGGCGCCGTGGCCCATGGCCTCCTTATGCGCATGGACTCGGCCGTCGCCACGAACGGATCCTACGTCGGCAGCCCCCGCATGAACCTGTTCAGCAACGGCGCGCAGGTCGTGGTGTCCGAAAACCCCGTGGCGGCGACATACGTGGACAGTGGCGTCGGATATCAGGACAGCAATTTCTCTTCCAAGACGACCATGAAGGTGCTGCTGAACAGCGATGGCACCGAATGTCGCACCCTGATGAAACTGTCCTCCGCGCTGCTGGATGTGGATCCGCTGCAGGTCGGCCGCCTCAACCTGCTGCTGGCGCGCAGCGGAAGCCGTTCCGATCTTTCGGCCAATCCGGTGGTGGCCCATGCCGTGACCACGCCGTTCCGCGTGGGCGAAGCCACGTGGAACCAGGCGGCCGCCGGCGTGGACTGGATTACGCCCGGCGGGGATTATCTGGCGACCTGTTCGGTCGGCACGCCCAATGCCGATGGATCAGTGATCACGTTCGACCTGGCCGGCCTGCTGGCGGATCCCGACAGCCGCGGGGCCATCGGCAACGGCGTCCTCCTGCGCATGACCGGGGACTTCCCGGTCGGCAGCTCGGTGATGGCCAACAGCGTGGGTCCGCTGGGTGCAGCGGCCAGCCGGCCGGTCATCCTGCAGGTCCCGGCCGAACTGGAAGCCGTGGCGGCCACGGCGACCGACGACGGTTTGGTGCTGGAGGTGAGCGGCTTGAATCCGCTCTGCGACTACGAGGTCTGGATGACGACCGACCTGACCGCCTCCAACGGCTGGCAGTTCTATACGAACCTCGCGGACGCCACCGTCACGCTAGCGACAACGAATGTCGGCTGTTTCTACCGCATCCAGCAAAAGTAGTCGCGGGCCAAAATGGATTGCCCTGAATGGCCTCGGATTCTAAGATGCCGCCGATGAAGCTGCACGTGAAGGTGGCGCTGGCCACGGACGCCGACGAGGATTACCTCGGGCCGGGCGTCATCCAGTTGCTGGAAGGCATCGAACGCACCGGTTCCATCCAGCAAGCCGCCCGGGCGATGGCCCTGTCCTACGTCAAGGCGCTGCGCATCCTGAACCGCATGGAGCGGGGGCTGGGCCGGACCCTGCTCCTGCGGCACAAAGGCGGCGCGGCCCGCGGCAGCACCGCCTTGACCCCATTCGCCCGGCGCTTGATGCGCGAATACGCCGCCTTGTGCGGCAAGGTCCGGCGTTCCGCAGATGCCGCCTTTGCTGTTTTTCTCGGGAAAATCGCGGGAGAGGCCCAATGATCTTCCGGCATTGGTTGGCCTTGAGTCCATGAAGGATCTGCTGACCCGCATTGATTTTGCCGCGCTCTACCGCCGCCAGGCGCGGGCCTCCTCTTTTCAGGCCCGCAGCTCCGCCGATTGGGGGAGACGGGCCGTGGCGCGCAGCCGCGGCGAAAAAACCAGCGACTACGCACGCCAACTCCTTGGGCACCTCGATCTCGCCGGCGTGCAGACCGTGCTCGACATCGGATGCGGCAGTGGCAATTTAGCCATCCCCTTGGCCCGCCGCGTCCGGCGCGTGCATGCGCTGGATTTTTCTGCCGAAATGCTCCGCCTGCTGCGCGCCGCCGCTCGCGCGGAGGGCGTGCGCAACATCCGGACCTACCGGCGTGCGTGGGCCGACGACTGGCGGCGCATCCCGCGCGCGGATTTGGTCCTGTGCTCGCGGGCCATGGCCGTGGACGACCTCCGCGCCGCGCTCTCGAAAATGAACGCCCATGCCCGCCGCCGCTGCTGCCTGACGATGCACGCCGGGCCAACCTTCCTGAGCACCGAAGTCTATCGCGTACTCCGCCGCCCGATCATACCGCGACCCGGCTACATCTACGCCGTCAACATCCTGTATCAAATGGGCATTCGCGCGCGCGTGGACTTCCTGCACACGACCGGCGGCCTGGCCTACGATTCCGCTGACCAGTTCGTCGAAGGCCTCCGCTGGCGCCTGGGCCGCCTGACCCCGTCCGAAGAGAAAAGGCTGCGCGCCTATTTCCAGGCGTTGCCGCACGGGGCGGATGGCCGCGCCTTCTACCGCCATGATTTCGAGTGGGCGCTGTTGGCGTGGGAGCCCCCCTCGCGATGAATTCCCCGGACGTGGGCGGCATTGATCGGAACCGGGCCGTGGAGCAGTTGACCGCGCTCTGGGCCCTGAACGAAGCGGGGCTGGGGGGATTGATCCATGCCCTGCGCGTGCCGTTCACCGGGATCGTCGTGGGTTCGACGGCGGTGGTGTTGATTGCCCTGATCGCGTTTTTCGCGGAGCGGAAGGCGAAAGCGATCTTCAAGGCGACGGTGATCGTGTTGCTGGTCAAGGCGGCGGCGAGTCCGCACACGCCGCTGCCGGCCTATGTGGCGGTGTCCTTCCAGGGGCTGGCCGGGGCGCTGCTGTTCGGGTTGCTGCCCTCGGTGCGGCTGGGCGCGCTGGTGCTGGGTTTGCTGGCGCTGTGGCAGGGGGCGGCGCAAAAACTGCTGGTGATGACCATTCTCTACGGGAAGTCTCTGTGGGAGGCCGTGGATGCCGTGGGCCGGTGGATCCTGGAGAAAATGGGGGGCGGGCCCGGCGAGGTATCGCCGACGGCCTGGTTCCTGTTCTGCTACCTGGGCTACTACACGGTCGCGGGCCTGATCACCGGATGGCTGGCGGGGGCGATTCCCGGCGAGATCGCACGCGTGCTGGCGAATCCGTTGCCGGCGGAACCGGCGCCCGAAGCCGCCATGCCCGCGCTGGGGGGCGGTCGCAAGCGCTGGTGGCAGCGTACGCCGTTCAAGGCGGGCGTGGTCCTGCTGGTGCTGCTGGCAACGTCGATGTGGCTGCAGCCTGGGCCGGAGGGCTGGGCCAAGGGCTTGCGGGTGTTCGTGCGGGCGCTGACGGTGCTGGCGGTCTGGATATGGATATTGCGGCCGCTGGGCCGGGCGCTGTTCCGGCGGTTTCGCCGCCGCGAGCAGGCCGTCTACGGGGCGGAAGTGTCGCGGACGCTGGCGCAATTCCCCGCCTTGCGCCAGGCGGCCGGAGTGGCTTGGCGGCGGAGCCGCCGCGCCCGGAGTTTCCGCCGCTGGAAAATATTCCTGATGGAACTGATCGTTTTGGCGCTGGCCGGCGCTTCCAATGACAAAGGAGAATCTGCCGATGGACCTGCAAGGCCTTTATGATTCAATCGGCGCGGCTGGCGTCGCCCTCGTGGGCGTGGCCGCCGCCGCCATCTACCTGTGCGTGAAGAATGCGGTGGCGCTGGGCTGGATGGGCTGGGGATTCCACCGGCATATCGCGGCGTTGACGCGCGATCCGGCGCGGCTGGACACGGAGACCGGGGCGCGGTCCGGCAATCCGCTGATCCGCATCTTTTCGGAGGCGGTGCGGGCCGGGGGAGGCCGGGACCACGACGCCCTGCGCACGGAGCTGGCCTTCCTGTTCCACAAGCACTTTCGGAAGGTCAACCGGGCGATGACGCTGCTGCGTCTGATTTCCGTGATCTCGCCCCTCCTGGGCCTGCTCGGGACCGTGCTGGGCATTTCGAAGGTGTTCCGGGTGGTAGCCGGCCAGACCCTGGTGGATCCGGCCCTGCTCGCCAACGGCATCTGGGAGGCGTTGACCACCACGATCATCGGCCTGGCGATCACGATCCCCGTCCTGTGCCTCTACTATTTCTTCCGGATGCAGATCAGCGGCTTTCAGGTGGAGTTGATGGAATACGCGGGGCGGTTCGGCGCGGACGTGCCAGGCGGGCGCTGAAAGGGCGGGACATGGAACCGAAATTCCTCGACGACGAATTCGGGGCGGACATCGACCTGACGCCGCTGATCGATGTGGTGTTCATGCTGCTGTTGTTCTTCATCCTCGCGGCGAGTTTCAGCGCGCCGGTTCTGCAGGTGGCGCTGCCCACAGCCCGGACGGCCGCTCCGGCGGAGGATGATCCGGCGCGGCTGGTGCTGGCCATCGATGCCGAAGGGCAGTTGCACCACCGGGGCGACGTTGTCGGGCCGGAATCCCTGCCGGGACTGCTGGCGGCGCATCCGGAAGGGCCGGTCGAACTGCGGGTGGACCGGGCGGCGCCATTCGATGCCTTCATCGGGGCGCTGGATCCGCTGCGGGAAGCGGGGCGGAGCAATGTGCTCATCACTGCGAAACGCGAGTAGGCCGGCGGCGGACGCCGGCGACCGGATCGGGGCGGTGGCGGGCTGGGCCGCGCTGGGGGGCGTTGCGTGGCTGGTTGTGTGGCTGGGCGCCCGTCCCGCGCCGGCACCCGCTCCCGGCGAAATGCGGATCCAGCCCGAAACGGTACTGCAAATTGCTCTGGCACCCATGCCGGAAATTATCGCGGCCCCCGAGCCGGAACCGGTTCCGGAATCCGAGCCCGTCCCCGAGCCGGAGGTGGTCCCCGAGCCGGAACCGGCAGCCGCGGTTCTACCCGAGCCAGACCCGGTGCCGGAACCTCCGCCGCCACCGATGGAGGAAGCGGCGCCGACAGTCGCCGCGCAACCGACGGTGGATCAGGAAGGGGAAGGGGGGGCGGAAGAGGCCATTCGTGCTGAATGGCTGGGAGAACTGCGGCGACGGGTTGAAGACGGCAAGTACTATCCCCGCGTCGCCCGTCACTACCGCGAAACGGGGAAGGTTCTGCTGCGCGTGACCATCAGCCCGGCGGCCGAAATCAGGGCTGTGCAGGTGCTGGAAAACACCGGGTCCCCCAAGCTGGCGGAAGGCGCGCTGGGCATCCTCCGCTCCGCGGCGGAACGTCCGCTCGGAACCAATGCGCTGCCGGCGAGCATCGAGGTGGACGTGCCCATCACCTACAGGCTCGAAGATCACTGAGCAGGAAAACCAGGCCACAAGGCAGGCACAGATCCAGACTCACCACAGAGGCCCTGAGCAGGGCACGGAGATTGAGGTCATCGGACGGAACCCTTTTGTGCCCCCTTTTTCCCTCAGTCAGTCACGGGGACCCCATTCGGCATGCCTTGTGCTGTTCATTCCATATGCTGTGACTCTCCGGCAGATCAATACCTCTCTCCGCCTCCAACACCGCACCTGGCCATTCCCTGATCACCTCTGAACATGAAGGGATCGGGGCTGTTGGTGTGGCGCGCCGATGCAGATCGTTCCTCGGATACCGTCACTCTTCCCAGACCGCTATGGCTCGACCGTGCGGTAAAATTGCCGACCGTTCTGAGCAGACACGGAGTAGGGACTGCTGGTGGCGGCGGAAACGTCGTTCCATGTGATGGGCTCGGTCATGGCAACGCTGGACTGCAATTGACCGAGAAAGTCGATCGCCATGCCAGAGTCAGTGCTTTCGATGTGCATGGAATGTCCCAGCGGCTCCCCGATGTCGGCGATTTTCTCCTGCATGGCCGGACTCAAATATTTGACCAGTTCCACGTTGTAGGTGCGCGACGACGTGTCGTCGAAGGCTATTCGTCCAAATATCCGCTCGGCGGCAAGACCGTACGTTCGCGAATTCCACGCGGGTGAATTTGTTTCGATCACGGGATCAACACTGGTCGTCAAGATGGAGATGCTGTTGTCGCTGTTGCGAAGTATCTCCCAGGCGCATAATTGCTGGGGAAAGTCCCGCAAGGAGACGGTTTCGACCTCCCAGAAGCCGCGTTCCGGATGGTCCGGGTCCGGCGAAGGAAATGGCGTCACCACGTTCTGGTGGCGATGACCCGCCATGACCAGGAGGAGATTCGGGTAATTGTGAAGCGTGGCGACCAGGTTGCTTTCGGATGCCGTATCATGGAATGTTGAAGATCTGTTTGTGTCGGCAGCGCTCGTTTGCGGCAGAATGGGGATGTGGCAGGCAAGGACCATGAGTTGATCCGCATCCTGGCCCATCTGCAATTCGTTGGTCAGCCAGCTATAACGTGCGGCATCCACCCATCCGCCACCATAAAAAAGCGCGTTTTGGTCGGGTACGTCCGCCTTGCAGGTGTTGTCGAGCACGATCACCTTGAGCGGCAGATTCGTCGCGGGCTCGAACGAATAGCATGCCGCCAGGCTGCCGGTGACGCCGGGGATGAATCCATGCCCCAGCGGAAGCGAGGTGCTGTCAAAGAACGCATTGACGAAGTTCGTGGGCGAATCGAGCGGCGTCGAAAGCATGCGGCGATTCGAATCCGCGGCGACCGTTGGAGGCATTTCAAAAAGGTTCGTCGCGCCCCAGTTGATCACGGTGCCATTGGAGGTGCTGCCATCCACAACCCCCACATACATGCCGGTCCCCTCGGCGCCCGGTGGAATCAAGGGTCCGTTGGGTGCAATATTGAGCACATTGGAGCCCACCATGGCCTGCTGGATTTTTTCGCTTGGATAACCAATGCCCATCCAGAGCTGATCGTGGTTGCCGATGGCCGCGTACCATGGGATGGAGGGATCGAGCCCGGCGGCTTGATAGGGCTTCTGGTAATCGATGGTGTCGGCTCCGGCATGGGCGCCCGAACTGGGTGTAATGGGCTGTCCGTCCATCACGTCAACAAACCAGCGCAGTTCATTGTATTGACCGGAATTGCACATGTCGCCGAGGATAATGCCGAAATCGAAGGGCGTCACCCGGTGCAGTGCATTGATGGTCTTGACGGCGGCATCGAGACGATGGGTCGTGGCCAAAATGACCGGCGAATACGCGGACGGATTGAGTTGGGCCATGCCGGGATCGCCAAAATCGGCGCTCCAGCCGAGGTAGGGAACCTGAGCCGGGGATTCTTTGTCGGTCATGTGAACGTCGGCCAGGGAAAAGAAAGATAAAAGCCGCGCCGCATGGTTCGTGGCCGTGTAACCTTCGGGCATCAAGGTCAGCCGCCGGCCCTCGTTCGTCCCCGGCCCCCAGTCCCATTGACCGTAGGGCGAGGTCAGGTAGGCGGCTACGTTGGACGGGGCGACCGGATCCGCACCCGGCGGAACAGCGCGCGGAAGGATCGTTTGTTGACGCGTTCCCAGCTCGACGCCGCTTCCGGAAACTGGAAACAACATCAAAACCAACGCACAGATGAATGGGACGACCTGAAACGTTTGATATCCACACCACCGGGTATTCTTCTTCACGATTTGTCCTTTCATCCTGCTCTGGTCCTGATAACCCCAACTTCTCACCGAGCGATTTTCCGAGTTGCGAATGCTGCGCTCACTAACTGGCTTGACGGTAACAGGCGAAGCCTGCGGACAGCAAGCCAGTTGGTGAAGCGGCTTGTTCCAGTGCGCATGGGCTCAGACCGTAAATATTCACACTTCAATTTATCCCGAACAAGGAAGGCAGATAATCTGAATATTTACGGTCTGACTCCGATGTTCATGCCCTGGAATTGCTGCGAGAGACTGGCTGAAGGGTCCCGACGGGCGGGAGGCAGGCAGTTATTGCGGAGGCTGGTAGGCGGGGAGAGCAGGGCGGCGGCTGGGGCCGGTCGTGCCGCGGTCGAACGGATTCGCCGGTTCAGCGGATCCGCCTTCGAGGTGCTGGCGGCGGCAATCGGAGATGAGCTTGTAGCATTGCGTGATATGGTCGCCCAGGGGCACGCCCTCGGGGGCCACGCTCTTGAGCGCTTCGAATTTCTTGGCCGCCTGGAAGGCCAGCTCTTCGATGGGCTTGAGGAATTCCGTGCGGGACTTGTCCTTCAGGAAAAGCTGATATTGCTCCAGCGCCTGGTTGAAGAGCTTTGCACCTGCCAGATAGTCGGGGTGCTGCCACGGTTCGCCCGGACGATAAGGTGGCACCTCGGTGCGAGGGGGTGTTGCCGGGCGGGAGGGGGCGACCGGCTGTACGAGGCCCGGACGGACAAGCTCCCGCGTGGTAACGGCAAGTTGTTGGCAACGGGCGATGTAATCGGCCAGCGGAACCGTTGCGGGAGCCTCATCGCGGAGTTCATTGAAGGCCACGGCCGCCTGCAACGCGCCGTCTTCGATCTGCCGGGCCAGTTCGCCGGGTTTCGGATTCGTCGCCCACTGGCGATAGCGGTCCAACGCCTGGTTGAACAGCCGGATTCCCTGCTGAAAATGAGGATGGTCCCACACCACGGCCGACAAAAAATCCAGTTCGGAACCCATCGGGGCGGTTGTCGGCGATGCAACCCCGGAGTCGTTCGGTTGGTTGCTCGCGGGCTCATT
>JAAZBB010000045.1 GCA_012514035.1 Lentisphaerota bacterium | reverse complement strand
TCCGGCCACAAGCGCGCCATCAGCTCGCCATCCACGCACCGGTTGTGCACAATTCCATGGGATGACAGATCCACCTGCTCGGCGCAGGTGGCCAAGGCCAGGCCGCTGCCCCGGTTGATCGCCACCAGTCCCCGCGCGAATTCCTCCATCTCCGCGGGCACGAACTCGCGGGCCGCGATGCCGGCCCGTGCCAGGTTGCGCCGCACGCCCGGATAGCGTTCGATATCCGCAAAACTGAACACCAGTTTGCGCGTGTACGGCGCCAGGCGCATAGCCAGGCGTGCCGCCTTGTCCAGCAATTCCGGCACACCGCACCGGTCTGTCAGCAGCAGGGGATCCAAGCGCCAGACGACGCGATCCGGCCCGAGCCGGTCCGCCAGCCGCCGGAACAGGTCGATGCGGTCCGCCAGCGGCGGCAGTCCCGGCTCGCAGCCTTCGGCTTCGTAGTCGTTCAGGGTGTATTGGAAATAGAAATGGAACCCGCTCCGGGTCAATTCATCCAGGTGCGCCAGAAGCCCGGCGGGATGCTTCGACCAGAACACGATCACCCGCGTCTGCGCAAGGGAGACGGTCTGGACCTGGGAGGGCCGGAAGGGATTGGTCCATTGGAACCCGCCGGCCCGGAGGCGGTTCATGAACCAGTCGGCATAGAACGCCGGAATGTCCGTCGCCCGGCTGGCGGAAAGAACGACCGGTTGGACCAGGCCTGGTTCTGGCTGCCGCTTCCGATCTGCCATTGCTCCGCCTCGGTCCGCTTCCGCCGCCAGATTGCTTCCGCGGCCCCCTTACTTGATCAGATACACCAGTTTTGTAGGCTGACCGTTGCGTTCGATGTCCAGCACGACCGCGCCCAGCCGCCCCTGCACAAACTCGCCGATGAAATACTCGGCGCGGCGCTGGCTGGTCATCCGCATGGAATTGACCTTCCGGACAACATCCCCGTGCTGCAGCCCCACCTGCGTGTAGAAATCCCTTTCGCCCACGTCCGTGTTCAACCGGTACCCGGCCACCTTGCCGGCCCCGTCGCGATCCGCTTCCATCGCCAGGAACAGGGACGCCAGCCGCTCGGGGTTGTCCATCATCTCCTGGTAGTATTCCAGGATGGCATCGCGATTGAATTCCCAGCGCGTTTCGCCCACGCGGTTGCCAAAGCGGTTGGCTTCCAGGATCGGCGGGGCGTCCGGGGCAGGCCCGGCGGCCGCGCCCGGCGCCGCGCCATCCAGCGTGCCGGCCGCCAGATACAGCGTCTCCTCCCGCGCGCCATCCGACAGCACCACGTGATCGCTGGCGACGCTCACCACGCGGACCCGGTCCACCTGTTCCCCTTCCGCCGCCAGATATTGCTGTTGGGTTTGCACATCATCGAGGATGGCGCACCGGTTCTCCGGGTTGGATTCGCCGGGATCGGTCAGGATCAGGAACACACCGGCGAGACGGTAGCGGGAGGCCAGCGAGCCCGCGGCGGGGACCGCGGGAGGCGGCGTCGCGGCCCGGAACACCTTCCACAGGCCGGGCGCGATCGCCGGCCACTGGAACGGCACCGGCGCCACCGGATTTTCCCGGACAGCCGCCGTCTTCGCAGCCCCCAGGCTCCGCAGGCGCACCGCCAGCTGCACCACCAGCAGCCCCGCCAGCACCGCCAGCGCCAGCGCCATCCATCGCATACCCTGCATCCTGCTCATGGCCACCTGAAATCTGATCCTGAACCTGCAACTTTGACAACCGGGACTCCGGACGAATAAGCCGGATTCTGTCATCCGCCAGCGGCGGACCCGGTCATTTGTCTATGCGATCAACCCGGAACCGCCGCGCGTTGCCGCGCACCGGGACGGGCCGCCCCTGCGATTCCCTATTTGATCTTGCTCCGGACGGGGTTTGCCTTGCCCGGGACCTCTCGATCCCGGACGGTGGTCTCTTACACCGCCGTTTCACCCTTGCTCTGCCGCGCGTTGCCGTGCGACGGAGCGGTCTGGTTTCTGTGGCACTTTCCTTTCCCTTCGTTTGCCAAAGGGATTCCGCATCGTTGCCAACACGGACGCCCTGCCCTGTGGAGTCCGGACTTTCCTCCGGCGGATGCGCTGACGCGCCCCGCCGGCGACCGGCGCCCGGAGCCCCGGCTGTCAAAGAACCATACATGCACGCGCGGCCCGTGCTAGGAGGCAAGATACAACATCCGGCCGCAAAAGTCGCAGAGCGTCAGGGTGTCGGTCTTGCGCGCGTCAACGATCTGGGCGGGAGAAAGCTTCATATGGCAGCTGCCGCAGGTACCGTGTTCCACCCGGGCGATCGCCGCATCGCGCTGCTTGGCGAAGATCCGCTCATAGCGCCGCAGCCAGACCGGATCGATGCCGGCCGCCACCGCCTTGCGTTCATCTTCCTGACGCGCCAGTTCCCCGCCCACGTCCTCGCCGCGAGCCAGCAAGGCCTTGACCTCTTCGTCCACCTGCTTCTGCTCCCCGGCCAGCGATTCACGGCGCTGGCCCGCCATGGCCGTGGCCGCCTCCACCACCTCCATAGCCGCCAGTTCCTGATCCTCGAGTTTACGGATGGCCGCCTGGGTCACGGCGACTTCCTTTTCCAAGGCCTTGTAGCCATCGTTGCTCTTGATCTGTAACTGCTGGTCCCGGTACTTTTTGATCTGTTCGCGGGCTGAATCGATCTCCCCTTCCAGATGTTTGATGCGGGACCTGGCCTCCAGGAGTTCGCGCTCTGCCTGAGCCAGCCCCTCCTGGTGCGCGTTCAGCCGCGCTTCGATCTGCTGCCGGCGCAACGGGATGTCCTCCATCTCCTTGCGCAAGCGACGGATTTCCTGGTCGCATGTCTGCAAGACCAATAATTGCTCGATCACGTTCGCCACTCGGGCCCCTCGCCTTTCTTCCCAACAAAAAGAACTGATTGCGGCTTTATACACCCCTCCCGCCGCCGCTGGCAAGTCCAGGGTTTTTGCCGGGTGGATGCAAGCCGTTGATCGTGGTTGGCAGAAAAGGGCTTACCGGTATTGCGGTTATCTTGTTCATTCATGCGGGATGAACGCACTCCCAAGAAAACTGAAGGCCGGTCCGCTGGTCATCCGTGTGACCGGGAAACAAGAACCTCGACGCGTGGACCGGCTGGACTTATGCGCAACGGCTGAAACTGCTCGTGCAGTTGCGCCACTATTTGCTTTTCCTGATGGCGGCGGCCCGCGCACCGCGGGGCCCTCGGGTTCCGCCGCCACCCCGGGCAATAGTCCTTCGGGATGCCGAGCTACAGCATGTTCCGCGATGTGCTCAACGCGCTGGACCTCGATGCTTTCGCCCGCGTGCTCAGCGCTTGGCCGGCCACCCGGCGCGGGAGCTTACCGGAGGCGCCGGGCATGGACAACGGCGCCAACTATCTCAAAGGCGCACGGCCGGCGCAAAACCTGGGGGGGCTCCGCCCCCCCGGCGCCGATCCGATGGAAGTGGACTTCCTCCATGCGTTCTGCAACCGCACGGCGCAGGCCCATCCCCTGGAACGCGGGCTTCACACCCATTGGGCCGGCGTGGAATACAACCATCACTATTCCCGTCAGTGTCAGACACTGACAATGTTGACAATTCATTCCAAGTCCACCGGCTGCACGGCAAGCCTTCCCGTGCATTTTCACCATTGACGCGTCCCCGCCCGCGGCCTATAGTCCGCCGCTTTGATTGCCACGCGGCATTTTGGAGGTTCCCCATGAACGCGACTTATCTGGACAAAGCGAAAGAACGGATGCCCAACATTCCGTTGCTGGTCAATGTGGTCTCGAAGCGCGTCCGCCAATTGAATGCCGGCCAGCGGCCCCTCATCAAGCCGGACTCGCTGGACATGGATCACCTTGATCTGGCCCTCAAGGAAATCGCCGAGGGCAAGCTGTCGGCCGAGCTCGGCGCGTTCAAGGCGCCTCGATCCGAGGCCGGACGCTCCCTCCTGGCGCTGTAAGCGCGGGGGACGTTCCCCAGCCATGACCGCCAAGGCAGAGGCCCGCTCGCCCGCTCTGGCCACCAACCGCAAGGCGCGGCACCTGTACCACATCCTGGATTCCTGGGAGGCGGGTCTGGCCCTCGCCGGCCCGGAGGTCAAAAGCTGCCGGGCCGGACAAGCCAGCCTGGCCGAAGCCCATGCCGCCCTCGACGGGGGCGAACTCTTCGTATACGGCATGCGCATCCAGCCCTACGCCGCCGCCCAATCGGGCTTCAACACCCTGGCGGCCGACCGGCCCCGCAAAGTCCTGATGCACCGGCGCGAACTCGACCGCCTCGCCGGCACCCTCCAGCTCAAGGGCTACGCCGTGGTTCCCCTCAAGCTGTACCTGGCCCGGGGCCGCATCAAGATCGAACTCGGCCTCGGCAAGGGCAAGCTCCTCCACGACAAGCGCGAAACCCTCCGCCGCAAAACCGCCGACCGCGAAGCTGCGCGGGAAATGAGAAAATAGGGAGCAGGGTTCAGGCTTCAGGATTTTACGTACCCGGCTACTCAATTGCACAATTGGATATTGAAATCTGCTTCCTGAACCCTGAACTCTGAACCCTCCTGCTGACTTCTGACCTCCCATGAAAAAGTCCCCCCAGGAACTCGTCGTCCGCACCGAGAAAATTGTCCATGGCGGCCAGGCCCTGGCCCGCGCCGACCGTTTCGTGGTCTTCGTGGACGATGCTCTGCCCAATGAAACCGTTCGCGTCCGGATTTACAAAAAAAAGAAAAGTTTCGCTTTCGGACGCGCCATCGAGATTCTTGAACCCGCGCCCGAGCGCATTCCCTCCGACTGTCCCTGGACCGGCGACTGCGGCGGGTGTACCTTCCGCCACTGCGTGTATTCCGCCCAGCTCCGTTTCAAGAAGGACGTGCTGATCGAATCCCTGCACGGCATACCCGGCGCGGCGGAGCTGGTCCGCGACCTCGTCCCCGCCGAACAAACCAGCGATTACCGCAACAAGATGGTTTTCAGCTTCGGAGCCACGCCCGAGGGCGAACTCCGCCTCGGCCTGCACCGCCGCGGCAGCTTCATGCACATCATTCCCGCTGACCGGTGTCTCCTGCAGTCCGAAAGCTCGCGCGAAATCGTCCGCCGGGTCCTCGCCCTCGCCAAACGGCTGAACCTGCCCGCCTTCCACGAAATCAAGAAGACCCCCGGCCTGCGGATCCTGACCATCCGCGAGGCCCGCGGCACTGGCCAGCGCCTGGTGGAACTGGTCACCACCGCCGCCTATCCCGGGCTGGCTGAACACCTGCTCGCCGAACTGCATGACCTGGCCGACGTTCTCTATTTCTCCATCGACACCAACATCCACGGCGCCCCACGCCCGGAACAACGCCGGCTTCTCAAGGGCTCCGGCACCATCGAGGAAATTCTCAACGGCCTGCGTTTTCGCATCGGCCCGGACACATTTTTCCAAAGCAACACGGCCCAGGCTGCCCGGCTGTTCACCCGCGTGCGCGAACTCGCCGCAAGCGCCGGCCCGCCCGCCGTCGCCCTGGATTTGTTCGCCGGCACCGGTCCCATTGCGTTGCACCTTGCCGCGGTCGCCGACCGCGTCATCGGCGTGGAAAGCTATGCCCCCGCGGTCCTCGCCGCCCGCGAGAACCTTGCGCTCAACGACATCCAAAACGTGGACATGATTGCGGCCGACGTCAACGAAGCCCTCCCCGCGGGGATTCCGGAACGGGTGGATTTGGTCGTCGTCGATCCCCCTCGTCCGGGTCTGTCCCCTGCGGCCATTGCCTGGATCACCCGGCTGACGCCCGACGCAATCCTCTACGTCTCCTGCAATCCCGCCACCCTGGCGCGGGACCTCCAGCTCCTGCTGCAAGCACCCTATCGCCTCGAGGCCGTGGAGCCCTTCGACTTCTTCCCCCACACCTTCCACCTGGAAACCCTCGTCCTGTTGAGCGCCGTAAAACAGGCGGAAATTGGCTGAAAAAGCAAAAAAACGGCCAAAAAAGCAAAAAATCGCAAAAAATCGTTATTTTTTGCCTCTTTTGGTCATTTTTCGGCGTTTTTCGGCTGCAATTCCTGATCAATTTCCGGAAATCCGGTAATCCGTCGAAAAAATCGGATCAGGATTTGAAACGTCGGTAAATTTCCCAAGTCTCCCGGGCCGTTTTTTCCCACGTGAATTGCTTTGCCCGTTCGAGGCCGGCGGCGCGCAGTCGGGTCATGCGGTCGGAATCGCCGAGCACCTTGCGGATTTTTCGGGCCCATTCCTCAGCGTCAAAGCCCTCCACCCATTCCGCGGCATCGCCCAAAACCTCCGGCAGAGAGCTGTTTTTGGCCGAAATCACGGGCACGCCCCGGCTCATCGCTTCCAGGGGAGGGAAACCGAACCCTTCATACCGCGTGGGATACACAAAAGCCGCCGCCCCGGCATAAAGCGCCGCAAGTTGCGCGTCGCCCAGGTGTTTTAGCAGCTTGATGCCGTCTTTTCGCGGCGATTCGGCGATTGCACGCAATGTCGGGCCGGTTTTCCACCCCAAACCGCCTGCTATCACCAAATTTCCGTCAAAATCAGTGAATTTTTCGTAAATTTCGACCAAAAACGGGATATTTTTACGTGGTTCTATCGTTCCAACCATTAATAAGTATGGGTTTTCGAGTCCCAGCGACTTTCTGGCGGCCATCGCGGCCTCCGGATCGGGCGGCGGCCCCCATTTGGGCAGCCCCAGCCAGACTGGAAAAACCTTGTCTTCCGGCACATTGAGCAATTCACGGATTTCCCGCGCGGAAAAATAGCTATCCGTCAAGATCGCGTCGGCTTTTCGTGCCGTGTTGTGGATCTCGGCCGAAAGCCAGGCGAGGTTCTTTGCCTCCGTCGTTTCCGGCATCCGCAAAAACGACACATCATGGATCGTCACAATGGATTTCTTGCCCTTTGAGAGCGGCGGGCGGACAAAATTGGGAAAATGATAGAGATCTGCATCCCCTGCCAGCCAGTCATACGGCGGAAAGCCAAGACGCTTCCACAAATTCTGCGTCACGCGCCCCGGAAGCCAGCGACACGCGCGCATCTGCACACCCGGCGGCGGCGCACCCATGCCGCGGCGCTTGAAATCGAAATAAAACGCCGCGATTTCATCGGATCCCGCCTC
>JAAZBB010000044.1 GCA_012514035.1 Lentisphaerota bacterium | reverse complement strand
GTGCTGACCGCCGACCATGTCATTGGCGACCTGCCCGTTTTTCGGGACACTTTGGCGCGCGGGTTGGAACTCTGTGCGGAACACGATATCCTCATGACCATCGGAATTGCCCCGGCCGCCCCGAGCAGTGCCTATGGGTACATCGAGGCTGGCGATTCCTGGAAAAAGTCCGGCGACCTGGAGTTCTTCAGGGTCCGCAGGTTTGTGGAAAAGCCTGACGATGAAACTGCCAAAACCTATCTGTCATCCGGGCGATATGCCTGGAATTCCGGCATGTTCGCCTGGTCTGTCCGGAGCATATGCACGGCCTTCCGGGAATTCCGTCCGGAATTGGCGGACAAGATCGAAGCGTGGAGTGCGTGTGCCGATGACCATGCATTTCAAGCGGCGCTGGAGCGGGATTTCCCTGGGCTCCAGAAGATATCGATTGATTACGCAATCATGGAGAAAGCCCGGAACATCGTGGTATGCAAAGGCCGTTTTTCCTGGGATGATGTCGGTTCCTGGCCGGCGCTGGAGGCCCATCTGACACGGGACGGCACAGGAAATGCGGTGAGCGGCGATCTGGTCGCCGAAAACAGCAGCGGCAACATTGTGGTCAGTGAGGGTCGGCTGACCGCGTTGGTGGGCGTGCAAAATCTGGTGGTGGTGCAGGCCCCGGGCGTGACGCTGGTCTGTGCCAAGGACCGGGCCCAGGAAATCAAGGCACTGGTGGCCCGGCTGCGTGCCCAGGACAACCGGAACTCCATACTCTGAAGAAAACAGAACCCAACCAATCAGGAGATAAGCCATGAAATACCTCTGCACCGTATGCGGCTATGTGTACGACCCCGAAGTCGGGGATCCCGATGGCGGTATCGCCCCCGGAACGAAATTCGAGGATATCCCGGACTCCTGGGTTTGCCCGGTGTGCGGCGTTGGCAAGGATTCCTTCATCGCCCAGGAATAATTCCCACGGTCTGATGAAGCCCGGTTCCGCGGACGCCGCGGGGACGGGCTTTTGTTTATCGAAATGATCAATTCCGTGAGAAAGGGGTCCGCGTAATATAACGTCGCATAATACATATTATGTTGCGTAATGGGCTGGGCAGCTCCCTATATGTTGTGGGGTATTTATCAGTTCGATTCTTGAGCCCCGACGACAACTTGTGAATAACCTTGTGGATTGTGTGAACAACCCGATGAATCGTCAAGTGGACCTTGTGGCATTTGCTCAAGCCGACCGCGCCCGGCGGCAGTCAATTCAAAAGCCGCGGTCAGCACCCATGGCTGCAAAACTGCATGATGTGTTCGCGGGCGCATGAGTGTCCTGCGGCGATGGCCCTCTGATCGTCCGGATGCGCACCGGATGTTTGCAGCATGGCGGGTGCAGACCGGATCGCTGTGTTCGGCGGAACGAATGTCGAACCCGCAAATCCGCGACACCCGCAGAGGCGTGGCCGGCTAGGTTGACCGGCAGCGGCCGTTTCCATTGTGTGGAAAAATCCCGAAAACTTTTTCCATTGTGTGGAAAAAATCGGCGATTTTTTCCACACCGTGGAAAACTTCTCGGCCGGGGCCGCAGGGGTGTTTTGCGGCGAGCATTCTGTGCACGTCACGGCCGATCATTTTTTCGGAAATAAACGGGGCGGGGGGGGGGGCTCCCCTCCCCTGCCCTCATCCGGTTTCTCTGGCCATGTCCGGGCCCAGCGGAGACGACACGACGCGTGATGTGATGGGGCCTACAACCGGTTGCTGAAAATCGCATTCCATCTTAGCGGAGGAAAGCGAGGCTCAAGGCGGGCCAATAAGTAATGAGGACCAGAATGCCCAGCATGAGCGCCATGAGGCTCAAGGAGGCGGCGGCCAGCTTCAGAAGCGGTTTGTTCAGGCGCATAGCGGCGATGAACAGGTTCATGCCAACCGGCGGAGTGCTGTAGCCGATAGCCAGGTTGGCCAGGAAGATAATGGCCAGATGCACGGGATGGATGCCATAGCGGACTGCCAGCGGGGCCAGCAGCGGCACAATGACCACCGTGGCTGTGTAGATGTCCATGATGCATCCCACCACCAGCAGGAACAGGTTCAAGGCGATCAGGAACACCAGCGGGTGTTGGATGCGTGCCCCTACCCAATCCAGGATGATCTGCGGTACTTCCTGGTCGATCAGGAAATTGGTGATGGCCATGCCCATGCCCAGGATCAGCAGCACGCCGCCGACCAGCACCACGGTGTCGCGGACAATATGGGTCAATTTCCGCAGCGGGATTTCGCGGTAGACCAGCACTTCGACAATCAGGGCGTAGGCGGCCGTGATGACGGCGGCCTCGCTGGCAACCAGCCAGCCACCGTATATGCCGCCCAGCACCACGAAGGGCAGCGGCAACTCCCACTTGGCTTCCCACAGGGCAGCGGCCAGTTCGCGGGGAGCAAACGGCCGCCGCGGAATCGACGCGTGGAGGCCCGCCCAGACCCCATACAGGCATAGTACGCCGACGGCCAGCAGCCCCGGCAATACCCCGGCGCGGAACAGCGCGTCAATGGTCACCTCGCCGGAAATGGGCTGGGCAATGATGGCATAGAGAATCAAGGGCAGGCTGGGCACAAACAGCACCCCCATGTTGCCCCCGCTGGTGACAAGCCCCAGCGCAGCCTTCTCGCGATAGCCGTCCTTGAGAAGCGCCGGCATCAACAATCCGCCAAGGGCAACGATGGTGACTCCGGAGGCCCCGGTGAAGGCGGTTAAAAATGTGCAGGTGACGATGCACACCATGGCCAGTCCCCCCGGCATCCAGCCAAACGCGGCACGGGTGATCCGAAGCATACGTTCCGAGGCCCGGCTGCCCGCCAGGACGTAGCCGGCCAGGGCGAACATCGGCAAGGCTTGCAGCATGGGCATGCCCGTGAGCCGGGTCAGTTCACCGATGACCACGGAATAATCGATGCCTGCCCCTTGATAGGAAATCATTGCCAGCGCCCCGAAGATCGCGAACATCGGCGCCCCCAGCAGGGCAATGGAAATGACGGCCCAGATCACGAGCCCGTCCGCCCCTCGCCCGGCAGGCCTTCCAAGGCGTTGTCCGCAAGCCACGTGCCCGGGATCAGGACGCGCACCAGGAAACGCGCGGCCATGATCCAAAACACCACTGGAATGACCAGATAGTATTTCCAGGCCGGGGCGCCGAGCAGGCGGGTGATGTCCAGCTCGCGCTGGAGGCCGACGTAGCGCCCGGCCGCCAAAGCCAGCAAGACACAGATCACGGCCGCAAACAGCGAGGTGACGCGCCCCAGGGGGCCCGCCCAGCGCCGCGGCAACAAGGCCGCAGCCAGGTCGATCGACAGATGCCGCGCCAGCCCGGTGGCGGCCAGGGCGCCTAGCATTGTCAGCCACAGCAAGCCCATTCCCAGCAGGTCGCCGGCCCAACTCCAGCCGGATTGCCACACGTTGCGCATTAGGATCTGCAACGCCGCGAGTCCCACCATGCCCGCAACCAGGACGGACAACCCGAAGCGTTCGATCCGGTCCACCCACCGGCGAGCCGTTTGAAAGGCGGTCTGGGTCCGCCCGGTCATTCGCCGCGCACTTCCTTGAGGACCTGCTGCAGCAGGTCCCAGGCCTGCCGGGAAAAGGTCTTATCAACGACTTTTTCCAGGCTGGCGGCGGCGATCTGTTCGAAGGCGGCGCGGATTTCAGGGGTTTCCTCGTTGGGAATCACGCCCTGCTGGCGCATGTATTCCAGGGCTTCGACATCGCTTTGCCGGACCTTGGGATTCAAGAGCTCGGTTTGCCGGGAAAAGGCGTTTTTCACGGTCTCGCGGTGCGGGCCGGGTATGGAGTTCCAGCCGGCAGAGGACAGGAAAATGCCTCCGATGGCATAAGTCAGGCGCATCGTGTTGTAGTGGCGGATCCTGGTGTGCCATTGCACGGCGACGGCGGCCGTGGGCGGCCCGAAGACGGTTTCCAGCGAGCCGGTCTGCAGCGCCGTGAGCACATCGGTGACGTTGGCCGGAATCGTGGTGATCCGGCCGGCCGCAAACAGTTCCATCAGCATGGGCGAATCCAGACCCCAGACCTTGGTGCCGCGCAGGGCTTCGAGGCTGTCGATCGGCTTCATGCCGTAGGCATAAGTGAAACCGACTTCGGTCCAGCCCATGGCCTCAAAGCCGTTGGCACGCGCGCGCTCCTCGAGGTAGGGACGGATTTTCGGCATCGTCTGGTCGACTTCCTCATACGTGCGGAAGACCATTGGGAACATGAGGGCCTCGGAATCCGGGCAGATCTTGCCGATGGCGTATCCCATGAAGCCCCCGCCCTGCAGTTGGCCGGTCCGGATCTTGAAGAGGACGTCCTTCTCGGAACCCATGATGCCGCCGGGATAAATCTTGATCTTCACCGCGCCAGCAGTCGCCGCCTCGATCTCGGTCTTGGCATCATGCAGCGCTTGCATCCAAATGCTGCCTTCCGGGGCCAAGGTGGCGATCTTCAAGGTCACCGGCCCCGCCGTGGCGCGGCCTCCCAGCAGGAGGGCCGCCAATCCGACCACTCCGAAAATCTTGACGTGTGACATGGGGTGCCTTCCTTTAAAAGAGGTCATCCACCTGGTCAAGCAGGCGCTGCGCGCGCATTTTGGCCACGGAATTCATCAGGGTATACCTCGGCGTCTGGGGTTCGGCGGCCAGCACTTCCTTCAGGATGCGTTCGAAGAGGTCCTGGTCCAGCGCGTACCGGGCGTAGAATTCGGCAAAGACAACCCGGTTGAGCAGATAGTCGGGTCCGGCCACGGCGATGCTGCGCTCAAAACAGGAGCGGGCCTTTTCGAGGTTGCGCCCGCCACCGAGCGGCAGCACCGTGTGGTAAATGCCGAAGAACTGGTCCACCCCACCCTCCCGGATATCCGGCGCGAGTTCCTGGACGCGTTCCATCAAGGCCAGGGCGCGGGGCATCTGGCCCAGGGCGGCCGGAGAATCGGCGCTGGCGATGATCCACATCACCCAGGACAAAGCCGTAGTGAACAAGGCCGGCGCGTCCTTGTGCTTGAACCCGCGCAGAGACCGGCGAAACTCGTCCTGGCCGGTGGCTTCCAGGGCCTGGGCAAACTTCCGGTTCCGGGCCAGGGCGCGCAATCCGTAGGTTTTGGCCTTGGCATACATCGCCCGGGTGCGGCTCTTGTCGGCCCGGTCCACAAAACCGGTGGCGTAGGCCATCTGGGCGTCGGCGGCGGCGATGAGGACGGCGGGGTTGTCCGGATGGGCCGCCGCCAAGGCATCGAGCATCAGCAGGAACGCCGGGGCGCCTTCGCGGACGAGTTCCAGATCGTCTTGATGCATGAGTCCGTCGGACAACTGGGCGGCGACGGGCGAAATGATCCGGGCGGCGCCCTTGCGGATCAGCGCGCACCCGCTGGCCAGCCCGCACAACGCCACCGCGGCCGGAAGCCACAGCCATGTTCGCGACAGGTCCATATGAACGGGATTTCTAGCATCCCCCCTCCATGCCAACAAGCAAAACCTAGGCTTCGAGAAGACCCGGGAAGGCGGAGCGCACCCTTTCGACGGTTTCCGCGGGCGGGGCCTTGTGCCGCAGCACCTGCAGCAGAGCGAGGACGTCGTCTCCGGAGACCTGGAAGGAGGTCGGGCATCTTTTCAGGCGTTTCGCCGCGGTGCGATATGTCAGTACCTTCGCCGGCCGGGATGCGTCCGCGGGTCGCCCGACGGCGGCCAAGGCCTTCTCCAGCACGGCGCGTTCCTGTCCGGGAGACGCCGAAAGCACCGCGCGGCAGATCGCCTTGGCCCGGCTCCAGCTGATTTGTCCGTTTTCCAGCAGGCGCCGTACCCGGGGATCCATTCCGGGCGCATAGCGCAGGATGTCTTCGATCCAGGCCAGGTTCTTGTCGAGGAACCGCGCGATGCGGCCTTTGTCCCAGTTCGCGTTGGCCATGAAAATAACGGCATCGAAGTAGTCCGTGATGCGCGTATCCAGGCGGTCGGCGTTCAGCTTGAGATTCAGCGCCTGGATTTCGTCGAGATTTCCCCGCACGACCCGCACGTCGATCCGATCGAAATAACCGGGGTGTCCGGCCCGGATGCGACGGATGGCGCCATGGCGGTGGAATCCGCCGACCAGGAAATACTCGCCGGGATTGCGCTCCCACACTACGATGGGCTCCAGCAATCCGTTGTTCTGGATATCCTCGGCCAGGTGAGCCACTTTGGCCTCGTTCAAGGGACGGTGATTCGCCACGGCGGGATGCAGATGGACGCGTTCAAAGTCGACGTAGTCAAAACGGACGGTGCTTAACATGGATGGGTCCTGGGCTCCTGAATGCCGGGAACTGTAGGCGGATTGCGCCGCCCGGTGAAGTCCTTTTTTTCACGGTCCGGGGCCGCGGTTTCCGCTTTACTCTTGGCCGCATCCCCCCTTTAATCGCCCTCGTTTACCGGACCTGTTCCATCATGTTCATCAAGACCATCACGCCCCGTTTCGGAGATGTGGACGGCCTGCGCCACATCAACAACACCTGTCTGCCCGTCTGGTTTGAACTGGCCCGCGATCCGTTCTTCCGGCTGTTCAATCCCGACATGACCTTTGACAATTGGAACCTGATTCTGGCGCACATCGACGTGGATTTTCTCGAGCCGATGCAGTTGGGTGCGGATGTGGAAATCCGATCGACGGTGGCCAAAATCGGCACCTCGTCCTTCACTGTTCATCAGGAGGCGTGGCAGAACGGCCGGCTCGGTGCCAAGGGCCGCACCGTGGTTGTGCACTATGACTTCAGAAACCGCCGGCCGCTGCCGATCCCCCCCGGCATCCGTGCCCGCCTGGAGGAGCATCTCGCATGAACCGAAAACACGGCTTGACCATTGTCGAACTCTCCATCCTGGTGGCTATCGCGATGCTGGTAGTCGCCATCTCCCTGCCGGCCGTCTTGCAGAACCGCCAGAAGCGGCATGCCGCTTCCTGCGCACGGAACCTCGACGCCCTCTCCGCCGCGTGCCGGCGATACGCCGCGGAGCAAGGCGGGTTCCCCGCGCGTCCGGACGTACTGGTCCCCGCCTATCTGCCGGCGGTCCCGGTCTGTCCGGATGGCGGCGCCTATCAGCTCGGGACCCCCGAAGGCGATCCGCCCGCCTGTTCCGTGCCCGGGCACCGCATGTAACCGTGAAAGGAACTCCGATGAAAAAAGCCAAATACCGGCGCATCCTTCTGAAACTCAGCGGGGAAGTCCTGCGCGATGCCTCCCGCGGCGACTGCCTCTCGGAGACCATCCTGGCCGAAATGGCGCGGCAGATCCAAGGCGTCCGCAAACTAGGCGTGGAGGTGGGAATTGTCATCGGCGGCGGCAACATCTTCCGCGGCCTGAAAGGCCAGGACCGCGGCATCGGCCGGGCCCATGGCGACAACATGGGCATGCTCGCCACACTGATCAACAGTCTCGCCCTGCAGGCGGCCCTGGAGGCCGCCGGCATTCCGGCCCAGACCCTGGCGGCCCGCGCCATGCCATCCATCTGCGAGTCCTTCACCTTCCGGCGCGCCATTGCCCTGCTCGAGTCCGGCGCGGTTGTCCTCATGGGCGGCGGCACCGGCAATCCTTTTTTCACCACGGACAGCGCCGCGGCCCTGCGGGCCGCCGAAATCGGCGCGGGCATCCTGCTTAAGGCCACCAAGGTGGACGGGGTGTACAGCGCCGATCCCCTGAAGGATCCCCAGGCGGTCAAATTCGACCGCCTGACATATAGTGAAGCCCTGGCGCGACGGCTCCAGATCATGGATGCCAGCGCCTTTTCGCTTTGCATGGACAACCAGATTCCTATACTGGTCTTTGATTTCTTCCGGCGCGGGGAATTGTTGCGCGCAGTGCGCGGTGAAAAAACCGGCACCTTGATCACCGCCTGATCCGGTTGAATGGAAAGGAATAAAATGTACAACTCCGCCGACGACGTTCTGCTTGAAGCCGACGACAAGATGGAAAAGGCCGTGGGCCATCTCCAGCAGGGCCTCGCGGGCCTGCGCACGGGTAAAGCCTCCCCCACCCTCGTGGAACACATCTCCGTGGAATGCTACGGGACCCAGACCCGCCTGAACCAGATGTCCCTCATCAGCACCCCGGAACCGCGGCTGATCGTCATCAAACCCTATGACCCCTCCTCCCTCCCGGCGATCGAAAAGGCCATCCTGGCGGCCAACATCGGCGTCACCCCGCTGAACGACGGCCGAATCATCCGCGTGCCCATCCCTGAACTGAGCGAAGAGCGCCGCAAGGAATTGACCAAGGTGGCCAGCCGCATGGGCGAGGAAGCCCGCGTGGCGGTGCGCGCCATCCGGCGCGACGCCAACGAGGCCATCAAGGCCCTGGAAAAAGCCGGGACCATCAGCGAAGATGACCGCGATCAAGCCCTGGCCGAGGTGCAAAAGTACACGGACACCAACAGCGGGAAGGTGGACGACCTCGTCGCCGCAAAAGAAAAAGACATCCTGGCCGTTTAACCGGCCATGTCACGTCGCGCGCGCAAGTCCCCCCTGCGCCATCTGGTCTGGATTCTTCCGCTGCTGGTGCTGGATTTCTTCTTGTTCCGCTGGCTCGCCCTGCGGCAGGGCGGGTGTGAACCGCTCCGGCCCCCGGCCCCGGAGTCTGTCGCGCCGGCGGGGCCGCCTCCCCCGCCCCCGCCCGTTTGGCACCAGATGACGGCACCCACGCCCCAGACCAACCTGCTGGCTCCGGATCTGCCTGGCGTTTTGCAGCCCACCGGCTCCGGACGTCTGGAATCCGCCAAGTTCGGATCAACCCGTGTCAATTCGAACGGGAGCGCGGTCTTCCACGAGGGGGTGGATATCGCCGCCACGGCCCGCGACCGCAAGGGCCATGCCACGGATCCCGTGTTCGCCGTGGCAGACGGCCGGGTGGCATTTGTCAATTCCAGTTCGGGAAATTCTTCCTACGGCAAGTATATGGTGATTGAACATCCGGACCCCTCTCTGGGCGTGGTCGAGAAACGCGATGGCACCTCGGAGCCCGCCGCGGTCTATTCGCTGTATGCCCACCTGGCGGACGTGCGTTTTGGCATCCGCCCCGGGCATCATGTGGCGGCCGGCAGCGAAATCGGCACGCTGGGCAACACCAGCAACACCCGCCCGCCCATTCCCCATAGCCGCAGCCACCTGCATTGGGAAATCGGCTTGATGTTGAATGCGCGTTACGAGATCAAGCACCGCGAGGAAAAGCTCAAACCCGATTTCGGAAACTACAACGGGCGCAATCTGTTTGGCATCGATCCCCTGGATTTCTTCGCCGCCCGCCAGCGGCAGCCCGGCCTGACCATGGCTGCCTATCTGGCCGCCCTGACGCCGGCCTGCGAAGTCGTGTTGCGCGGCAAGGCACCTGACTTCTTCCGCCGGTATCCGGCTCTCTGGCATGGTCCGCCACGCGATGGAAATCCAATCCACCTGGCCTTGTCGGAATCCGGAATGCCTTTGGCGGGACGCAACGCCACGGCGGTGGAAATTGCCCTGCTGGGCAACCAGCGGCAGGCCGTGGCTAAGGTCAATCCCGACGTACTGGGCCGCAACGGCCGGGGATATGTCACTCGCTCCGGCAACCAGTGGAAATTCACCCCGGCCGGCCGCCAATGGGCCGACCATTTCTTCTATTGACCGGTTTCGCGCATGGGCTGCACCGATAGTGAGTTGGGGTTTGACATCGCGGGGACCTTCCCGCACAATGCGACCAAACCTTGTTGGAGGATGCCATGGGTAAATTGTTGAAGCCCCTTGTCGTGATCGTGCTGCTGGCCAGCCTTGCCGCCGTGTGCATCCAGGGCTTTGTGCTTTTCCCCAAGCGTACTCTCATCAAGGACCGCACCCAGAAACTGGAAGGCGGCGTGGAACGGCTGGTGAGCACCCTGAAAGGCTCCCTGTCCGAAGAAATCCAGCAGGCCGTGCCGTTTGTCCCCGCCAACCTCAAGGTCGGCCATCCCGATCAGCTGCCCCGCCTGGAAGGCGAGCTGGCCAAGGCCAGCGCCGTGGCCGACGCCGTTCTGCAAGGCTGGAACGATACCAAGACCGACCTGGAAAATACGCGCCGCGATCTCGAACAGACGCGCGCCGAACTGGAACAAACCCGGACTGAACTCGAGGCCGCCAATACCCAGATCGTCCAGCTCAACGAGACCATCCGGAACAAGGACGCGGAACTGGTTGAAAAGAGCAATCTCATCGCCGGTCTGGAGGATGAAAAGGCCACCCTGTCCGCGCAGATCGAGGAGCTGAACAGCCAGATCGCCACCATGCAAGACGAGATCGCCCAACTGCAGGAAGACAAGGGCGTGCTGGAAGCCCAGCTCGAAAAGTACGAAAAAGAGTTGAGCAAGGAAATCACCATGAAGCCCGGCACCGCCGGCAAGATCGTTTATGCCAACGAGGTGTGGAATTTCGTCGTGATCGACATCGGGGCCAACGCCGGGGTCCAGGCCGGCGCGGAAATGATCATCCACCGCAACGACAACATGATCGGCAAGATCAAGATCAGCGCGGTCCGGGACAGCATTGCCATTGCCGAAGTCATGCCCAGTTTCCAAACGGCCGATGTCAAGGAGGGCGACGATGTTCTCTTCTAACGGATTGGCGGCCATAACGCTCGTGGTGCTGGTGCTGATGCTGGCCGTCGTCGGGCTTCAGATCTGCGAAATCACCTCCTACTCGGCGGTGCCTTCCATCTGGCCGTGACGAACCGGCTGAGGTCCCTGCGCCTGCTGGTGGCAGCCGTCACGATGCTGCTCGCCGGGGGGTGCGCCACCACCGACCGGGAATCGGACTTGCCATGGAACATGAGTCAGCCATGGGAAAGCGCCCCAACCATCCCCTTTGGCAGCCCCGGCTCGTATTGATCCCCCGGGCCCCGCACGGTCGCCGGGACCGGCCTGTCCTTGCCTTGGCCTCCCCTATCGACGCGGCGCCGTTCCGACCGGGGCAGCCATGATAATCCGGAATGCGGTGCTGGTGCTGACCGCCGCCGCCGCCTTGGCCGGTTGCACTCATAAATCCACAATCCGGCTGATCGATGGCCGGTCGTTCACCCCGGAGCGGGTGGAAAATGACGGTCAACGCCTCCAATTCCAGGCCCGCGGTTGGAGTTACAACCTGCCCGCCGGCATGCTGGCCAAGAGCACGAATCACCCCGCAGTCAAGGTTCTCCGGATTGAGATCACCCGGGATGCCATTACCGGTCCCGCGGGGCCCCTGGCGGACTTTCAGGAACTGATGCAGTATCTCGACCGGCATGCCGCCCCGGCATCGCCCGTGATCCTCGTCCTGCCCGATGTCATGTCCTGGCCCGAGGCGCGGCGCCGGGAGTTCGGCAACGCCTATGGCGAGGTTCACGGCCGCCCCGATGTCGGCCTGGAAGCCCCCTGGCCGGACCGCTGGATGCCAAGCGAGGTTGGTCGGGAACAGGAATAACACGATACCCGCCGTGCCCCGGCATGTTGTCTGGCGCCCCGCGAAAATTCGTGGCGCGGGGCATCATTGACACCCTCCGGGGGCCATGATAGGAGCAGATTCATGCAGAATGCCAAACAGGTCGCTTTCTCCGGCGTTTTCCAAACAGAAAACATCATATGCAATCTGAAAGCGCCCACCCGCGACGAAGCCTTGGTGGAACTGCTGGATCTGCTGGCGAAGGATACCGCCGGATTTGATCCTGAAACCATGCTGCGGGATTTGGTCGCCCGGGAGGCCTTGGCCCCGACGGTGGTCTATCCCGGCATCGCGGTGCCGCACCTTCGGCTGGCGGGCCTCCCTCGCCTGCTCTTGGCCGTGGGAACCTCGGTGGCCGGCGTGGAATTCAACGGTGGCCGGGAAGCGCCGGTCCATGCGATTTTTTTAATCCTGACCCCGCAGAGCGACCCAAACGCCTATCTGCAATTCCTGGCGGGACTGTCCCAAAAGCTGGTCGCGATCAAGGATGTCCGCCTCCTCGCCGGTTGCACCTCGCCGGAGGAGCTTTGCGCCATGCTCACGACTGGACCGGATACCTTCCCGCCGTTTTTGAGCGCACGGCATGTGATGGATCCGAAACCCGTGACATTGCTGGAAAGCGACCATCTGGGAACCGCCATCGACACGTTCTGCGAGCGGCAGTTGCATGACATTCCCGTGGTGGATGAGCAGGGCGACGTTCGCGGCGTCGTCTCCCTTGAAGACCTCTTGCGCCTCAGCCTCCCGGAACACCTGCTCTGGATGGACGACCTGACGCCCATCATTCAGTTTGAACCGTTTGCGGACCTGTTGCGTAAGAGCCGGGAAACCAAGCTGGCCGATTTCATGCGGGAGGCGTTCGTACGGGTGTCCCCGGATGTGCCGGCCATCCAATTGGCCAAGACCTTCCTGCTGGATCGGACGCGCCAGATTCTGGTGATGGAGGGACGGCAACTGCTCGGCGTTGTGAACCTACGTGGTTTCATCTCCAAGCTGTTCTGGGCTTGAAGCAAAGGGTGGGGACAAGGAGCGACGCATGCACGACGGTTCGGTGACCAATGCCATGAGCACGCCGGTGCTGGTGCGGCGGGCTCTGCTGCTGCTGGTGCTGGCCGTGGCCGCCGGCCTCGCGGGCGGCCAGAGCGGCTTCACGGTCAATCAGGCGATTGCCGCCAGCGTTTTTCTCTCCACGATTCTGGGCACCCTGCTGTTCTGGAATCTCCGGCTGGCCATCGCATTCCTCGGCGTGGCCGTGTTGGTTCTGACCCATTCGCTCGATCTGCCCAGCCTGGTCAAGGCCACATCCCTCCCGGTCATCCTGTTCCTGGCCGGCATGATGGTCATTGTGGGGGCCCTGCGCGATACCGGTTTCTTCACCTGGGTGGTCCAATCGATCGTGGCCATGCCCCGGATCACCGGGCGCAAGTTCATTTCCGTCACGGCCGTGGCTTCGGCCCTGCTGGCCTGCCTGGTGGATGAAGTCACATCCATCATCTTCATCAGCGCGCTAGTGTTCCAGGTGTGCGAACGCCTGAAGTTGAATCCCGCGCCGTACCTCATCACCTGCGTCCTGTGCACCAATGTCGGCAGCGCCGGCACGATGATGGGCAATCCCGTGGGCATTTACATCGGATCCCAGGCCGGGCTGACTTTCATCGATTTCATTCTCTGGGCTTTTCCCGTCATGCTGCTGGCGCTGGCGGTCACGCTGGGCGTGACCTTGCTGTGGTATCGCCGGGAACTGGACATTTTCGACGAGCGCCTCGCCGATCGGCTGGGCCGGAATCTCAGCCTTGTGCCGGACATCAAGGTTCCGCACCGGCAGGGGGTTGCCCTGCTGGCGGTGACCTTGCTGGCCATTGCCTCCCACCACCAGCTGGAAAACCTGCTGGGGCTGGAGACGAACAGCGTGCTGCTCATCACCCCCCTGGCGTGCGCGGGCTGCGTCATGATCTGGCGCCACCGCCGGGCGCGCTTCTATATCGAGCGCGAGGTGGACTGGTGGACCCTGCTGTTCTTCATGCTGCTGTTCGCCGTTGCGGGCACCCTGGAACATGTCGGCCTGACGCACAAAATGGCGCACGGCTTCATGTCCGCCTTCGGAACCAGTCCGGGCGCGCTGACGCCGATCATTATTTCCACCACGGGCGCCGGCTCGGCGTTCGTGGACAATGTGGTGTTTGTCGCCGCCTTTTCGCCCGTCATCCGCGCCCTTTCAGAGACCATGTTCGGGATGCCCTTGTGGTGGGCCATGCTGTTCGGGGCCTGCTTCGGCGGCAATATCACGCTGATCGGCAGCACGGCAAACATCGTGGCCCTGGGCCTGCTGGAAAAGCACGGCCACATCCACATTACCTTCTGGCAATGGTTCAAGGTTGGTGCACTCAGCGCGGTGGCGGCTGGCGCCGTGGCCTGGGGAGCGCTCCACTTCACCTCGCCGCTCATGCAGCGCTACGCCGCCGCCCGCAACTGGCAAACGCCCGGGAACAGCCAGGTTCCGTAACCGGACGCCGGCCCCGGCAGGAAGACATCGTCCATGCGCATCGGCATCGACCTGGGAGGCACGAAAACCGAGGTAATCGCCCTCGATGCGTCGGGAACGGAAATGTTCCGGAAACGGATCGCCACGCCCGCCGGCGGCTATGCCGCGATTCTTGACCGCCTGGCCGAACTGGTCCGGGAGGTGGAGACCACCCTGGGCCGCACCGGAACCGTGGGACTGGGCATTCCCGGCGCCATTTCCGCCTGCACGGGTTGTGTCAAGAACGCCAATACCACCGCCTTGAACGGACATTTCCTGGACCAGGACCTGGGACACCTGCTCGGGCGCGAGGTGCGGTGCATGAATGATGCGAACTGCCTGGCCCTGTCCGAAGCGGTCGACGGTGCCGGAGCGGGCCACCGCATGGTGTTTGCCGCCATTCTGGGAACCGGATGCGGAGCGGGAATTGCCTGCCAGGGACGCCCCTGGCAGGGCGTGAATCTGGTTGCCGGCGAATGGGGACATAATCCGCTGCCGTGGATGACGGCCGGGGAATATCCCGGACCTCGCTGCTGGTGCGGGAAAACCGGCTGCATCGAGCGGTGGATTTCGGGCACGGGCTTCGCGGACGACTATGTGCGGTCACGGTCTGGATCCGGCCGGGAAAATTCCGGCCGGTTGACCGGTGAGCAAATTGTCGAACTGGCCCGCCAAGGGGCGGCAGCCGCCGTCCAGGCCTTGGAACGATATGCCCACCGCCTGGCCCGGTCGCTCGCCCATGTCATCAACATCCTCGATCCCGATGTGATCGTTCTGGGCGGGGGCATGAGCAACGTGGACGAGTTGTACGAACTGGTCCCGCCGCAACTGCCCGCCTATGCTTTCGGCCGCGAGGTGACTACGCCGGTGGTTCGCAGCCGGCATGGGGATGCCAGCGGGGTCCGGGGCGCCGCCTGGCTCTGGCCTCAGGGAAAACAGTAGATTCGCGGCCGGTCATCCCCCGCACGGCGGGCGCCGCGATTTTCTTCCCGCAGGACTATGCAAAACAACCGGATCCCGTCCTGGCCGGAAAGCAAGTGTGTCAGGACTTATTCCTGGACTTGCGGGAGGGCTTGACCAGTTCGCGCACGGCGCGCTTGGTCAATTTGCGCATGGCCTGGAGTTTGGCGGCGGTTTCCCGGCGGCGCAACGGAATCTTGCCGGTATTGCGCTCCCACATGACCACAGCCTGGTTGCTGACACCCGCCAACTGGGCAAACCCCGCCTGGGTCAGGCCCAACCGCTTGCGCAGGGAGCGAATCCCCTTGCCGGTGATCCAGAAGCGGCGGCCGACACTTTCGGCATCGGTCTTGACGCCTGGAATCGCGGCGGTTTTTGCCAGCGCTTTCTTCAAGACCGCCACGTCTTTCAGCAAGGCGGACACTTCGCGCCTCAAGGCGGCGATCCGTCCGCGTTGGGCGGCAGTAATGCGCTTGATCGGAGTCAGGTTGCGCTTGATCTCCCGGCGCGACAGCTTGGAAATTTCCGCTTTCAGTTCTTTCATTATCGTGGACATGTCATCTCCCTCACGTGTTCAGCCGGCATGCGATATGGCAGCAGCAATTCGGCATTGAGTCATTACTTTTTAAGGAACCAGTATCATAGTTTCAGAAAAATGAAAGCACTTTGTTCACAAATAAGAACGACGCAATGTTTGAGGTCGCCGTTTGCCGCTGGACGCATTGACGATTCCGTCCACCGACCGGTCGGCCCGCGCGGACCTGGGGCGCATGATGGTGAGTCAGAGTTTGAACGGGTCCGGGGATTCCGGTTCGGCGGTTTCTTTGGGCGGCGGCTTGGGATGGAAATGCGGGCAGGTGTCCGTGGCCTGCACCTCGCATTTGTGAAGGCCGCAGCGCTGCAGGAAGGGATTTACCACGTATTCCGCGCAATACCGGCACATCTTGCCTTTTTCATCCTCGCGGAACACCTTGACCGGCCGGGGACGGTCGTCTTCCGAAAACACCATGGGGCGGCGGCTGTCCTTGAACGGAATGTCCGCCTCAGAAGCGAATTCATGCCCGCACAGGGCGCAGCTTAAGGTTTCGCCAACCTTGGAAAAGCCCTCGTAACGCGGTTTGCGCAGCAGCCAGGAATCGCGCCCGCAGGCCGGGCAATGCAGTTCCACCTTGGCGGGCTCGCGGCGGGGCATGGCTAGAAGAAATGCTTCGCCAGGCCCAGGATGCCCTGCTTCCAGGGCACCCGGTGCGACACGCCGTTGGCGTTCTTGAACTGGTCGAGATGCTCCACGTACCATCGATAATTGCGCACCAGGGCTTCCTTGTTCGAATACCGGGGAGTGAAATTCAGAACTTTCTCCGCTTTCTCGATTCCCACGAAAGAATCCTTGCTGGCGGTTTCATAGACCCACTTGTAGAGCGGGGATAGCTTGAGGAGTTCGAGGAACCGCAGGGTCCAGATCATGGGGGCGGCCGGAAAACCGCGGACCTTCTTGCCGTGCCCGGCATCATCAAGCACGGCCTGATAGTCTTCGCCCATCGTCGTGTATTCCTTGGCGCCGATATTGAAGATGTCGTTCACCGTGGCCTTGTCCATGGTCATCGTCCGCCAGATCGCCTCGCACAGGTCTTCCACATCGAGCAGCTGGTAACGGTTCCGGCCGTTGCCGATCATGGGGAAGCCGTGTCCGGTGTGGGCCCAGTCATAGAGCATGGCGAACACCCCCAGCCGTTCGGGGCCGATGAAGGACTTCGGGCGGATGATCGGCACGCACAGCCCTTGTTCGCGGGCCTTGAGGCATTCCACCTCCGCCTCGATCTTGGCGCGGCCATAGGGTCCCACGCCGATCAGCTCGTCATCTTCCAGCAGCGGGTGATGATCCGGAATGCCATAGACCGCGGTGCTGGAGATCATCACAAACCGATCCACGCCGGCTTTGAGGGCTGCTTCCAGCAGGATGCGGGTGCCCACCACGTCGGTGGTGTGGATGTCTTCCGGCGAATACAACGGCAGGGCCGCCGCGGTGTGTACCACCTGGCGCACGCCCTCCATGGCCTTGGCCACCATCGCGTCATCGCGGATGTCGCCTTTCAGCGCTTCAATGCGATCTTTTTCCGGATAGTCGAATTCCACCAGATCAAGTGATCGGATCTCCTTCACCCCCTTGGCCAGCAGATGGCGAATCAAATTGATGCCCAAAAACCCGCTGCCGCCCGTCACTAGCACCCTGCCCTGTCCCGTCGCGTCCATGTGTTCTCCTGTAAATCCTGCTTTTTGTATGCCGGACCCGCGGTCGTGTCAACCGCGGCGTTGCTCCCCTGACTTGACTGAACGCAACGGCGCGCTCAATTGCAACCGGGGCCGCCTTTACTCCCCGGGCAGGCGGGCCTGCACGCGATAGAAATGCCGCCCGCCTGTCTCCGGCGGCGGCGCGGCAGTTGGCGCATCTGCCACATGCGGCGCTCTACCCGGGCCGTGGCCACGCCCGTCCGGCCAACGCCTCATCCCAATACCACGGCCATGGCAACACGAACGGCTTGTGCCGCATTTGCCCCTCACAACCGCGCCAACACGGCTTGCAGCACCGGAGCCACGTCCAGGGTTTCCAGGCAGGCCAGATCGCCGCGGGCACACGTGCGGGCATGGCAGGGCCGGCAGGCCAGGCCGTCGACGGCCACCACATGCGCGCGTTGCCAATAGGGCCCGGTCCGGCCCGGATCGGTGGCGCCAAAGACGACGATGAGCGGCACGCCCATCGCGTCCGCCCAATGCAGCGGGCCGGAATCCACGGATACCAGCAGGTCCATGCTTTTCAGGAGCGAGCACAGTCCGGGCAGATCCGTCTGGCCGCAGAGATTCCGGGCCCGTTCGCCAATCTGCTGCGCCAGTTCGGCGCCCCGCGCCTGGTCGTCCGGCCCGCCCACGATGCAAAGGCGACAACCCATCTCGGCGGCCAGCCCCCGACCGAGTTCCGCGAATTTTTCAAGCGGCCAGTTCTTTGTCTGCCAGCGGGAAAACGGGGCCAGCGCCACATGCGGGCCGGGGCTGCCATCGCCGGGCGCCTCGGGCACAACGAGGTTGGGCTCGGGCACGCCGGAATCGCCGGGGGCGACCAGGTTGACCAGTTCCATGAGTTCTTCCACAGCGTGGAGGCGAGGTCCCGGGGCCGGATCAGTCTGGACATCATAGAACCAATGCGCTCCCTCGCGCGCCCAGGCGGGCCCGACCCGCCAGTCGCCCAGCGCCAGCCGCCCCACGAATGCGCTTTTCATCAGCCCCTGCAGATCCAGAATGAGGTCATAGCGCTCGCCACGCAACTCCCGCACGAACGGCAAAAAACCCGCCGCGAAACGCCGGCGAGGAAACGCGATGCGGCGGCTCACATCGGGGCACATGGCCAGCAAGCCGGCATACTCCGGCTGGACCACCCAATCGATGTCGGCGCCAGTGCGTTCTTTCAGCGCGCGGACTGCCGGCAAGGCATGGGCAATGTCGCCCAGCGAACTCAGCTTGATGACCAGGATCCGCTTCATCCCCGGGGACTGGGAAGGATTTCCTCGATGCGCTTGATCTTGAGGGCCTTGCCGGTGGCCGGATCGAGGGTCAGCAACGCCCCGTGCAGGCGCACGTCGCCGCTGGCGATCTCAAACTTGGTCGGCATGCCGGTCACGAAGCGCGTCAGGATGGCATCTGTCGTGCGGCCGATGACCGAATCGCACGGGCCGGTCATGCCGAGGTCGGTCATGTAGGCCGTGCCCCTGGTCGTGACGGCTTCATCCGCCGTTTGGATGTGCGTATGGGTGCCCAGGACGGCCGACACCCGCCCATCCAGGAACTTGCCCATGGCCACTTTTTCGCTGGTGGCCTCCGCATGCATGTCCACGATGATCATCTTGACCGCCCCGGCGTTTTTCTTCAGCCATTCCTCCATGGCACGGAACGGACAATCGGCGGTGATGCCCATGAACGTGCGCCCCATGAGCTGGACGACGGCCAACGGGCCCGCCCGGGTCTGGATCGTGGCGGCCCCCTTGCCCGGACAGCCCGGCGGTAGGTTTAAGGCGCGGATGACGCGCGGATCGCGGTCGAACAGTCCCAGGGACTCTTTCTGGTCCCAGACGTGATCGCCCATAGTCAGGATGTCCGCCCCGCCGGCAAAAAGCTCTTCCGCCAGTGTGGAAGTGATGCCCCGGCCGGCCGCGCTGTTTTCGGCATTGGCAATCACTACCTCGGCGCGGCCGTCCGCTTTGTAGCGCGTGGCGATACGGGCCATGGCCATCCGGCCCGGGCTGCCCACGATGTCTCCCACCATCATTACCTTCATGATCCCTCGTTTCCGACCGTCAACCATTCCATTTTCGCCGCTGCCGTCGAGGCAAATAACAGCCGGGCCTCCGTCACGACCACATCCATGCGGACATCGTGCGCTTCCATGGGCACGGCCTCCACGAGGCGGCACTCGAAGCACAGCCCGACCCGCAAGGCCCCGCTGGCGGCCAGCAGGCGGTCGAAATGTCCCCGGCCGTGCCCCAGGCGCCCGCCCTGGGAATCGAAGGCCAGGCCGGGCACCACGACGATCCGCAAGTCGGCCGGCCGGGCCACCCGCGAATCACAGGGTTCCGGAATGCCATGTGCTCCTGTGCGCCAGCGGGTGTTTTCATCCACCCAGTTCCAGGCGTAGTTCCCGCCCCGGCGCCTGGGCACGGCTACGCGCGCATGACGGGCCAGCAAATCCGCCAGCAAGGCGTCGGTGGCGGGTTCTCCGGTGGTCGCGCGGTAGAGGCCAACCTGAAACCCCAGCCCCCACCAGTCCTGGGCCATCAGCCGCTGCTGGATCGCCACCGAAGCTCCCAGCGGCGGCGCACCCCCGCGGCGAATCTGCTGGCGCATTTGCTGTTTCATGGCATCAGGCTCCGTAAATCGAAGGCGGCGGGCGGGCGCGCCGGGCGCCCCCGCTGATCGACCACACCCCAATGCACATCAGCCTCGGCAATCAGATCCGGCCCCCGCCGAATAATCTGGCGAAAAACGCCGCTAAGCCGTTTCGTGGAGACCGGTTCGGTGGCAATGGACAGTTCATCGCCGGCAAAGGCCGGGGCGCGATAGGCAATAATCAACCGTGCAATGACCGTATTAAACCCCGCCGCAACCAGACCCGGATAGTCGAAACCGGACGCCCGCAGGAACTGCAGACGGGCATGCTCGAGATAATTGACATACACGGCATGGTTCACGTGCCCGGAGGAATCGCACTCATAGGAGCGCACCGTCAATGTGGTCAGGTGGAACATGCAGTGCCCACCATACACCCCGCCCAAACGCCATGCAAGACATGGGACCCGATCAGCCCTGCTGGATCAAAAATATTAAATCCGGTTTTCCTCCATCCAGGCCCCCGCGGGCTTGCCCCGTGGGTGAATCCGGTCCGTCATGTACTCCCCTTGCCCACTTCTCCCCCCCTGGGTCATTGGATATTGGATATTCCGCCCCCCCTTCCTTCTTTCCTTTGTAGTACACGCTTCAGCGTGCGGCTGTTCGTCTGCCCGAGGCCATCCCCCCCCCGAACTGCACCCCGCGTTCCACCCTTGACCATTCCATCCATGCGGGCATATCCTGATCGCAATGCTCCCGGGCGTGACGCAAGGAGTTGACCCGATGGCCCAGAACGGTCCGGTTTCGAGTTCGAGGAAATGGTACAGGGGGCGTTGTCGGCAGACACGGCAGCAGGCTCCGACCTCTCCCCCGCCGCGCCACTCAGCCGCGGGGCCAGGACAATCCCCCGAAACCGCTCATAATACAACTCCAGCGCATCCCACGCCTGCGCAAGCTGCCAATTCGTTACCCCTTTCTCTCGGCTGGTTTCCAACAAAAACGCTTCGATCTCTGCCCGCCCCAGATCCCGCCGCCGCCGACCGGGATGCCGGGCAAAAAACCTCCTCACCCAGTCCACATAAAGGGAAGCCGCTTTTCAATGGCCCCCGCCTCCCTCAATATCGCCAGATACCCCCCCGGTCATTTGGGCTCCGTATTCAGTGGAGCTACCGCCCGAAAGCTCTCTTGACGCATATCACATCCTCCATCCCGCCTTGCTATGCGTCTATTTCACCACCTAACTCATGATATTGCATCAACTCTATTGACGGAAATATCAAAACGAACACAAACCAAACCATGCTATGCGTTGACGCATAATACTATGTTGGAATATGGAACGTATTTGCCTTGCTACGATTAAATAGCTCCCGCTAAAAGAAATATTTGGACAAAATGAGAAAGAAAAATAGACGAAAAGGAAGTGCAAATATATCGCCAGTACCCGATGTCCCCACATCAATAGACGAAAGCCCCCGGCTGCACTGGCTAAAATTCTTGTCGCCCACTGGACAGTTTATGGCAGGTGTTGCACTAATTCTCACTATTATTGGAACATGGTATGCGTTTTCGCCAAAGCTCTCCGTTGATTTAAGGGATAGTTTAAATCCCCTAGACCCACTTGCTACTCCATTTTCTATCCGTAATGATAGTTTGCTTAGTCTTAATGCGGTGAACATCAAAACCCGCATTCTTAGTGCATCAACACCAAAGTATGATCCCGCAATTGTTAACTCACTCTTAATAGATGCTCGACCCTCAATTCCCGTCCTTAGGTCCGGGGAATCGACAACCTTTTTTATTTCTGCAGATCAAGCTTCTTACGAAGCGCCATTCAACCGTGCTGATGTTGAAATCATTGTGTCATATCGACCCGTTATGCTCCCATTTAGACAGGAAAGAGCTACTCGTTTTTCGACAGTAAACTCCATCGACGGGTCAATACATTGGGCACAACGTGCCACTTCTGAATAGAATGCCGCATTGCAATCACGAAATGCTCATTATTCCAATCGGGTAAAGGGGAGTGATTAGCTCCCCCTCCCCACACCACCGTACGTGCGGGTCCGCATACGGCGGTTCACCGGAATGGAGCCCACCGCCACCAGTCATCTGCAAGGCAGATGAGGCCCTGCTTTTCCAGCCAGCTCTTTGACATCGCCAACCCGAGCAATCGGGCACACTTCCATGGGCCGAGACTGCTGCGGCCGAGGCCGACCGCCTGGCGGATCGGGACACCGAGGGCGCGCAGATTGCGGATGCGGGGCCGGGGACGTTTCCACATCACCCAGTTGCACATCCGAATCCGCCGCCGCAGCCAGTTGTCCAGACCCGGCCAGTCGCGATAGACGCCGGAGAGTCCGTAGTAGTTCATCCACCCCTGCACATAGGACCGCAGCTTGGCAAGGCGCACGTTCATCGACACCAACCTGTGCCGCCCGGTCCACCACCGGAGTTCCCGCTTGAAGTTCAGCCGGGCCACGTCGGTGAGCCGGATGCGGCCGTGTGCGAAGCAGAACCCGAGGTAATCGAGTTTTGAACTGCGCACGATACGGCTTTTTTCCGGTATGGATGCGGAGCTTGAGCCTGCGTTCCAGAAAGGTGCCGACGCCGGCCATCACCCGTTGGGCCGCCCGTTCGCTCCGGACCAGGATCACGAAGTCGTCCGCGTAGCGCGCGAACGCATGACCGCGTTGATCCAGCATCCGGTCGAGGTCGTCCAGGACGATGTTGGCCAGCAGGGGCAAGAGCGGCCCGCCCTGGGGCACGCCCTCCCGCGTGGGTTCGATGTGTCCGTCCACCCTGACGCCCGCCCGCAGGTAACGGCCGATCAGCCTCAACAGCGGCTGGACTCCGAGAAACCGGGGTCCCACATCGGGCCGAGCACCTGGAGGATGCCCTGCTGAACCACCCGGTCCGTGACGGTCGGGATGCCCAGCGGGCGTTGGCCTCCGGTGGCCTTGGGAATCTCCACCCGCCGCACCGGCGAGGGGCGGTAGCTTCCCGTCAGGATCGCCTGTCGAACCGAAGCCCAGTGCGTGCGCGCCCCTTCCGGGAAGGCTTCGACGGTCATGCCGTCGATGCCGGGTGCGCCGCCGTTGACTTTGACCCGGCGCCAGGCCCGGTTGAGGTTGCCGCAATCCAAGACCCGTTCGAGCAGGTCGGTGGAGTGCGGGGCAGACGGGGCCGTCGTGTTGCCGTCGCGCTCTTGTCCATTCGGGTTCATCGAGGCGGCGGGAGCGACGGGTGTCCTCCCCGGTTCCGATGTTCGGGCCTTCACCATGTCCGGAGCATTGCCTCCGGCGTTGGGCTACGATGCCCTCGGCTGACTTCCCGGGGCGCGAGCGCCTCCGGGATCTCCCCAGCTAAGAGCGTGAACGTCCGCCCCGCGGCCGCCGCATTGACCGTATGGGCTGAACCAGCGGGTTTCGTGGTCTTGTGCCCACTCTCCCGGCCCATTCGGCCTGCTATGCGATTCTTGTTCATCGGCCCGTGACTTCGCCGCCAGCTTCCTTCAGACCGCCGGTTGCCCGGCCGCCCTTGCTTTTGGCTCGTACTTTTCCCTTCCGTTCGGTAGGTTGATTCCATGTACAGGGGACTTCAACCCCATACGTTTCACGCCCATGCTGGGCGTACACAAGCGGTTCCAGGGTACCCGCCACAAGGTGTCGGGTCCCCTGAACCGTGACGTTCGTCGGGAAGAGAAAGACTACATTATGAAACTGCGCATAACGCATATTCCGCCTATCCGTGCCAGCCTGACTATTGCGGGCGTGTGCGCCGTACTCATACTCATTACCACCATCGTCATCACCATCTACGCAACGGGACTCGGAAATACTAGCCATTCTCCTGCGCCCCCGTATTCCGAGATACTGCTCGTGGCCGGCGGCGTGTTGCCTCAAATAGCCATGACACCGAAGGAGCGGTGAGCGGGAGAGCCGTTGGCCTGTTTTTGAGTTGCTTCGTACCGTAGCTCAAACGGGGGTGGCTGTCGAGGGGGGCGGGTGTCCGGCACGGGCGGCGAGAATGGGCCACGTCGAGCTCGTCGGAGCCGGTCGTGGCGGGCACCCGCCCCCCGCTTGCGGACCTCGTTGAAGAAGGCATCCTTCCGGCGCCGGACCTCTTGGGCCAGATCGATCGGGTCATGGCGGTCCCGCAGTTCGCGCAGAGCTCGCGCCTGACCCGGGGAGATGTCCGGATGGTTCAGCAAGCGTTCGCAGGGCGTCGTGCGGTCGCCGTAGATCTTGCGGACCTTGGCGCCGACACGCTCCTTGCGCAGCAGCTTGAAGCCGGGGATGAATAGATTGCGGAACAGTTCGTAGGCCTCGTAGAAGCGCCACAGGGGTTCGGCCAGGGCGGGATGGTCGAAGCGTTCGTAGCCGACCTGATCCCGGACGTGGGTGGAGTTCTTCTGTTCGACGTGGGCGTTGTCGTTCTTCTTGCGGGCGCGGGAGCGGGTGAACTCGATCGGCTGGGACAATTGGCGGACATAGGTCAGCAGATGGTGGTTGATGAATTCGTGGCCGTTGTCGGTGTCGATGCCCCGCAGCGGGAAAGGCAGGCGCGCGCACATCGCCCGGAACGCCTCCAGAACGCCGTGCTGGCCGCATCCCCAGGCCGGAGCCAGCAAGGTCCAGCCGCTGGCGATGTCCGTGGCGGTCAAGGTCCACAGATAGGTGCCCCGGGTGGAATCGCCCCCGTGCGAGACGGTGTCCATTTCGAGGTAGCCCGGCGGCGTGTCCGGCGCCCAAGGACCCACCCGCACGGGAATCTGGTTGCGCAGGTGGACGCTTCCGCCGCCAGCATGCCGCTTGCGCGGATGGCGCAGCTTGGCCGCGGACAACAGGCGGTCGATCTGGGCGGCGCTGATGCCGAGCAG
>JAAZBB010000043.1 GCA_012514035.1 Lentisphaerota bacterium | reverse complement strand
TGACGTCCGTTGCGGACGCGGCGGCCATGCGGCAGGGCACGTGGGACGTGGCCCTGGATTTCCTGGCCTGCGGACTGGACCCGGCCCGCACCGCGTTCTACCGGCAGAGCGACCTGCCGGAAGTGCATGAGCTGGCCTGGCTGCTGTCCAACGTGACCCCTCTGGGCCTGCTGGAACGCTGCCATTCCTATAAGGATAAGCTGGCCAAGGGCATCGCCCCGAACCACGGGTTGCTGGCCTATCCGGTGCTGATGGCCGCCGACATCCTGATCGTCCAGGCGAACGTCGTGCCCGTGGGCAAGGACCAGAAGCAGCACGTCGAGGTCACGCGCGACATCGCCATCAAATTCAACAACACCTATGGCGAGGTCTTCACGATCCCCGCGCCGCAGATTTCCGAGGACGTGGCGGTGGTGCCGGGGCTCGACGGCCAGAAAATGTCCAAGAGCTACGGCAACACCATCGAGATCTTCGGCGACGTGCGGGCCGCGCGCAAGCGGTTCATGGGCATCGTGACCGACAGCAAGGCGCTGGAGGATCCGAAGGATCCGGACACCTGCAACGTCTTCAAGCTGTACCGGCTGTTGGCGACGCCGGAACAGGCCGCGGACCTGGCGGCCCGCTACCGCGCCGGCGGCCTCGGCTACGGCACCGCCAAGAAGGAGCTGGCGGACCTCTTCGAGGCGTACTTCGCGCCGATGCGCGCGAAGCGCGCGGAGCTGGCGGCGAACCCGGATTATGTCGAAGACGTTCTGCAAAAGGGCGCGGTGCGGGCCCGGACGCTCGCGGCGGAAACGCTGCGGAAGGCGCGACAGGCTGTCGGCGTGGAATGAGGCGGCCCGTTCCGGGCCGGAATTCAGATTTCAGAATGGGTATGGGCATGGCGCAGGAGGAATACAAAGTCCGGCTGGAGGTGTTCGAGGGACCCCTGGACCTGCTGCTCTATCTGATCAAAAAGGAAGAGCTCGATATCCATAACATCCCGATCGAGCGCGTCACCGCGCAGTACATCCAGTATCTCGATCTGATGAAGATGCTGGACCTGAACATCGCCGGGGAGTTTCTGGTGATGGCGGCGACGCTGATGATGATCAAGAGCCGCATGCTGCTGCCGGTGGAAGAGCGACCCGAGCTGGAGGAGGAAGAGGAGGATCCGCGCTGGGACCTGGTGCGGCAACTGGTCGAGTACAAGAAATTCAAAGACGCAGCCCTGCACCTGGAGGCGCTGGAAGTGCGCCGGGAGGACATCTTCGGGCGCGCCGGGGCGGAGGCCGTGCTGGCGCGGGAGGCCGAGACCGCCTTGCACGACGTCGGCCTGTTCGACCTGATCAGCGCCTTCAGCGACGCGCTCAAGCGGGTCAAGAGCGAGCAGCTCCAGCAGATTTTCGCCGAGCGGTTCACCGTGACGGAAAAAATCGAGACCCTGGTGGACCGGTTGCGGCGGGAGCAGCGCTTCTGCCTCTCGGCGATGTTCGCGGGCATGCAGTCGCGCGCCGAGATCGCCTGCACGTTCCTGGCCTTGCTGGAACTGATCCGGCTGGCGCAGGCGCGGGCGGTGCAGAAGAAAATCCACGGGGAGATCTGGATCGAACGCGGAGACGGCATCGTGGAACGGGTGCCGCCCCTGGTCGAGGAGGCTCCGCCGCCGGGCGAGACGGAATAGGAAAAGGTTGGGAAGATGAACGATTTTGTGTTGCCGGAACTCAAGCAGATCATCGGCGCCATGCTGTTCGTCCGCAAGGAGCCGCTGACGGTGGCGGAAATCCGCCGCGTGCTGACGGCCACCGCGGAACGCCGCGGCGGCATCACCGTCGACTTTGCCAAGGCCGGCGAGGAACTGATCCGCACGGCGGTGGCCACGCTGGACCGGGATCTGTCCGAGCGCAAGGCCGGATTCCACGTCACCGAAGTGGCCGGCGGGTGGAAGCTGGAAAACGACGCGAACTGCGGGCCCTGGCTGCGGATCATGCTGCAGAAGGGCCGCGGCGCACGCCTGTCCCTGCCCGCCCTGGAAACGCTGGCGATTATCGCCTACCGCCAGCCCTGCGTGCGGTCGGAAATCGAGGCGGTGCGCGGAGTGGCTGTGGACCAGATCCTGCGGAACCTGCTGGAGATGCAATTAATCCGCGTTGTGGGGCGCAGCGAACTGCCCGGCCGTCCCTGGATGTTCGGCACCACCCAGAAGTTCATGGAACATTTCGGCCTCAAGAGCCTGGATGATCTGCCGGGCACGGACGAATTGCGCCGGATGGAAGCCCGGCAGAGTGCCCGCGCCCGCCCGGCGTCCGCCGGGACGCCCGAGCCGGCCGGGGAACGTCCCGACCAGATGACCCTGTCGGCCATCGAGGAAGCCGCGGTGTCCGGGGAGCGGGCGGAAGCGGAGCCGGAGGACGCCGACGCGCCCATCGAACGCGAAGGACTTTCCGCCGGGGACATCGTCGGCGGCGGAGGGGAGGACGACGAGGCGGAATTCGACGAGGAAGATCCGGACGAATTCGACGACGACGAGGATGACGACGACGAAGAAGACGAGGATGAGGACGAGGAGGAAGAGGAGCCATGAGCCTGTTTGCACCGCTGGCAAATTCATGGATTGCGGCGCAGCGCCCCTATCAACCGGGGCGGCCGCTGGAGGAAGTGGCCCGGGAACTGGGGCTGCAGAGTATCGACGGCATCGTTAAGCTGGCGTCGAACGAAAACAACCTGGGGCCTTCGCCCAAGGCGATGGCGGCGATGCAGGCGGCGATTCCGCGCATGCACCTGTACCCGGACGGCGGCTCGTACTATCTGCGCCGGGCCATCGCAAAGAAGTTCGGGATCGGCGAGGACATGGTCATGCTGGGGTGCGGCTCCAACGAGCACATCGTGCTGCTGGCGCATGCGTTCATGAAGGAAGGCGACGACCTGGTCTGTTCGGAGAAGACGTTCGTGGTCTACAAGCTGGTGGCGGCGCTCTACCGCTGCCGCTGCATCGAGGCGCCCATGCAGGGGATGACCCACGACCTCGACGCGATGCTCTCGGCGATCACCCCGCAGACGAAACTGGTGATCGTTGCCAATCCGAACAACCCCACCGGCACGCTGGTGGACCAGGCGGCCGTGGACCGGTTCGTGGAACGGGTGCCGGATCACGTGGTGACGGTCTTCGACGAAGCGTACATGGAGTTGCTGGAGCCGGAGGTGGCCGTGGATACGGTCAAGCACGCCAGGGCCGGCAAAAAGCCGGTGATCACGCTGCGGACGTTTTCCAAGGCGTACGGCCTGGCCGGGCTGCGCGTGGGCTACGCCATGGCCCAGCCGGACGCGATTGACCTGCTCAACAAGGTGCGCCAGCCGTTCAACGTGACCACCATGGCCCAGGCTGCCGCCCTGGCCGCGCTGGAGGACGAGGACTACCTCGTCGCCTCCCGCCAGATGCTGCGGGAGGGACGCGCCCAGATGATGACCGGCATGCGCAAGCTGGGCCTCGACCCCGTGGAGTCGGTGACCAACTTCATCCTGTTCCCCTTCGCCAAGGCGGCGGAGCTGACGGCGGCGCTGACGAAGCGCAAGGTGATCGTCCGGCCCATGGCCGGATTTGGACTGCCACAGCATGTGCGCGTCAGCGTGGGGCTGGCCGCCGAGAACGAGCAGTTCCTGAAGGCATTGGCCGAAGCGCTGCCGGAGCTGCAGTAGGAGCGGCCCGGCCGGCGTGCGGCATGCCGGGCACGCGATTCGCGCCGCCCCTCCGCCCGCCGGGAAAATGCCTCTTGCGCGCGCGGGAAATTCCGGAATCCGGGCCTGGCGGTCGTCCGGCAGGAAACCGGTGCAGGCCGCATTTCCGGACAGTTTTTTTGTCTGCCGGACCGCTTTTTAGGGTGGAATGAAGCAGGGGGCCGGGGTACAGTTCAGGGCTCGAATCGCGCCCCGCCAGGCAACGGTCGCGCAGGGAACCGGATACCCGGAGTTTTTATGATTGTCGTCATGCAAAAAGGGGCCGAGGCGGCTCAGGTGCAGGCCATTTCGGAACTGGCCGAGGGCTGGGGCCTCAAGGTCCATGTCAGCCAGGGGGAAGAACGGATCATCATCGGCTTGATCGGCGATGAAACCCGGGTGCGGGAACCCGCCCTGGAAATGATGCCGGGCGTGGAGAAGGTGATGCCTGTGCTGAAGCCCTATAAGCGGGCCGGCACGGAGTTCCATCCGGAACGGACGGTGATCAAAATCCCCCCGGCGCGCCACGGCGACCGGGGCCTGGCCATCGGAGGGCCGGGGGTGGTGGTGATGGCCGGGCCGTGTTCGGTGGAAGGGCGCGACATGATCCTGTCCCTGGGCGCATTCCTGAAGGGCGCCGGAGCCCATCTGCTGCGCGGCGGAGCCTTCAAGCCGCGGACCTCGCCCTACGCTTTCCAGGGATTGGGCGTCGAAGGACTGCGCTACCTGGCCGAGGAACGCTCCGTCGTGGGCCTGCCGGTCATCACCGAGGTGATGGATACGCGCGATGTGGAAATGGTGGCCGAATTCGCCGACATCATTCAGGTGGGCGCGCGCAACATGCAGAATTTCAACCTGCTCAAGGCGGTCGGGCGGTGCAACAAGCCCGTGATGCTCAAGCGCGGTCTGGCCAGTTCCCTGGAGGAACTGCTGATGAGCGCGGAATATGTGATGAGCGAGGGCAACCCGGATGTGCTCCTGTGCGAACGCGGCATCCGCACCTTCGAGCGCCTCACCCGCAACACGCTGGATTTGAGCGCGGTGCCGGTGCTCAAGCGCGAGAGCCACCTGCCGGTGGTGGTGGATCCCAGTCACGGCACCGGCCACTGGGACCTGGTGGCCCCCATGGCCAAGGCGGCCGTCGCGGCCGGCGCCGACGGCCTGATTCTGGAAGTGCATCCCGACCCCTCCCGCGCCATTTCCGACGGCCCCCAATCGCTGACTCCCAAACGCTTCAAGGAATTGATGGTCGATCTGGAACTGGTGGCCCGCGCCGTCGGGCGGAATCTGTACTAGGACAATACCGTGCACGCCATCGATCCATTGACCGCCCACAGCATGGAAAAGAACGCCCCCCGCGCTTTCGGCGTCCCCGGTCCTACAGCCTGGCCGGCCCGGCGTGACGTCCCTGCCAGGAAACGAACCCGATGACGAAGGAACCCTGCATTGCCATTCTGGGGCTGGGCCTGATGGGGGCCTCGCTGGCGCTGGCCCTGCGGAAACGGAATTACGCGGGGCGGCTGGTGGCCTATTGCCGCAAGCCGGAAACGCGCACGGAGGCCCAGGCGCGCGGGATTGTGGATGCCGCCTGCGACGATCCCGACGAGGCGGTCCGGGACGCCAGCCTGGTGGTGCTCTGCGCGCCGATCCGCGCCTGCGTGGAGCTCGCGGCCGACATCGCCCCGGCGCTCCGGCCGGGCGCATTGGTGACGGATGTGGGCAGTACCAAGGGGTGGATTGGCCGGCAGATGGCCGGCCTCCTGCCGCCGGGCTCCTTCGTGGGCAGCCATCCCATCGCCGGTTCCGAAAAACAGGGGCTGCAGGCGGCCTCGGCCGATCTCTATGAGAACGCCCTGACGGTGGTGGCCGCACACCGGAACGTCCCGGAAAACACGGTCAAACGGGTGGCCGACCTGTGGGAATCGGCGGGGGCGCGGATTTGCCGCCTGGCCCCCGAGGATCACGACCGCCTGCTGGCCCGTACCAGCCATCTGCCGCATGTCGCCGCCGCGGCCCTGGCCAAGGCGATCGGCCGCGATTCCGCCGCAAAGGTCGGGGAATTCTGCGGCACCGGCTTCTACGATTCCACCCGCGTGGCCGCCGGCTCCATTGCCATGTGGCACGATATCCTCATGACCAACGCTTCGGCGGTGGCCGAGGAATTGCGGGCTTTCAAATTGGAGGTCGAGCGGGTATATGATGATCTGCAGGCCGGCCGGTTTGATGACGTGGCGAAGTTTCTGGAAGCCGCCCGGGACGCCCGGTCCGAACTGCTCAAGGGCCGGGGGCGTTGAGTCCGGCGGATACGGAGACAGGAAAATGCCAATTTCAAAACAAACCAGAATCGTGCACCCCGGCGGATTTCACGGCGGCACGGTCCGGGTGCCCGGCGACAAGAGCATCTCGCACCGGACGGCCCTGCTGGCCGGGATCTCCTCGGGCACTTCGCAGATCCGCGGCTTCCTGCAGGCCGAGGATTGCCTCAATACCCTCAAGGCCATGGAGTCTTTCGGCGCGCGCTCGTGGGTGGATGACGAAGGCGTGCTCTCCATTCAAGGCACCGGCGGCAAGATGATCGAGCCGGCCGGTCCTCTGGACGTAGGCAACTCCGGCACCGGCATGCGCCTGCTGGCGGGCCTCTGCGCCGGGTCGCCGATCACCGTGACCCTGACGGGGGATGCCTCGCTGCAGTCACGCCCGATGCGGCGCATCCAGGAACCCCTGGAGTTGATGGGCGCCCGGGTGGATCTGACGCCCGGGGGCACCGCCCCCATGACGATCCACGGCGGGCAGCTGCATGGCATCGAATACCGCCTGCCCACCGCCTCGGCCCAGGTGAAAAGCTGCTGCATCCTGGCCGGCCTCTACGCCGAAGGCCGCACAACGGTGCTCGAGCCGATCCCCACCCGCGATCACACCGAGCGCATGCTGCGCGCCGTCGGCGCCCCGATCCGCGTGGAAGGACAGAACATTTCCATCGATGGCTACGGGCCCCAGGGCCCCAGGTTCCTGGCGCGCCCCTATGTGGTGCCGGGCGATTTCTCCTCAGCGGCCTACTGGCTGGCCGCGGCCGCCGCCATTCCCGGACTGACCGTGTGCGCCGAAGGGGTGGGGCTGAACCTGCGGCGGACCGCCCTGCTCGATGTGCTGCGCCGCATGGGCGCCCGCGTCCAGATCGAGCGCACCTCCGCCCCGACCGATCCCGAAGTCTATGGCAATGTCACCGTCACGGGCGCAGAGTTGAAAGGAACAGCGGTCGGCGGGGAGGAAATCCCCAACCTGATCGACGAACTGCCCTTGGTGGCTGTCCTGGGCGCCCTTGCGCAGGGCCAGACCGTCATCCGCGACGCCGGCGAACTGCGCGTGAAGGAGTCCGATCGCATCGCCGTCATGGTCGAGAATCTTTCCTATCTCGGGGTCGAGGCTGCGGAACGCCCCGACGGGATGGTCATCTCCGGGCCGGCGAAGGTCGTGCCCGCCAAGAGCGTCCGCAGCTACGGCGACCACCGCATCGCCATGAGCATGTCCATGTTGGCGATTTTCGCCTCGGCCCCGGTGACGATCGCGAACGTGGCCTGCGTGGAAACATCCTATCCGGAATTCTGGGAGCAACTGGGCAAACTGGGAGTGAACGTTGAATAAGCAACCGATCATCGTGGCGGTGGACGGCCCCTCGGCCTCCGGAAAATCAACCGTGTCGCGCAAAACGGCCCTGGCCATCGGCTTCATCTACGTCGATTCCGGAGCCCTTTACCGCGGGGTGACCTGGAAGTGCGTCAAGGAAGGCATTGACGTCAAGGATGCGCAGGCGGTGACCAACCTGCTGATCCGGATGAATCTGGAACTGGTGCTGCGCGACAACGCTGTGGGCTACCTGATTGATGGCGAGGATCCGGGGCAGGAGATCCGCTCCGAACCCGTCCGCGAACGCGTGGCGGACATCGCCGCCCAGCAGGCGGTTCGGGTGTACATCGTCGAAAAGCTGCGGTTGATGACGAAATTCGGCCACCTGGTCATGGAAGGCCGCGACATCGGCACGGTGGTGTTTCCCGATACGCCGTTCAAGTACTATCTCGACGCCGATCCCGAAGAGCGAGCCCGGCGCCGCGCCGCCGAGATCAAACAGCAGGAGGGCACGCACGACGTGGGCGCGGTGCTCAACTCCTTGCGTCGCCGCGACCAGAAGGATTCCAGCCGCGCGACTGCGCCGCTGCAGATCGCCCTCGGCGCCAAGATCATCAACAGCACCCGGATGACCATCGAACAGGTCGTGAACACCATTATTGCCGATCTGAAGCAGGCGGGTGCGGTCCCGGCCTGATCCCATGCGCGAAGGCTTCTTCACCCAGCCGCTGTACTGGTTGTCGCGGGGATTCGTCTATCTCTGCCTGCTTTTGAAATACCGCATGCGGGTGGTCGGGCGCGCACATGTTCCGGCTGCGGGCGGAGTGATCATCGCCGCCAACCATTGCAGCTATCTGGACCCGCCGGTGATGGGCGGCGCCAATTCGATGCGCATCGTGCATTTCCTGGCGCGCGACACCCTGCTGTCCAATCCCCTGGCCCGGTGGTTTTTTCCACGGGTGGGAGTGATTGCGATCGATCGCACTCGCGGCGACCTCGGCGCGCTGAAGAAAGCGATTGCCACCTTGAAGGAAGGCAAGGTGGTCGGGCTGTTTCCCGAAGGCACGCGTTCGCCCGACGGCCGGATTCGCGAGGCCAAGGGGGGCATCGGCTTCCTGATCGCCAAAGGCGGCGTGCCCGTTGTGCCGATGCATATCTCCGGCACGTTCGAGGCGTTTCCCAAGGGCGCCAGCAAGTTCATGCCCTCCCGCATTATCGCACGCTTCGGCCCCCCGATTACGCCCGAGGAACTCCGCGCCGCGATGCCCGGCAAAAACGATTATGCCGCGGTCGGTGCTCTGGTCATGCAGCGCATCCGCGCCCTCGCCGAACCATCCTGATTCTCCGACGACTTCGTTTCGGGCCTCATAGGATTCCCGGCCAGCCGGAGGGGCCCAATGTCTTCCAACCGAACCAGACGGTGTTGTTCCGGTCCGGAATTGCACACACTGGAATGATGGATAGGCCGGATGGCAGCATTCTGAGTTCTGCCTCCTGGCTTCTGATGATTCATTTTCATCAACCGTGCCACGAGTTGTATAAGAACTATGTTTAATTAAACATTTCCAGGATCAAAATCCAGTATCTCCATTGTCATCAAGCAAAATAGTTCAGAATAAAGACTATGTATAATTAAACATAGCTGGTTAAAAAAGGCCGGAAAACGGGTGCCGGCAGGCCGGAATCGGTGATGGGCATGTGTACGGAGCGAGCGGTCCCGCCGACTGCTCATGATCGATCAGCCGGGAATCCCTGGCGTTGATAAGACGGGAGGGAAGATCGGCACAAACGGCTGTTTCCCGATCCGTGGCCGAATCCGCACGGTGTGTCTCCCGGGGGAAAACGTGCGGGGCAGGGGCAGAGCGAGCGGCGGCCTGTCATGGTGCGGGAGATCGGGTGTCCCGATCCCTGGTATCGCCGTGGTCCGAATGGGATTGAACGCCGGGGCCAAACCTCCTACAACGTCCCGGTACATGGACCTTGTAACTCCAGCGCAGGTGGCGGAATGGTGCCGCGGCCGGTGGCATTCCCAGCCGCCACCGGGATCTCTGTGCGCTGTGGGTGTGGACAGCCGCCAGGCGCGGCCGGGGCAGTTGTTTTTTGCCCTGCAGGGGGAACATGCCGACGGCCATGCATTCCTCGGCGCGGTGGCCGCCGCTGGCGCCTACGCTGTCGTCCGCGCGGATTATCCCGTGGGCAATTTGCCGGCGGCGGGATTCTGCCTGCGGGTGGATGATCCTCTGGCGGCCTTGGGGCGGTTCGCGATGGCCTATCGCGCCCAGATGTCGGCGCGCATCGCCGGCGTGACCGGCAGCGTGGGGAAGACGGCGACCAAGGAACTGTTGGCCGACGCCTTGGCCACCCTGGGCCCTACGGTGCGAACCGCAGGCAATTTCAATAACGAGATCGGCCTGCCACTGAGCTTGACGGGGCTGGGGCGCCATTGTGTTTTTGGGGTCTTCGAAGTGGGCATCAGCCATCCCGGCGAAACGGCGCCGCTGCGCGACATCCTGCGTCCGGATTTCGCGGTGATGACGCGCATCGGAGCGGCACATATCGGTTTTTTTGAATCAGTCGGTGCCATCGCGGAGGAAAAGGCGGCGCTGCTGGAACGACTCCCGCCGGATGGTTTTGCGGTGCTGGACCGCGATGATGATTGTTTCGCCGCCCTGCGGGCGCATGCCTCTGCGCCGGTGGTAACCTGTTCGCTGCGGTCACCCGATGCCGATTATGCCGGAGTGGCATTGGCGGACGACCGCCTCCGGGTGCAGGAGCGCGACAGCGGCGAGCAGGCCGTTCTGCCGGTGCCGCCGCCTGCGGCCTTCATGGCGGAGAATGTTTTGAAGGCCGTGGCCGCGGCCCGCCGGTGCGGCGTGCCCTGGCCCGCGCTGGAAGCCGCGCTGGCCGCCTACGTCCCGGTTGGCATGCGCTGGGCGGTGCAGGACGTGTGTGGCTGGACAGCGATCAATGACGGCTACAATGCCAATCCGGAAAGCATGTGCGCGGCCCTGCGGGCGTTTGCAGATTGGCGCGTCCCAGGTCGCCGGTTTCTCGCGCTGGGCCCGATGCTGGAGCTGGGACGCCACGAGCGCCCGGCGCACGAGGCGCTGGGCCGGTTGCTGGCCGCGGGTGGCTGGGCCGGCGTGGCGATTGTGCCCGGGAAGCCCGCGGGCCATGGCGACGCGGCCGCCCGGGCGCTTAGCGCAGGATTGCGGAATGCGGGCTGGGCGGAGGACAATCTGATCGAGGCGTCGGATCATGCCGCTGCTGCGGCGTGGTTGCGCTCACGCCTGCGTCCGGGCGACGCGCTGTTGCTGAAGGCGTCCCGCGCCGTGCGGATCGAAATGGTTTTGGATGAGTTGCAGAAGGGCGTTTGATTCATGCTGTATTACCTGTCCGAATTGTCCAACCTGTTCACGCCGCTGAACCTGTTCCGCTACGTGACGTTTCGCGCCTTCATGGGGGCGGGCACGGCTTTTCTCCTTTCGCTGCTGCTCGGCCGCTGGATGATCGGCCGCCTGCGGGCGTACCGGATCGGCCAGATTGTTCGCCGCGATCCCGAACTGGCCGCCATCAATCACGCGGGCAAGGCCGGGACGCCAACCATGGGCGGGGTGCTGATCATTTTTACGACGTTGGTCGCGGTGCTCTTGTGGTGCCAGACCTCGAATCCGCAGGTCTGGCTGGTGGCCGCCACCATGCTCTTCATGGGCGCGGTGGGCTTCGCGGATGACTGGCTGAAACTGCGCGAACGGGATTCCAAGGGCTTGAAAGAGTGGCAGAAACTGGCGTTGCAGGGCCTCTGGGTCGTTGTCGCCTTTGTCGCCATCGAAGCGGTGCCGGGCACGCGGTCCCATGCCCGTCAATTGATGGCGCCGTTTTTCAAGGCACCGGTCATCGCGGACCTGACGGTGCCAGGGGCGCTGGTTTTCATGTTCCTCGTGCTGGTGGGCACGACCAATGCGGTGAATCTGACGGATGGCCTGGACGGGCTGGCGGTGGGCTGCATGAACTCGGTGGCGGCGGCCTATCTGGCGATGGCCTACGTGGCCGGCAACGTGGTGTTCGCCAACTATCTCCAGGTGCCCTCGATCAGCGGCGCTCACGAACTGGCCGTGTTGTGCGGCTGCCTGCTGGGCGCCGGGCTGGGCTTCCTGTGGTGGAACGCCTATCCCGCCAAGGTCTTCATGGGCGATACCGGCAGCCTGGCGCTGGGCGGCACCATTGCCATGATTGCCATCCTGATCAAGCAGGAACTGACCCTGTTGATCGTGGGTTTCGTTTTTGCCGCGGAGGCGGGCAGCGTCCTGATTCAACGCTACTGGTTCAAATACACGCGCGTCTTCCGCGGCGGCGGGCGCCGGGTGTTCCGCATGGCGCCGATCCACCACCATTTCGAGATTGTGTCCAAAGAGCGCGCCGCGGCTGAAGGCCGTTCCCCGGATTCCGCCGAGAATTCCGTGGTGATCCGCTTCTGGATCGTGTCGATTGTCTGCGCCCTGCTGGGGTTGGCGACGTTAAAACTGCGGTGAGCCGCACATGGGCGCATGGCGCAATGCGATGGTATGCGGCTTGGGGGCCAGCGGCCTTGCCGCCGCTCGTCTGTTGCACCGGGAAGACGTGGCGGTGTGCGCCGTCGACGAACGCGATACGCCTGCCAGCCGCGCCGCGGGCGGGGAACTGGCGGCGCTGGATGCCAAGGTGGTTCTGGGGGCGACCACTCCGCCGGCTGGCGAGTTCGACGTGGCCATCGTCAGCCCCGGCCTGTCCGTGCATGGGGCGTTCCTGGCCGAAGTCCGCCGCCGCGGTATTCCGTTGCTCTCCGAACTGGAACTGGGCTGGAGCCGCTTCCGGGGACGCACGGTGGCGGTGACCGGCAGCAACGGGAAGAGCAGCGTCGTGAAAGCCCTCGCCGACTGTTTCGAGGCGGCGGGGCAGTCTGCGCCCGCCTGCGGCAATTACGGCGAACCGATCTGCCGCGCAGTGCTGGCGGTGCCCGATGCGGACTGGCTCGTGGTAGAGGTCAGTTCATTCCAGATGGAAACCTGCGCGGTGTTCCGGCCGGATATTGCCGTGCTCTTGAACATCCAGCCCAACCATCTCGACCGGCATGGCACCTTTGCGGCCTATGCCCGCCTCAAGGCGCGGCTCTTCGCGCAGCAGCGGGCCGAGGATGCCGCCCTGGTTCCGCCGGAGTGGCGCGCGCGCGTCTGCGCCTGGTCCGGGGGCCGGGGGCATTGGCAGACCTGCGGCGCGGCGGCCGATGCGGATTATGTCTATTCGCCCGGGAGGATTTCGCCGCGGGACGGGCCGGACATCGAAATGAAAGGCTCGTATTTCGACAATGATGTGCTCGGTCCCAATGCGGCGATGCTGGTGGGCGCGGCGCTCGCCGCCGGTCTTCCGCCGGAAATCATTCGCGCCGGCCTGCAGGGTTTTTCACCCCTGCCGCACCGGGCCGAGCCGGTGGGGGAATTGGACGGGGTGCGCTACGTGGACGATTCCAAGGCCACCAATCTGGCCGCGATGCTCGCCTCGATCCGAATGCAGGACCGGCCGGTCTGGTTGATCGCGGGGGGGCGGCCCAAGGAAACGGATTTTTCGGCGGCGCGGCCAATTCTGCGGGAGCGAGTCCGCGGCGTCTTCCTGATCGGCGAGGCGGCCGCGGCCATGGCCGCCGCGTGGCAGGGTACCGTGCCTTGCCTCGATTGCGGAACATTGGCGCAGGCCGTGGCGGCCGCGCGCCGGACGGCCCCGCCGGGCACCACGGTACTCCTCGCTCCGGCCTGCACCAGTTACGATCAGTTCCGGTCCTATGCCGAACGCGGCGCGGCGTTCGCCAAATTCGCCAAGGAAAAGGATTGAACCCGGGAGGCAGTGAGGGCATAATCCCCGCCGCAATCCTGGAATAGTTCATGGAAGAAGCAAGGAGTCCGAACATGAGGGTATCTGTTGTTGCCGCTTTGATTGTTGGCGTGCATCTGGTGGTGATTGGTTCCGTGGCGATGACGCAGGGATGCGCCAGCACCCGGCGCGATGCGGGCTCGACCATGCCCGCAACGGTGGAGCCCGCTCCGGCTCCCGTCCTGCCGCCCTCCGCGGAGGTGGTGACTGCGCCCGCGGTCCAGCCCGTGGCGTTCCCCCCGATCCAGCCGCCCGCGGTCAAGATGGATGACGCGGTAGCTGCCAAAAATGTGTACGTGGTGAAGAGCGGGGATTCCCTCTCCAAAATTGCGGCCGCCCATGGCGTGCGCACGGCGGAACTCAAGGAACTCAACCAACTGACGGACGCCAACAAGATCCGCATCGGACAAAAACTCATTCTGCCCGACTACGCCAAGTCGTCCAAATCGCCGCCCGCGGCAAAAGAAAGCGCACCGGCCAAGGCCGCCGCGCCGGAATCCGTTGCCCCCGGGGAAACCTATGTGGTGAAAGCCGGGGACGCCCTTTCCAAGATTGCCTCCCGTCATGGCGTCAAGTTGAAGGATCTGCTTGCGGTCAACAAGATCAGCGATGCCAACAAGATTCGCGTCGGCCAGAAGATCGTCATTCCAGCCAAGGCGGCTGCTCCGGCGGCGGCTGAAACTCCGGCCGAGCCGCCGGTGGCGCCGTTGCCCGCGCCGGTGCCGGAACCGGCTCCCGCGCCCGCCCCGGCCGCCGCCGCCCCAGCGGCCGCCGCCCCGGCGGCCCCCGCTCCTGAACTGGCCGCAGGCCAGGAGCCCCTGCTGGACTACACGGTTCAGGAGGGCGACAGCGCCGATAGCATTGCCCGGCTGTTCGTGGTGCGCAAGGACGACATTCTGAGCTTGAACAGCATTCCCCCGGGTGGAGATGTCCAGCCGGGCCAGAAGATCAAAATTCCTCCTTCCAACCCTTGATGGACAACGCCCTGAGGGGCATGTTCCGAACGCCCGGCCCGATAGGCCGGGCGTTTTGTGCCAAAGGAGCTCGACGGTGAGGGCCAGCGCGATTCTGATCCTGGTGGTAAGCATCCTGGTCCTGTTCGGGCTGGTCATGCTGGTCAGCACCAGCGCCCCGCAGGGGGAACGGCTGTTTGGAAATCCCTATCACTTCATTCAGCGGCACCTCGCCTGGCTGGTGCTGGGGCTCATCGTAGCCGCGCTGGCCGCGCGCGTGGATTACCACGCCTGGTTCAAGCTGGCCTGGCCGATGTTTGGCGTGACGCTGGTGCTCCTGGCCCTGGTCTACGTACCGGGCATCGGGCTGAACATCAAGGGCAGCCACCGCTGGCTGCGCCTGCCACTGGGCCTGAGTTTCCAACCCTCCGAACTGGCGAAGTTCACGGCCATCAATGTCCTGGCCTTCTGGTTCGGGACCAAGCGGCGCCAGCGCGGTGGCTTCAAGGACGGCATTCTCATCCCCAGCGTTCTTCTGGGGGCGATGCTGGGACTGATTTTGTTCGAAACGGATTTCGGGGCTACGATCCTGATCGGGGCCGTTGGCGGGCTGGTGATGTTCGCCGGGGGCGCGCCCTGGCTGTACCTGGTCGCGGGGGGGCTGCTGGGGATGGGCGGACTGGGGGTGATGATCGCGCACAACCCGGAACGCATGGGCCGGATCCTGGCCTTTCTGCATCCCGAAAAATACGCCCAGGACGAAGCGTTCCAGTTAATGCACGCGCTGTATGCCTTCGTGGCGGGCGGCGCCGGCGGGCTCGGGCTGGGCGAAAGCCTGCAGAAAAAACACTATTTGCCCGAAGCGCACACCGATTTCATCTTCGCTATCATCGGCGAAGAACTGGGGATCGCCGCCTCTCTCGGGGTCGTGCTTCTGTTTGTGGCGCTGCTGCTGTGCGGGCTGCGCATTAGCGGCCGCGCGCCGGATGCCGGGGGCCGGCTCATGGCCTTTGGCATCACGGTACTCATCAGCCTCCAGGCGGCGATCAATATCGGGGTGGTGACAGGCCGCCTGCCGACCAAGGGCCTTCCGCTGCCGTTCATCAGTTTCGGGGGCACCAGCTTGATGGTGACGCTGTTCATGGTGGGCGTGCTGCTCAACATCGCCCGCCAGAGCGCCCGCGTCCACAGGCGCAAATGAGCCGCCGCATCGTTGTTGCGTTTCACGCAAGACGGAGGAAAACCGCCGGCGCGGTACGCGATCCTTGCATCGGGGCGGGGGGGCGGGTATAGTTCCGCCCTGTTTTCAACCCCGAAGGAGTCGATATGGCGAAGCGCAAACAGGCAATGGATGCGGTGGTGAAGGATCTCTCCCTGGCGGCGTTCGGCCGCAAGGAAATCGAACTGGCTGAGCATGAAATGCCCGGCCTGATGAGCGTCCGGGCGGAATTCGCCAAGACGAAGCCGCTGAAGGGGGCGCGCATCGCGGGCTCCATCCACATGACCATCCAGACCGCCGTCCTGGTCGAGACGCTGCAGGCGCTGGGCGCCCGCGTCCGCTGGGCGAGTTGCAACATCTTCTCCACCCAGGACCACGCCGCGGCCGCGTTGGCCGTCAAGGGCACGCCTGTCTTTGCGGTGAAGGGTGAGACGCTCAAGGAATATTGGGAATACACCGACCGAATTCTCGACTGGGGTAAGGAATCGCCCAACATGATCCTGGACGACGGCGGCGACGCGACCTTGTTCGTGCATCTCGGCGTGAAGGCGGTCAAGGAAGGCCTCCAGGTCCTGAAGGGCCCCTACGGCAGCGAAGAAGAGGAAATCCTCAAGGCCCAGGTCCGCAAGGCCGTGAAGAAGAATCCGGACCGCTTTCTCAAGATGGTTAAGTCCATCAAGGGCGTCACAGAGGAAACCACGACGGGCGTGCACCGCCTCTACCAGATGGCGGAGCGCAAGGAACTGCTCTTCCCGGCGTTCAACGTCAACGACTCGGTCACGAAATCGAAGTTCGACAACATCTACGGCTGCCGCCACTCGCTGGTGGACGGCCTCATGCGGGCGACGGACGTGATGATCGCCGGCAAGGTGGCCGTGGTGGCCGGCTACGGCGACGTGGGCAAAGGCTCCTGCCAGTCGCTCAAGGGCCAGTGCGCCCGCGTGATCGTGACGGAAATCGATCCTATCTGCGCGCTGCAGGCGGCGATCGACGGCTACGAGGTCATGACGATGGACGAAGCCTGCACGCAGGGCGACATCTTCGTGACGACGACGGGCTGCTGCGACGTCATCACCGAAAAGCACATGCTGAAGATGAAGAACCTGGCCATCGTGTGCAATATCGGCCACTTCGACAGCGAGATCCAGACCGCGGCGATGAAGAAGTACCGCTGGGAGGAAATCAAGCCCCAGGTGCACCGCATTTGGACCAAGAAGAACAAGTCGCTGCTGCTGCTGGCGGAAGGTCGCCTCGTCAACCTCGGCTGCGCCACGGGCCACCCGAGCTTCGTGATGAGCAACAGCTTCTCGAACCAGGTTATCGCGCAGATCGAGCTGTTCACGAATGCCGGAAAATATCCGGTCGGCGTGTACACGCTGCCGAAGAAGCTGGACGAGAAGGTGGCCCGGCTGCACTTGCCGCACCTGGGCGTGAAGCTCGACCGCCTGAACCGCAAGCAGGCCGCCTATCTCGGCGTGCCCGCGGACGGGCCCTACAAGCCCGACCATTACCGCTACTAACGGCATGAAAATCGCCTTGCAGGGATTGCTCCCCGAGGAGTTGCAAATTCTCTGCAAGGCCACTGGCCAGCCCGCGTTCCGCGGCAAGCAACTTTGGCAATGGGTGCAGGTTCAGGGTGCGACCCGTTGGGACCAGATGGGCAATTTGCCGCGAGCGCTGAAGGACAAACTGGCCGAAACCCACACGCCCCAGCCCGCAAAAATCCTGAAGGAATCCGGCGAGCTCGGTGGAACCCGCAAGTGGCTGGTCGGTCTTGATGACGGCGAAAGCGTCGAAACCGTTTTGATTCCCGCCCGCGACCGGAATACGGTCTGCGTCTCTACGCAGGTCGGCTGCAAAATGGGCTGTGCGTTTTGCGCCAGCGCGAAATGCGGCTACGCCCGTAACCTGTCGGCGGGCGAGATAGTCGCTCAGGTCCAGCTCGTGGCGGCGGCCTTGGGCAAACGCCCCGACAACGTCGTCTACATGGGCATGGGCGAGCCGTTCGACAACTACGACGCGGTGCTCAAGTCCGTGCGGCTGCTGAACCATCCCGATGGATTGAACGTCGGCGCGCGGCGCATCACGATCAGCACCAGCGGCGTCATTCCCGGCATCCGGCGGCTGGCCAGCGAAGGCCTCCAAGTCGAGCTCTCTGTCTCGCTGCATGCGGCCAATTCGGAGCTGCGGCGAAAGTTGATGCCCATCGAGAACAAGTATCCGCTGGACGAACTGCTGAAGGAATGCGCCGCCTACACCGCGACTACCAAGCGGCACATCACGTTTGAATATACGCTGGTCAAGGGGCTCAACGATTCGCCGCAAGATGCCGCCGAACTGGCGGCGCGCCTGCGCCGCTTCCCCTGTCGCGTCAATCTGATTCCTCTAAGCCCCGTCGAAGAATTTCAGGGCGAGGCTCCGCCGCGCGCAACGATGGAGGCTTTCCTACGTGTGCTGGAGCGGAACGGGCTGGAAGGCACCCTGCGCGAATCCAAAGGTAAAGGCCTCGACGCCGCCTGTGGCCAGCTCCGCCGACGAACGCAAACGGATTTGCTGTAGGGCGACTTGGCACAAGTCGCCGGGATCGGAAGGCGCGGCGCGTTGGCCAAAGCGCCCTACTGGTGCACGGAAGTTATTCAACCACAAACGAAACTCACAGCGACGCGTCACTCACCGAGGTACGCCGCGATCCGTTCAGCCACATTGGAACGGATGTTCATGTAGAAGAACGAATAGTCGAAGGTGTGGAATACGCCCCGGGGGAACAGGTCGCTGCCCGGTGCCAATTCGTCGACCGGAACGGTGCTGCAGATAATCACGCCTCGCTTGAGATCAACGCGCGCATCGGCGTAGTCCGCGACGATTTTGAAGGAGCCATCGTCATTTCTCGCTAGGTCGCCGTTCTCTTTCACAAGCGATCCCAAGTTCTGCTGTGCCGTGGCGGTTGTTTCGTCGCGAGTCCAACTGATCGGATTGATCGCGAGGGAGCCCGGTTTGACGACCGGATTCTCGCCCTCCACCTCCGGCGCCTCGGTATTCCAGCTGACGACGACTCCGGTGTCGTCCGCGCCCTCGGCGAACTTGAGGTGCGGGTTGGCCTCCAGGAACCGAGTTGTCACCGAGTAGCCGATGACATAGGCGGCTACCATGCGCTGGTACATCTCCGGGTGCTCCTTGAGATACCCCGAGAGCAGGAAGAGAAGGACGTCGGATCCCTGCGAGTGTCCGGCGAGAATAAAGGGGCGACCGTTGTTGTAGTGCTCCAAGTAGTACTCGAATGCTGCCGTGGCATCGGTGGCGGGTATCCCGCCGACGAGCTCGTCCAGCTCGGCTTCCGGTAGCACGAGTGCGCAGTACGCGTCAAGCTGTCGGTAGTAGGGCGCGAACACGTTTGCCACGGGCTCGTACACGCTGGCCTGTCGCTCGTATGACCAGGGCGCGCGCTCGCGCATGCCCGGGTCGTCGATTTCGGAGGTCACCGGTGCCTCGTTCGAGGCGCGTTGGAAGACCGTCGGGTATAGGTAAAAGACGTCGGCCGGCTTGTCGGTGGATTGCGGCGCCGCTATCCAGTTGTCCGCTAGGGAGTAGTCGGTCGGCGCCGTAGTGGCGACCGTCTGAAAGGCCGAGGATGCAGGAGTGCTGATCGGCGATGATGTCGGGATCGCATGCGAGCAGCCGAGCAACGATGCAATGAGCGCCAATAAGATCACGACGACCGGGAATGATAACGACCTGCGCATGTTTCCTCCGAAGTTGCGTGCTGACGTCTGGTCAGACTACTGTTGGCGCAGCCGGTTCGGGGCCTGGCTCCACCTTGAGAAAGTTAAATGTAAGCAATCGCGTTTCGGCAGGCACGGGCACACACCCGTCGGGACCGGCCTGAAACAGCGTTCTCAAGGTTTGCAAGGCTGCCATCACGCCTTTGGGAAAACAAGAACGAACAGGGAAGACACTCCGGCTCGGAGGGCGCGGCGGGTTGGGTCAACCCGCCCCACCTGTGCACGGAAATTATTCTGACGGTTTTTCGCCAGGGGCCTGGGGGCCGCGGGTGTTCATCAGATGTTGGATGAAGGCTTCGTGGAATTTGGGGTCGAGGCAGCGGCGGGAGGCGGGATCTAGCGCGACCAGCGGCACTCCAATTTCGCCAGTGGGGGCGGCGAGGATGGCGACGCGGCTGGTTCCTTCGCCAGAGAATCCCATCAGAATTCCCGTGTCGGTGATGCCATTCAGGCGGCGCAATTCGACGACATCATTGATCTTGTAAACCGCACCCGCAGTTCCGGGTTCCTCCTGTGCGGGAGGCTTGGCATCGGGTGGTTGGATTTCCGGAACCGATTCCCCGCTGGCAACGGGTTCAGATGAAGGCTCGGACGTTGCCGGGATTGCCGTTGTAGAGGGCGGGGTTGCAGGAGGCCACCAGAACCAGGCAATGCCCACGGCAACCGCGCTGGCAGCAGTCAGGCCAAGGATTGGGCGAAGGATGTGAAAGTCCATGGGCGGGTTGGCCATTTGCGGGTTCTTGCTGTCGTTACCCGATTTCGTCATCAAGTTTTTCGATGAGTTGTGGCAAGGTCAGCCGCACCTGGGCCATGCTATCGCGGTCGCGCAGGGTCATGGTGCCGTCTTCGAGCGTTTGGAAGTCCACGGTGACGCCCCACGGGGTGCCGGCTTCGTCCATGCGGCGGTAGCGGCGGCCGATGGCACCCGATTCATCCCAGAAGCAGTTCCAGCGGCGCTGGAGCTTGGCGAAGATCTCGCGGGCTTTGGCATATAATTCGGGCTTGTTCTTGACCAGCGGGAAGACGCCGAGTTTGATGGGGGCAATGGCCGGATGAAAGCGCATCACGGTGCGCTGGTCGGTTTTGCCCTTGTCGTCGGTCAGCGTTTCCTCGTCGTAGGCGTTGCAAAGCAGGGCGAGGGCGAGGCGATCGGTGCCGGCGGAGGGTTCGATGACGTGCGGCACGAACTTGCCTTCGTACAACTTGGTCACGAAGGCGCGGGCGTCCTCAGCGGATTTGCCGCGGCCGGTCCACTCGGCCACGACCTTTTCGGCGAACGCTTCCTTGGCGGCGACATCGAGCTTGTCCGCGGCCTGTTTCAGGGCTTCGTCAAAAACGTCCAGGGGTTTGCCGGAGCGTTTCTGGTGCTGGCACAGGTCGAAATCGGACCGGGCGGCAATGCCTTCCAGCTCCTGCACCCCGAAGGGAAAGGCGTATTCGATGTCCACGCAGGCGCGGGCGTAGTGGGCCAGCTCATTTCCGGTCTGCCAGTGCTGGTGGAGATCCTCCGCCGGCAAGCCGATGGCGCGGTACCATGCCAGCCGCTGTTCAACCCAATAGCGGTGCCAGACCTCCCAGCCCCAGCTGGCCTGCGGTTTCCCGGCCAGGTCAGGTTCATCGGCCAGGGTGGTGACCTGGCCGCAGATCAAGGCGATGGCCTCGTCGGGCCGGATGAAGAATTCCAGCTCCATCTGTTCGAACTCGCGCGAGCGGAAGGTGTAGTTCCGGGGGTTGATCTCGTTGCGGAAACTCTTGCCCATCTGGGCCACGCCGAACGGTACCTTCTGGCGGGAGGTCGCCAGGATGTTGTTGAACTGCGCGAAGATGGCCTGGGCCGTTTCCGGCCGCAGCCAGGCGCTGCTGGAATCATCCTCGACCGGGCCAATGAAGGTCTTGAACATCAAGTTGAAACTTCGGGGCGGGGTCAGATCTCTCGCACCGCAGGCCGGACAGGCCGCCCCGTCGGGTAGCGCGAACCCGGCGGCCGTCTTGAGAAGCTCAAGACCCTGCTCCGCGCACAGCTGGTCGGCGCGGAAGCGCTTCCGGCAGACTTTGCAGTCCACCATCGGGTCAGCGAAGCCATCGGCATGGCCCGAGGCTTTCCAGATGTCCGGGTGCATGATGATGGAGGCGTCCAGGCCCACCACGTCCTCGCGTGCGCGGACCACGGATTTCCACCAGGCGTCACGGATGTTGCGTTTCAGCTCGCTGCCCAAGGGCCCGTAGTCCCAGAAACCGTTGATGCCGCCGTAGAGTTCCGAAGATTGAAAGATGAATCCGCGCCGCTTGCAGAGAGAGGCCAGGATTTCCATGTCGAGATTCTTGCTCATATGAGGCCGCAGGATGCGCCAAACCACCCGGCGCGTCAAGCGAGGCGAAGGGAAATACTGGAACGCTGGAATGTTGGGAATGCTGGAGAAGAAACCCAGCGCAGAAATCAATCCATACAATCCATTGTTCCATTCCCCCTCATTCCCCCATTCCGGCATTCCGATCTTCTCCGCCCCGCATCACCCCACCACGCACTTTCGCAGGTGCGCATCGGTGCGGAGGAATTCCTCGGCCTCGGGCAGACAGTCGCGCGAGGAAAGCACCGTGTAGAAGTCCTGCTTGATGCCCGGGGCGCGGCGGATGGCTTCCAGCCAGTCGGCCCGCCGGAACGGGTCGCGTTCCACCATTTGCCAGAATCCGGTTGTGTCGAACAGGTTGGCGATGATGTCCGCATTCCTGCCTTGGAGCAGGCTGACGAGATAGGCCGCCACGCCGACCTGCAGGCCGTGCATGTGCGGCTTGCCGCCAAGGGAATCCAGCGCGTGGGAAATGAGGTGCTCGCTGCCGCTGGCCGGGCGGGAGGATCCGCAGACTTCCATGGCGATGCCGTTGAGCATCAGCGAGGTGCCCAGCAGCCGCACCCCTTCGAGGTCGCGAAGCGGGCGGGCGATGAACTGGAATACGGTGGCGTCGGACAACAATGCGGCGAAGTCGTCCACCAGGGTGCCCACCGCGTTGAAGGCCAGTTTCCAGTCCGTTACTGCCGTCAGTTTGGCGACGAGGTCGCCCACGCCCGCCAGCCAGAGAATTTCCGGCGCGGCCAGGCAGATTTCCGTGTCGATGACGACGCCGAACGGCATGGCGGATGGCAGGGATTTGCGCCGACCCTCCAGCGTCAGGCTCGACTGCGGACTGCAAAACCCGTCGTTGGACAGGGAGGTGGGCACCGCAAGGTAGGGCACGCGGGTCAGGAATGCCACGTACTTGGCGACATCCAGCGCCTTGCCGCCCCCATAGCCGATGATGGCTCGCGTGCGCGCCGGAATCTGCGGGAACAACGCCCGCGCCTGCTCGAACGACGCTTCCGCCACCGGCCAGCGGTGCAGGACGGAAATCTGCTCCGCCCGCAAGCCGTCGCAGAGCTGGTACATCAAATCCATGTGGAGATCGGCGCTGTGGAGCACAACGATCTCGGAAAAGGCATGGCGTCGGGCGTAGATTCCCACGCGGCCGGCGGCCCCGGGTTTGACCCGGACTAGGTTCGGAATGGAAATCTGGGTGCGGTTCAGCATGGCGTTTTCTCCAGCAGGCAGGTGGCGATTTGTGACCACGTTTCAAAGGGATGGAACGGTTCGCCGATGTTCTGGAAATGGTGGGCCAGCCAGCCGGTGGCGAAGCGGCAATCGGGTGAGACAAGGCTTGCCGGCGCCAGGTCGGGGCGGCCATCGCCGGCGAACACCGCCTGGGGATCGCGCTCAAGGGCGGCGCGCACGATGCCCGGTTTATCAATGCCGGTCTCGTACCGGAAATAGGGCGAAGTTGTCGGTAGCGTCAGGCGCAGGCCCGTTTCCGGGGCGAACTCGCCGGGATTGGCATACACTTCCAGCCGCACGCCAACCTTGTCCAGCAGGCGCTCGATATACCAGCCACAGCCTGCCGAGGCTACGATGATCCGCCAACCGGCAGTCTGGAGCCGGGCCACGGCCTCGGGCAGCGCCGGATCCAGTTCCATGCGGTCCATGACGCCTTCCATGCCGGCCCAATCGGTGCGGATGGCGCCGAAAATGCCCTGGAGGGCTTCGAAATGGGTGATCCGGCCATCTACGTAGTCCTGCCAGTAATCATGACCGGCCGCGGAGGGCAGATCCCGCCGGGCCAGATCGAAGAAATCGTGCTTCGTCATCGTGCCGTCGAAGTCCGAGACCAGGATGCGAAGGGGGCGCTTGCGCATGAAAAGAGTTAATCAGAACTCATGAACTCATAAAAGGGAAAGAAAATCCGGCCGACCGGAATCAAACGGGCGCCTCTCCGTTGCATGGGCCGATGGGCATCGCCCCGCCGGCTCCCCTGGTTGGCTGTTTAGGAGTGCGGGGTCAAGGTGCTTGGCGCCGTGGCGCTCACCGAGCCTCGCTTTCCGCTGCACTCCAAGTTTGGCTGATCGTTGTCAATGAAACAGGGTTGCCCCCGAATCAAACTCCTGTTTTTCATGAGCGCATGGGTTCAGATTCACTCTGGTTAACGCAGGGACAGGAACAGGGGAATCAGCAGCAGGGCTAGCATCAGCAGCACGATCCAGACCAGGTTCCTGTGCAAGGGCCCCCGCCCGGGAAATTCGTAGCCGCAGATGGGACAGCGGTTCTCGTTGGCCGGGACCTCCATCGCGCATCCGGGGCATTCGCGCATACCGTGTTTCGCCTGGGGATCGATTTTCATTCCCAGGGAGTAAAACAAAACCCCGGCGCCCATGAAAGCCAGAAGCCGCATGGGCCGGATGCATTATGCTGCCCTCTGACAAACTGCATAGACACGCGCGCCGGGCGGATCGTCAGCCGGTGGACTCGGAATAAATTGTCAACATTGTCAGTGTCTGACACTGACAAAGATGAGGATGGTGCAAATGCACTTGCCCTGCCCAAATGGCTTGACAGCCCCTTGCGGACGGCGACAATTACAGACGATGAAAGGGACGCGAATGAAGACAATCCGCTTGGTTTCTTTCTGGCTGATCGCCCTGACGTTTGTCGTGCAGGCGAGGACGGTCCAAGACGCCATTCAGGCCGCCGCCGCCACCGGCCGGGTGGAATTGCCCGCGGGCGAATATTCCGGATCCATTTTCCTGCCGGAGGGATTCACACTGGTGGGTGCGGGTGCGGGCCACACAATCCTGGATGGCGCGGGCGCTGGCACGGTCGTCTTCATGGCCAACAACGCCGCTCTCATCGGTTGCACGATCCGAAACGGCCAAATCGGTATTCGCAGCCAGAAGGGATTCATGGGGGTCTTCGCCTGCGAGGTGGCGGACATCGTCCGCGAAGGCATCCGGCTCGATGGCGGTTCGGCCTGCCTGGTGAACAACGTGCTGGATTGCGGCACCAATGCCACGGGGATTGCCATCATAGAGGCCAATCCTTACGTGGGGCGCAATGTGATTCAAAACAATCAGGTCGGCGTCCGGGTCCAAGGCCCCCTCGTGCCCATCCTGCAAGCCAACGTGTTTCAAGGCAATGAAACAGCAGTTGTGGTCCAGGACGGGGCGTCTGTTGAACTTGTCGCCAATATCTTCGATGGTAACCGAACCCTCATGACGGGCCAGGATTTGACCGTTGGCAACGAAATCCGCGCCGCCAGGCCGGAAGAATTACTGATCGCCTCGGACGTCTCCCCGGAAGGCAGCCGCAGCATGATGCAGGTGGTCATGAGTCAGGCCATCGCCGGGCATCCCCTGGTCCAGTACAACCTGCCGACCGAGCCCGGGCGCTTTGCCCTGGCCATCCTCCACCCTTCGGCCACATTCCAGATCATGGCCTCCGCCCCCGATACGGTCATCGAATCCTACGATGCCTACGACGGCCTGACCGACCAGGACTTGCAGGCGGCCTTCGTCACCCAGGGCGTCTATCCGGGCGTGGCGGTCGATAATCCGGAAATCCGGGAGAGCCATCTGGATCGCTACGTGCTGGAAAAGATCTACATCCACCCGGCCTCTTTTGCGGCCGGGCCGGATGGCACGCTGATCTTCGACCGCCTCACCAATCTGCCGCGGATCGAAGTCCTGCTGCCACCGGGTTGCGAAACCGTTTCCGCCAATCCCGGCGCACAAATTGACAATGAGGGATCCCGCCAGCGCGTGTATCTGGAGACGTTCGGCACAACTCGGGTTCATGTGGTGATGAAGCCGCGGAGCGTCCTCGCGCCTTGATGGTCCGGCGACTCCGTCGCCTGCCCAGGAAACTCGCGCGCCGCGCAGGCCAGGGCATTTTACTGCTGGTGATGGCCGGTGCGAGGGGCCGCTTTGGCCTTCCGGACCAGGGTCGCGTGATCCACCGACTCGATCGGGACGCTCCCGCGCAATTCTTCGGCCAGCGGAATGAGGCCGGTGAGGCGTGTTTTCGCGCAAGCTGTTTTGGCCCGCAGGATCCCAGCTAAAATTGCATATGCCCCGGTGTGCATCATGACAATATGATTCGCCATGTGGCAGCGAGGGACAAGTCTTCATCTAGGGTCGGAAGGATAAAATACATGGGGCGGGAACGTGATTTCACGCAAAAGTGCCAAGACGCCAAGAGGAGAAGAGTGCAGGGGCTTGAATATTGGCGCTTCGTGGTTGCTGGAAACTGCGCGATCAACGGTCAACGACCGACGACCAACTTATCTGGCCATCAACGATCAACCAGCCCGGCGGAGATTCGACGAGCGAATATCCACGCCCGACTTCTTCATGCTCCTCTTCAAACCTCTTGCCCGCCCTCGGGCACTCTGCTAGGCCTCATTCCATGAAGATTCTCTTCGCCCGTTCCTGTGTTTCCGTCGCTCTCCTGGCTGTCCTCCTGCCGTTTTCCGCTCTTGCCGCGCCGACGCCGGAGGCGATCAGCCTCGTCCGGAAATTCGTCGCCGAGGAACTCCACGGAAATCTGGATGCCCTGGCCGATTTCGATTTGGCCTCCCTCGCCGGCCATCCACTCTACGGCGCCCCCGGCAGCACCTTCGACGCCGACGATTGCAATCTCGTCCGCGCCCTGTTCGACGTCCTCTATGCCGAGGCCCTGCCAGGACTGGCCCTGCCGGCCATCGGGACCGGCCGGGCCTATCGCGGCGATACGCTCAACACCTTCCATACGCTTTTGGGCCGACCGATTCCCGACCAGCCCGGCCGCTTCACAGGACTGGAACGCCATCGGCCCTCCGACGACCTCCGCGCGCGCGCCGCCGCGTTCCACCGCACTTATCACACCCTCGGCAATCTCGCGCCGCTTCCCAACCGCTCCCTGGGCCGCCTCACGTTCAACACCTATCGTGGCACCCACCCCGAGTGGCGCGATGCCTTTCCCGCGTTTTTGCAGAACCTGCGCCTGGCCCTGCTGGCCGACTCCGCTGCCGACCCGACCCTCTGCCGGCTCGTCGAGCTCAATGCCGAAGCCTTCCGCGAGTTCCGCGCGCCGGACGGCTTGGCCCGTTTCGCCCAGCGTCTCGATCTGGACGACTACGTCGAGCCCGCCACCGGGCTGCCGATTCCCCATTACGCTCCCAACGCCCACTTCCTTCCGCAAAGCGACGCGGACTATCTCGCCTCCGCCGACCGCTATCTCGCCATCGCCCCCGTCCTCATCCAGCGCCGCGCCCAGCGCATGATCGTTCGCCTCCGCCGCCTTCTGCCCAACGGTCATAATCAAGAGGACAATCCGCAACGATGATCCACTGTTGAGGGGCTCCGGAAGGGCAGCTTCCGTACCCGCCGCAGGAACGGCCGGGGAGGGAATCGATAGTCAGGACGCGGCGGCGCCCTGACTCATGCGGCTATTTGTCCCGCCCCATCACCACGATCAATTCTTCGCGGGTGACGCCCGGTCCGGCCGAAAGCCTCAGCGTGGTGACGGAAACAACCAGCCATCCCTGAGCGGCATAGGTATTGATGACCGGTTCCAGCTTCTCGGGGCTGAATTCTCCAGCAAACGCCTTGTCATTTTGTGTCAGTACCTTATATTCCTTCACCCGCGGCGGCTTTTTCGGGGACGGGGACGCCATGGGCATTTTCAGCTTGGGTGGGGGCCGGGGCGGAGAGGGCGGCGGCACCGGCAGCTTGAGGGGCGACTTCTGCACTTCGATGGTCTCGCCGCACGCGGGGCAATCCATCAATTGCCCCAGCATTTCGAAGGTTGCCTCGATCGATTGTCGGCAGTGCGGGCATATGAATCGGAAAGTGGCCATGGTCATCTCCACGTGGTCAGCCGTAAAGCCGTCCGTTGGTGGGGAGAATAACGTCAAGAAACGTAACGTGTCGATTTCAAAGGAAGCGAAGCAAGAATTTTTGCCACAGACGGGGAGCCGAGAGGGGGAGGTCCATTACGTGCCACGTCAAAGGCGCGACTGGGCTCGGCAGGTAGGTACGCCTTGCCGAGGCGTCTGGGTTCCGTTGTAGATACGCTCGCTGAACGCGTCGGACCCGGAGGGAGCGTCGCGCTCCCCGAGCGCAGCTGCCGAGGAGGGGCGGGATCGGCTTTGGAGTGCGGGGACAAGCGAAGCGCAGCCTGCCCGCCTGTGGAGGGGCACCGCTTTGGATCGAATCGGATGAACAGCGAACGATTTCTCTTCCCGCGCATCACCGCGGCATCAGCGCAAACACGCCCCAGCCCAGGTAGTCGCGCGTATAGGTGGCATATCGCACGGGTTCGGTGTCCAGCTGTTCCCGGACCTGGCTCGCGAACTCGTTCCCGGGATTGTCCTCCAGCCATCGGCGCATGGTCAGCCATTTGGCCGCCTCGTACCGGTCCCAGCCATCCTGGTCGGCCAGAACCATTTCCACGACATCACAGCCCAGGCGCCCGAACGACGCGATCAATTCCGGCAGCAAGACAAAGTCGGCGATGGAATGGGCCAGACACCCTTTGGCGATTTCTTCCGTCGGCGGCATCTGCCGCCAGAACGGCTCGCCGATGAGGAGGATTCCTCCGGGGCGCAGGCTCTGCTTCAGCAGTTCGATCGTGCCGGCGACTCCTCCGCCGATCCAGGTGGCTCCGACACAGGCGGCCACATCCACCTTCTCGCCGACGACGTAGCCCGCGGCATTGCCATGGATAAACTCCACCTGGCCGGCGACGCCGAGTTCTTCGGCCCGTCGTTTCGCCTGTTCGGTATACAACGGGCTCATGTCCACGCCGGTGCCGGTGATGCCGTGATCGCGCGCCCAGGTGCACAGCATCTCGCCCGACCCGCTGCCGAGATCGAGCACCCGGGCCCCCGGCGCCAGGCGCAGCGCCGCGCCGAGAATGGCGAGCTTTTCGGGCGTGATCGGGTTGTGAATGCGGTGGGCGCTTTCCGTGATGGTGAATATCCGGGGAATATCCATGGTCATTTTCCTTTTCAGGGGTGAAGGAATCCGGTCATGACCGTCCGAATGATGTCCTTCTCGGATCGTCACGGTGATTAGGGTAGGACTGGATGCAACGGCAAGTCAAGAAAGCAGGAAACAGGGGGACAAACTACGAAATGCGCGAAATGCACGAAAGGGGGAGGCGGGATCGAAAAGCCAGGGCGGCCCCGTCGAGACCGGGATGGGTTCTCGCACCAAGCATGCCAAGCCAACGGCATGGACGCGAAGGCACAACAGGGGGGGCAAGAGGGTCGGCCATTTTGGAGTGTGGGCATGACTGCGCTTTCCCGGGCCGCCCCCCGCCTTTGTCCAAGGCTGCGGCGGGCAAGCATGTCGCGGCTCCAAAGCGGCGTCATGCCGCCGCACTCGTGTGCCCAGCATGGGCGTGAACTTGTCACCTGAAAGGAGATGGCCGGAGATAGCGACGACAACCGAAGCGAAAGACAAGGCCGTCCCCGCAAGGGTCCGAGCTGAAAGAAGTCCGTAGCCAAGGCACGACCGCAGAAACACGAACAGGCAGCGAGGCTCAATCCGGGCGATGAGCGTGCGAGAGAACGCGAAATCCAACCGTCGCCGAAAGCCGGATCGGGAAGAGTCTGGCGGCGCGGGCCGAAAGTTCACGCACCTTACCTGGGGAAGCCTCCGGGGCGAGAGTCGGGAGGAGGAGTCATCAGAGGCCGTAGTAGCGAAGAGAGCCGCCGAAAGGCGGCCGGAGCGAAGGGCCGAAGAACTGGAGAAAACAGACCGAAGTTCCCCGGAGAAAGAGAGTGACAAGATCCGAAAAGGAGGCAAAGGCTGATCCAGCCGAGCCAAAGGGCGAACGGCGGTGGAATGTGGATGCATTATGGATGTCGTTTGCGGGCACTTTCTATGATTCAAGGGAAAGTCGGGAGACTTGTTCGATGAAGCACAGGCAGGAGCGAGATACGTGTACCTTGCCTTTGCTTTGCTGCAGCCAGAGAAGGTAGCGCCCAGTTCAACCGCCGAATGCGGGAAACCGCATGTCCGGTGGTGAAGAAGGGGCACGGGGTCCAAGCCCCCATGTCCCCATCCGATCAAATCAAGTACCGGAAAAGAGGAACCGCCCCGCGCCGTATTCGGGATGATGGGCTGTCGCCTTGTAACATACGGGTTTGCGAGGCGGCAGGGTTGTGTTACGACATGATGAAAAATGGGGCGCCATCGAAATCCATCGGGGTGTCGAAACTGACTGCCGTCGTGAAGCGATTGCATCGGATGTGTCGATATGTTTTACTACGGGCCCATGGCAGCTTTGCTTTTATATCTGATCGGGGCCCGGGCGGCGGGCAAGACAGCGGTTTTCGATGCGCTGATTCAGACGCCCGAAGGACCGCATTTCGCGACCAGGGGCGGGCACCGGCTCGGTACGGTCAAGGTGCCCGATCCGCGGCTGGCCGCGCTGCGCGATATCTTCCAGCCCAAGAAATACATTCCGGCGGAAGTCACGTTTGTGGATGTGGCGCTGCCCGCGCATGCGGAGGGCAGCGGATTCGGGCCGCTGAATGCATTTCTGGGCGAGGCGGACGCCTTTGCGCTGGTAGTGCAATCGTTTGGGGAAACGGATGGCGCGGGCAAGCCGTTGGATTCCGTGGCGCAGTTGGAATCCGTGCTGCTGGACCTGGCGATGGCGGATCTGGAGAAGGTCGAGCGCCGCGTCGAAAAAATCGAGCAGGACGTCAAGCGCGGGCTGAAGCAGGGGCTGCCGGAGCTGGCGGTGCTGCAGAAATGCAAGGCGGCGATCGATTCCGGACGGGCCTTGCGCGACCTGGAACTGCCAGCCGAGGAGCAGAAACTGGTTAGCAGTTTTAGTTTTCTGTCGCAGAAGCGGGTGCTGGTGATTGCCAACACCGGCGATGCGGATCCAACCGGAGAACAGTGCGCGGCATTGCGCACGGCGTGCCAGGAGAAGGGGCTCGATCTGCTAGCCTTCTGCGCCCCGCTGGAGGCGGAAATCGCCGCCCTGGCCCCGGGTGACCAGGCCGGTTTCCTGCAAGACTACGGGCTGAGGGAGCCGGCGCGGACGCGGCTGATCCAGGCGGCGTATCAGACCCTGAATCTCATCAGTTTCTTCACGGTGGGGGAAGACGAGGTGCGTGCCTGGACGCTTCGGCGCGGCGACAACGCGGAGACGGCGGCCGGCAAGATCCACACCGATCTGGCGCGGGGATTCATTCGCGCCGAAACGGTTGATGCTCCGACGCTGATCGAGAAGAAAACCCATGCGGCCTGCCGCGAGGCGGGCAAACTGCGCCTGGAGGGCAAGGGGTACATTGTCCAGGACGGCGATGTGATCGAAATTCGCGCCAGCACCTGAACCGGTGTTTGAAAGCTTTTCGATTTCGGTTGAGTAAGCCGAACCGCAGGCGCAAACGGGGTTGCTTCCCGTTGACCGTAGTCTTGTCGCGTGCGGATTCTGTCGCCGCACTTCAAACGCGACGAGGTTCTGTTGCAGGCGGGGGGCATTCGCGTCGACAGACTACGGGGCAGGAAATAGTAACATATAATTAAACGTTATCCATAATATTGTGATTATCTATTATTTCATGCAATCTTAAGGGTAATGTTTAATTAAACATATTCATTGTTTTTGCATGAGGGAAGACACCAGAGCGGCGGACGCCATGGCATGTTGAACACTGGCAGCCGGAACGTGGGTATCGGGTCGGTACGGCCGAGCGGCCTACTTGAAGCAGATACGGGAGATAAGGGCGTTGAAATCCTCTTCGCCGCTGAGCAGTTCAATTTCCACGCGCAGGAAATAGAGAGGGATATCGCGCCGCTCGATCCAGGGGAAGCGCACGGCGTCTTTCTCGGTGGTGATGATGGCCTGGGCGCCGCGGTCGCGGCTGGCGTTGATCATGTCGAGGATTTCCTGCTGGGTGTAGCGGTGGTGATCGGCGAAGCGCTTGCGGTGGACGAGTTCGCCACCCAGGCGTTCGAGGCTTTCCTCGAAGCCGCGCGGGGAGGCGATGCCGGAGAGCGCGGCGACCTTCAGGCCCTGGATGAGGGCGAGGGGTTTGCGGTCGCCGGAATAGACTTCCTGGAAGTGGCGGGGAGTGTGGCGGCATTCGGCGATTTCGGCCTTGTTGTTCAGGGCGCGGATCTGCTGGCGTAGGTCGGGGGAGCCATCGCCGGTGGACTTGGTGATGAAGATAAAGGTGGCGCGGCTCAGATGGCGGACGGATTCTCGCAGGAGGCCGCGGGGCAGGACATAGCCGTTATCGAAGGGGTTGGTGCGGTCGATCAGCACGATTTCCACGCGGTGTTTGAGGCGCAGGTACTGGAAGCCGTCGTCGAGGATCAGCGTATCGCAGCCGAGTTTCTGGATGGCGTAGCGGCCGGATTTGACGCGGTCTTTGTCCACGAGCACGCAGACATCGGGGAGGTTGGAGGCGAGCATGTACGGTTCGTCGCCGCCCATTTCGGAGTCGAGCAGGAGGCGTTGGCCATCGGAGACGATGCGGGGCGGCTGCTGGCGCGGGGTTTTGAAGGTCAGCAGGTTGAGCAGGCGTTCGGAGAAGGGATCCTCCGCCTTCATGTAGCCCCGGCTGAGGATGGCTACCTTGCGGCCGTTCTTCTGAAGCGCGCGGGCGAAAACCTCCACGACAGGCGTCTTGCCGGTGCCGCCGACGGTCAGGTTGCCGATGCTGACGACCTGGCAGCCGAGGGTCTTGGAACGGATGATACGATGTTCGAAGAGGGCCAGCCGCACGTTCATGATGAAGCTGTAGAGTTTCGACAGCCACTTGAGCACGAAGCGCAGCAGATTCGGCCCAAGGCCCCGCAGACGGCCGGAGACGACCGCCAGGAGATATATTTCGGCTTTTTCGCGGGAAGTCCGGGCCATGGTTCAGGTGCCGGCGGCGCGCCGGGAACGGATGTCGGCATAGACGGCGGCGAGCGAGTCGCGCAGGGGAATTTCCGGTTGCCAGCCGACCTCCCGCCGAATGCGGGAGATGTCGTAGCGGGGGCGCTCTTCGTTGGGTCGGAAGCGGGCGGGATCGACATCGATCTGGGGGCGCACGCCGGCGGCCTCGCAGAGGCCGTCGAGCAGATCGCGTACGGGAATCATGCGGCCGGAGGCGATGTTGTAGGCCTGGCCGGGCCGGCCGGCCTCGAGCAGGCGCACGTAGGCGCGGACGACATCGCGGACATCGGTGAAGTCGCGGCGCGGTTCAAGGTTGCCCACGCGCAGAAGGGGCGGGGAGCCGTCGGCGATGGCGGCCAGTTGTACGGCGAAAGCGGTCGAGACGAATTCGAGGGATTGGCCGGGGCCGATATGGTTCGAGGGACGGGCGACCATGATGGCGAGCTGGTGATGGCTGGCGTAGAGGAGGGCGGAGTGGTCGGCGGCGGCTTTGGCGATACCGTAGATGTTGTCGGGCCGGTAGGGAGCGTCTTCGGTCAGGGGCTGGGGGGCGGGATGGGAGCCATAGACCTCTGCGGAGGTGACGACCAGGACGCGGACGGTCGGGGCATGCTGGCGGACGGCCTCAAGCAGATTCAGTGTGCCGATGGTATTGACGGAAAACACGCGCTGCGGCTCGGTCCAGCCCAAGGGGACGAACGCGATGCCGCCGAGGTGCAGGATGGCATCGGGATGCACGGTGGCCAGGACCCGGGACAGGGAGGCGGGGCGGCACACGTCCAGTTCCACGCAGGGAACCGGGCTGTGGGACGGGCAGGCGAGGTCGCCGCCGGTCACTTCATGGCCGGCCGCCTGCAGAGCGGCGACCGCATGCCGGCCCGCGAATCCGTTGGCGCCAGTGACGAGGACTTTCATAAGGAAGAATTCAGTATCCAGAATTCAGGATTCAGAATGGAAGCCAAGAGTTTTCGGCAGTTGCATGGAGGAGACGAGCTCGCATTCTGAATTCTGACTCCTGAATTCTGAATACTCAGGCTGTTACGGTCTTGCCCATCTGCCGGTCGAGGTCGGCATCCACCATCATGGTCACCAGTTGTTCAAAGCTCACTTCGGGCTGCCAGCCGAGCTTTTTGCGGGCCTTGGCGGGATTGCCCAGCAGATGGTCGACCTCGGCGGGGCGGATGAATTCCGGGTCGATGACGACATAGTCTTCGAAGTGGAGGCCGACATGGGAAAAAGCGATCTGGAGGAATTCGCGCACGGAATGGCTGTGGCCGGTGGCGACGAGGTAGTCGTCGGCCGTCTCCTGCTGGAGCATCATCCACATGGCGCGGACGTAATCGCCGGCGAAGCCCCAGTCGCGTTTGGCGTCCAGGTTGCCCATACGCAGTTCCTTGAGGGTGCCGAGCTTGATGCGGGCGACGCCATCGGTGATTTTGCGGGTGACGAATTCCTTGCCGCGGCGGGGTGATTCGTGGTTGAAGAGAATGCCCGAGACGGCGAACAGGTTGTAGGACTCGCGGTAGTTCACGGTGATGAAGTGTCCGTAGACCTTGGCGACGCCATAGGGGCTGCGGGGGTAGAAGGGGGTGGTCTCCTTCTGCGGAACTTCCAGGACCTTGCCGAACATTTCGGAGGAGGAGGCCTGGTAGAAACGGGCCTTGGGGCAGACCATGCGGATGGCCTCCAGGAGCTTGGTGACGCCGAGGGCGGTGAATTCGCCGGTCAGGACCGGCTGGGTCCAGGAGGTGGGCACGAAGGACATCGCGGCGAGGTTGTAGATTTCGTCGGGCTGTACGGTGTCGAGCATTTTGACCAAGGAGAACTGGTCGAGCAGGTCGGCCTGGCACAACGTAATGCGGTCCTTGAAGTGGGCAATGCGGTCGAAGGTTTCCGTACTGGCGCGGCGCACCATGCCGGTGACCTCGTACCCCTTGGAGAGGAGCAGTTCCGCCAGATAGGAACCGTCCTGGCCCGTGATGCCTGTGATCAACGCTTTCTTCATGTCTTTCCTCCGCCCGGCTGGCCGGGATCGTCTACACTCCAGATTTGGCGCAGGCACTGGAGGGCGCCTGTGATGTGGTCCGGCGCCGTGTCCGGGGCCGGCTCTAATACGCGCACCATATCCATTCTGGCGTAACGCGACAATGCCTGAAAATCAATTTTCCCGCGGGGGGGCATGAGGTGGTCCCGGCCGGGGGGCTCGACATCGTGGATGTGCAGGCCGGCGATGAAGGGCGTCAGGCGATCCAGCCAACGCGCAGCATTGATAAAGCCGAGATTTTCACGGATCTGGGCATGGCCGATGTCCCACCAGAGGCGAATGCCGGAGTCATGGAAGCGCACCATGAGCTGTTCGGCCTCCAGTTCGGAGGGGATCGCCTCCCAGGTCGGCAGGTTTTCCAAGGCCAGCCGCACGCCGGTTTCCCGGACAACCGGCAGCAGGGCCTCGAGGCTTTCCATCAGGTATTGAATCTGGCGGGGCGCTTTTTTGTCGCGAGCGATCTGGGCCTTGAGCTTGAGGGACTCATAGGGTGGGGTGAACTGTTCGCCTCGGGCTGCCAGCCGCATCAGGTCGAAGGAAATGCGGGGCATGTCCACGTTGCCCGCGTGACAGACCACGGCCCGGGCGCCCATTTCGGCAGCGAACCGGAGCGTCTGGGAGATGTGGCGGACGGCGTATTCGCGTTCCCGGCGGTCCGGGGCGGCGGGGGTGTACAGTTCGGGATGGGGCCGGGGCGCGCCGACCGGCACGGGACAGAAGTTGTGCACGCTGTCCACGCGGATGGCTTTGGCTTCGACCATCTGGCGGACGCCGGGGATCAGCTCGGGGCGCAAGTCATAGCCGAGTTCCACGAGGTTCAGGCCCAGGCCGAGGATTTCCTCGATCATGGCCGCGCCGGAAACGTGACGTTCGGCGTTCCACCGTGTGCTGAGCGCCAGCGGAATCATTTTTCCGCCTGAGCCTGGATGGCGGTGATGGCGACGGTATTCACGATGTCCGTGACGGTGCACCCGCGGGAGAGATCATTGACGGGCTTGCGCAGACCCTGGATGACGGGGCCAATGGCGACGGCACCCGCGGAGCGCTGCACGGCCTTGTAGGTGTTGTTGCCGGTATTGAGATCGGGGAAGATAAAGACGGTGGCCTGTCCGGCTACCTTGGATTCGGGCATCTTCGTGCGGGCGACTTCGGCATCGATGGCGGCATCGTACTGGATGGGGCCCTCCAGGGGCAGCTCGGGCGCCATGCGGTGCGCGAGTTCGGTGGCCTCGCGCACGCGCTCCACATCGGCCCCACCGCCGGACGCACCGGTGGAGTAGGACAGCATGGCCACGCGCGGTTCCACCCCGAACGTCTGGGCGGTGCGCGCGGAGGTGACGGCGATTTCGGCGAGTTGCTGGGCGGTGGGATTGGGGTTGATGGCGCAGTCGCCGTAGACCAGCACGCGGTCTTTCAGGCACATGAAGAACACGGAGGAGACGATGGTGAACCCGGGCTTGGTGCGGATGAACTGCAGGGCAGGGCGGACGGTATGGGCCGTGGTGTTGACGGAGCCGGACACCATGCCGTCGGCCAGTCCCTTGTAGACCATCATGGTTCCGAAATAGGACACGTCCACCATGATGGTTTCGGCCATGTCGGACGTCATGCCCTTGGACTGGCGCAGTTCGGCGTAGGCATTGACGAAATCCCGGAAGTGGGGCGACTGGAGAGGCTGGATGATCTCCACTCCGGGCAGGTTGAGACCCAGGTGCGAAATCTTGCTGCGGATCTTCTGGGCATTGCCCAGCAGGATGACATCGGCGATGCCCCGCCGGATGACCTGCTCGGTGGCGTACAGGATGCGGTCCTCTTCGCCTTCGGGCAGGACAATGCGCTGCCGGGGCGCCTGGGCTCTTTGAATGAGGCCGAACTCGAACATCTTGGGCGTGACCACGCCGGTTTTCGCCGTCGCCAGCAGGTCCACCAGCTTGCGGGTATCCACGCACGATTCAAAGAGGGCCAGCGCAGTGGTGATTTTGCGGGTGGCCCCGGGATAAATGCGCGAATGCAGGCGCGATACCGTGGTTACCGCCTCGAAGGTCGTGCCCGGTACGGACAGCACCGGCACCATGTTCTTGATCTCCGTGAGGAGGGTGGCTACCGCGCCGGCGGGCTTGAAGCCGTTGGTCAGGACAATGCCGGCGATGTTGACCGGTTTGGCGGAATTGAGCCGCAGCATCACGCCCAGCAGGTTGCCGAAGCGATCGCCGGAAATGAACAGCAGCGCGCCGTCCTGCAATTGCGACAGGAAGAGCTCCGGGGAGGAATCTGCCACGCTGAACGAGGTGGCCTGCAGGGAATCCAGCAGATCGGGGCGGAAAAACGTCTGGGCGCCGAGGGCATGGGCGACCTCGCTCATCATGGGGGCGGCCAAAAGAGGATCCTCGGGGAGGGCATACACGGGCAGATCCGCATGGCGCGAGGCCCGCAACCGGGCGGGCAGTTCATCCAGGCGCCCGGCGGGATAGCGGTTCAGGATGGCGGCCAGTACCTTGCAGTCGCCTTCCCGGAAACTCTGCACGGCGAAATCCAGGCCCGTCAACTGGCCTTCCGCCCCGAGTTTGTTGCCATTCATGATCAGGAATACGGGCGCGTCAATGTTCCGCGCGATTTCGGCATTGATGTTGAATTCAAAGGCGGAGGTTTCCCCCTCATAGTCGGAGCCCTCGCAGACGACGAAATCGAAACGGGCGGCGATGGCATTGTACTTGGCCAGGATGCCTTCGATCAGCACGGAGGTCTTGCCGGCCTGGATGAGCTCACCGGCTTCGCGGCTGGTAAAGGCGTAGGCCTCTTCGTAGGGGATGTCCAGCCGGAAGTGGCTGGTGATCAGCGCGATGTCGTTGTCCTGTTCCTCCCCGCCGCGCGGCGCGGCGATGATCGGCCGGAAAAAGCCGACATGTCCGACTTTCTTGACCATCATTTCCATAACGCCCAGCGCAATGGCGGATTTTCCGCTGCTGGATTCCGTGGCGGCGATATACACGTTGCGGGACATGGGGCACCCTTTCCTTAGCCGGGATCGCCTTGCAGGGCGGAACCGGAATTCACAGGTCAGCCTAGCGATTTCCATGGCCGGGCGCAAGTCCAGCCGCCGGTGGAGGCCGGGCGCCAAAAGGGTTTGCCCCCGGGGCGGCGGGTCTGCTACAACCCCGCTCGTATGAAGATCCTGGTTACAGGCGGTTCCGGGTATATCGGCAGCGTGACAACAGAGTTGTTGTGCGATGACGGCCACCAGGTGACGGTGTTCGACAACCTGGAGCGCGGCCACCGGGAGGCGGTCGATCCCCGGGCCCGGCTGGTGGTCGGCGATCTTCGCGATCCCCGGCCCATCCGCGAGGCGATGCATCAGGTGCGGCCCGACGCCGTGGTGCATTTCGCCGCCTACGCCCTGGTGGGCGAATCCATGCGCGACCCCCTGCTGTACTTTCACAACAACCTGACCGGCGGCCTGCACTTGCTGGATGCGATGCGGCGTTCCGGAGTCAGAAAGATCATCTTTTCCTCGACCTGCGCGACCTACGGCCAGCCGGAATCCATGCCCATGACCGAAGCGCTGCCTCAGCGGCCGACCAATCCCTACGGGGAGTCGAAGCTGATGCTGGAAACGGCCATGCGCTGGGAGCAGGAGCGGCACGGCCTTGAGCCGGTCTTCCTGCGCTACTTCAACGCCGCCGGCGCCACCGAACAGTTCGGGGAAGACCACGATCCGGAAACCCACCTGATCCCCAATGTCCTTAAAGTGGCGCTGGGGCAGGCGGACGCGGTGCCGGTCTTCGGGGACGATTACGACACGCCGGACGGAACATGCATCCGCGACTACATCCATATCGTGGATCTGGCCCGGGCCCACATCCTGGCTTTGGAAAAGCAAGAAACCGGCCCGTTCAACCTGGGCACGGGCACCGGATTTTCCGTGCAGGAAGTGGTGGCCACCTGCCGGCGCGTGACCGGGCATGAGATTCCCGTGGTTCTGTCGCCGCGCCGGCCCGGCGATCCCGCCTGCCTGGTCGCCGGCGCCGAAAAGGCGCGGGACATTCTGGGCTGGCGGCCACGGCATCCGGACCTGGCCACCATTGTGCAGCACGCGTGGGATTGGCATCGCGCCCATCCGCACGGATACAGGATGGCCTGACATGACGGAACCGCTCGTGAACAAGGTGGACTTCAGGGTGGACACCCGCCGGCACCGCAGCCGCAGCAAGATGCGCTCGAAGATCCGCCACATGCTGGCCGTGGCCGCCGCCATGTTTCCGCTGATGGCCGCCTTTGTGTTCATCCGCGCATTGTTTCTGATCCCCGAGCACCGCCGGGGACTGTATCAACTGGCCATTGTGTTTCTGGCCTGCGGCATGGTCTCGCTGATGGCCTATGCCTGGGCCCGGTCGGAAAAACTCCGGCGCCACGAGGTCTCCGCCCGCAACCGGGAGCTGAAATACCGCCGGCGGGAGGAACGGTTCCGCCAGGAGACGGCGCGCCGCGCGGTTCTCCCGGCCCAGGCGGCTGCGAAGGAGGACTGATGGCTCGCCGCCCGGCCGCCCGTTCAGGCATGGCGTTGATCCTGGCGCTGGCTGCGGTTGTGCTGGCCGGTGGATTGGCCCTCTATCTGCAGGCCCGAGCCGCCACTCTGTTCCGGGCCGAGCAAACGGAGCTGCGCTGGGAGCAGCTCCGGCTTTCCGCCGCCGAAGCCGCGCGCGAAGCCCTCTGGGTCCTGGCGGCGGACGACGATCTCACGGTGGATCATTTGGCCGAAGATTGGGCGTTGCCGCGCGAAACCAACCGGACCGACGGCATTGTCACCCACGCCATGGTCGAAGATGCCGGCCGTTTCCTGAATTGGAACAACGTGGGCGTCTCTGGCCGCTCTGGCCGCTCCGCCCGCGACATGCTGCTGGATCTGCTGATGTTCTGCAACCACTTCGACGCCGCGGTTCCGGTCGAGGCCCTCGAGGATTTCGTGGATGCGAACGAGACGGGCTCCTATGAAGCCCCCTTTTATCAGACGGGCGATGCCCCGTTCCGCCCGCCCAACCGGATCATGTGGGCGCCCGCGGAATTGCTGCGGGTCCACGGTTTCAAGCCGGATCTTTTCCAGCCCCGGCCGCCGGTCCGCCGGGACGATTTGTTCTCTGGCGATCTGACCACCGCCACCGCGGTGGTCCCCCTGCCCTTGGAGGAACCCCTTCCCGTGAATGTGAACACCGCCAGTCGCGAAGTGCTCATGGCCTTGACCGGACTTGAACAGGATGCCGCCGTCCGGGCCGTGCTGGCCCTGCGCCAGGTACGACCGTTTGGCTCGCTGGTCGAGATCTTCACCGCCTATCCCGAACTGGCCGCGATGCTGGAAGGAACCGTGGGAACCGCCAGCACGGTCTTTCGAGTGCGTGCCCGCGCCGCCAGGGAGGGCCTGGCTTGTTCCGTCATGGCTTGGGTGGAGCGGGATCCCGACAGCGGCGACATCCGCATCCTGCAATGGGTGGAAGGGGATAGCTGAGCCATGCGGGCGGGCTTGAAAACGGCCTACGGGCTGGAACTTTCCGACGAGTTGATCCTGCTGGCCCGCGTCTCCCGCCGCGGCAGTTCCCAGGTCGTGCTGTCCGCCCCTCTGGCCGCGCCGGAGACCGCGCGCGCGCTGCAGCAAGCGGAGGACGAAGTGGCCCGCGGCGCCGCCGTGCTGGCGGTCGCCGCCCCGGCCGCGCACACTGCCGTGCGCCGCCTGCGCGCCCCGTTCGCCTCGCCGAAGAAAGCGGCACGGATCTGGCCGGCCCTGCTGGACGTTGAACTGCCGTTTCCCGTGGAAAGTGCCTGCTGCTGCTATGGCACGGCCCGTGTGGAGCAGGGGGGGACCATCGGCGTGGCGGCCGCCATGCGGAACCATGACCTGGCCGCCTTCCTGGATGCCTGCCGCACACGGGGATTCGATCCCACCCATTGCGATGCCGAAGCCCTGGCGTTGTGGAGCCAGCAGGCGGTTGAAACGCCGCCCGTGCGGATGGACCGCCCCCGGGCGGTCGTCTGGCTGGGTCCGGACCATGTTACGATCGCGCGGGGGCACGGCGCGGAGTTCATCGCGGCGCATGTACTCCGGGCTTCGCCGCTGTCCGGCGACCCCGCGGCCTTTGATGCCCTGTGGACCGCACGGGCGGCGCAGATTCTGGGCACCCATCTGGCGGAATCCGGCCAGACCGAAATGGATGTGTGGTGGGCGGGGCCCGGCGCGGTGAACGACACCCTGGTGACCCGCTTGCGTCGCCTCCTGCCGGCGGATCTGGCCATACGGCACGAGACCTGCCGCCAGCCCGCTTCAATGCTGGCCCGGGCTTTGGCCCGTCGCGCGGCAGACGAAAGCGGAATGAACTTCAGGTCCGGGGAATGGATGCATCCGGCTCTGGGGCGCACCCGGGCCAAGGAATTGAAAAACGCCTACATCGGCGTGATCACGGTCGCCCTTCTGGTGCTGGGGTTGAATTTGGGCGAGTCGATTCTGCGCCGGCGGCAGACGGAGACGTTGCAACGGCGACTGACTGTGGCCGCGCAGGTCATCGCAGGCAGCCGCATTCCCCGGGGGCAGGAGCGACTGATGGTCGAACGCGCCATCGCCGCCCGCGCCCAGGAAACCCTGCCTTTCCGCCAGGCCTTGGATCCGGAAGGCATGGAAGGCCGGCTGGCGCGCATCGTGGAGGCCGCCAGTGCCAGTGGCGTCGAATTGTCCCGGCTGGGATTGTCGTCGGCGACCATATCCATGGAAGGTTCCGCCCCGGATATTCAGGACATCGAACGTCTTGCCGAGCGTGTGCGGGCCCTGGGCTGGGCGGTACAGTCGGACAGTCCCGGCCGCACGCCCGCCGGTCATCCACGGTTCATTTTGAAAGGCCAGATTCACCATGAAGAATGAACGGGTCTGGAGAGCGGTGGCGTGGACTCTGGCCGGGCTGGCCATGGCCGCCAGCCTGAACACCTGGCTGTCCGCTTCGCGGCATGGTGCGATCCTGGAGCGCAAGAGGCAGGACCTGGATCACATCCGGGCTTGCTCCGGGCGCTGGACGGAGGAAGACGCCCTCCGGGAATGGATGGAGGCCCGGCAGGCGTGGACTCCCGCCAACCTCGACGCGCTGGCTGCCCAGACGTTGGGGGGCGATCCCGTGAATGTCGTCCTGCGACCTGCCGTGGAAGTGGCCCCCGGCTGGCAACGGCGCGAGGCCGAGGTGGCGCTTCCCGCCACGTCCTATGCGGTCGCCGCCGCGTTTTTGGCTTCCTGCGCGGAATTTGCCCCGGCGTGGCGCTTGCGCGACATGGAAATCACGCCCTCCGCCGAGGCCGGGCGGGGAGCGATGACCTTCCGGCTCGAAGCACTGGAAAAAAAACAGCCTTGAGTTCCGGCGCCGTCGGGTACATGCCCGGCGCGCGGCTTATTTCAAGCCCATCGCAATCATCTTCTCGGCGATCTGGATGGCGTTCTGGGCGGCGCCTTTCCAGATGTTGTCGCCGGCGACGAACAGGGCGAGGCCGTTTTCGATGGAGGGGTCCTTGCGGATGCGCCCCACCAGCACGTCGTACTTGCCCGAGCAGTCAATCGGCATGGGGAAGAGGCTTTGGGACAGATCGTCCACCACGGTGACGCCCGCGGACTGCTCCAGGATTGCCCGGGCGCGTTCGGGGGTGAGGGGCTTGTGGAACTCGACATGCAGGGCCTCGCTGTGGCCGTTGAACACCGGTACGCGCACGCAGGTGGAGACAACCTGGATGGCGTCGTCGCCGAGAATTTTGCGGGTTTCGCGTCCGAGTTTGGCTTCTTCGGAGGTGTAGCCGGGCAGGTCCTTGGCCTCGGAGCCGATCTGGGCAATCACATTGAACGCAATTTGCGCGGGATAGACTTCGTGGGTGATGGGTTGGCCGGCAGCCCAGGCGCGGGTCTGCTCCTCCAGCTCGCGGATGGCGGCCGACCCCGAGCCGGAAACAGCCTGGTAGGTGCAGCAGACGATCCGCTTGATCCGGGCCTCGCGGTGCAGCGCATAGAGCGGCATCAAGGCGATGGCGGTTGAGCAGTTCGGATTGGCGATGAAGTTCTGGTGGTTTTTCAGCGCCTCGGCATTGATTTCCGGAATGCACAGCGGCACGCGCGGGTCCATGCGGAAGTCGTCGCCGTTGTCGATGACGATGCAGCCGGCCTCGGCCGCGCCCCAGCCGAGGGTCTTGGAGGCGCCCTTTGCGCCTTCGGTCCCCGCGAAGAACGCAAAGTCGTAGCCCTTGAACGATTCGGGGCCGGTGGCGACCTTCACCTCGACGGGCAGGCCGTCGATCATTTCCGTGCGTTCGCGGGTCGCAAACGCGGTCAGTTTGGCCAGCGGGAAGTTGCGCTTGCGCAGCAGCCGGACGATTTCTGTCCCGACCGCGCCAATGCCGACCATGCAGATGTTGTATTTTTTCATTTCAGCTCCTGTTTTTTGCCGCAGAGGGCGCAGAGTTTCACGAGGGATAGTTGTTCGCCACTCGTGTTATTCCCTCCATCATCGTTTTCTTGCCAAAGTTCAGAATCAAGCCGCGACTCAGGCCGCTCGCCTTTAGATACGACAGGATTTGGGCCTTGTAAATGGGATGATCTGATTCCGTACTTTTTATCTCAACCACGACTTTTCCATCCACCAGCAAATCCAGGCGCTGGTTCTTGATGACAATGCCCTTGTAAACGACGTCCACATCCATTTGCCGTTCAAAACGGATTCCGCGCAGGTTCAATTCATGGCAGAGGGCTTCTTCATAGACTGATTCCAGAAGTCCGGGGCCCAGATGCCGGTGGACTTCAATGGCCGCGCCAATGATTCCCTCCGTGACGGGGTCCTTCTCTGCCATGCTCTGCGGACTCTGCGGCAAAACGGCTGTTAAACGAGCGTAGCGACCAGGTCGCCGACTTCGGCGGTGCCCAGGCCCATGCGGCCGGCGGCCAGGGACTTGATCTTGCCGCCGTTGAGGGCCTGGGTGACGGCCCGGTCGACGGCTTGCGCCGCTTCGGTTTCGCCGAGGGTGTCGAGCATCATACCTCCCGCCGCGATGGCGGCGATGGGGTTGATGACGTTCTTGCCCGTGTACTTCGGGGCGCTGCCGCCCATGCACTCGAACATCGAGACGCCTTCGGGATTGATGTTGCCACCGGCGGCGACGCCCAGCCCGCCCTGCACGATGGCCGCCAGGTCGGTGATGATGTCGCCGAAGAGGTTTTCCGTCACGACCACGTCGTACCACTCGGGCTGCTTCACGAACCACATTGTGCAGGCGTCCACGTGGTTGTAGTCCTGCTTGATGTCCGGATAGTCGCGGTCGCCCATTTCCTTGTGGGCGCGGACCCAGAGGTCGCCGCAGTGGGTCAGGACATTGCACTTGTGGACGAGGGTCAGCATCTTCTTCCGGTTGCGCCGCCGGGTGTACTCGTAGGCGTACTTCAGGCAGCGGTCCACGACGGGCCGGCTGTAGACCATGACCTGCGTGGCCACTTCCAGGTCCGTGCCCTTCTGGACCGCGCCGCCCAGGCCGGTGTAGATGCCCCCGGTGTTTTCGCGCACGACGACGAAATCGATGTCCTTGGGCTCCTTGTCCTTCAGGGGGCAGTCTTCCTTGCGGTAGAGCTTGACGGGGCGCAGGTTGATGTACTGGTCGAGCGCGAAACGGGTCTTGAGCAGGATGCCGACCTCGAGGATGCCCGGCTTGACCTGGGGATGCCCGATGGCGCCGAGATAGAGCGCATGCTGGCGCCGGAATTCCTCGATGGCGGAGTCGGGCAGGATCTCGCCGGTCTTCAAGTAGCGGTCTCCGCCGAAATCGTAATGGGTGTAGTCCAGATCAAAGCCGAACTTCTGGGCAGCGGCGCCGAGCACCTTGACGGCCTCGCGGGTGACTTCCGGGCCGGTCCCGTCGCCGGGGATCAATCCAATGGAATAGGTCTTTTTCATAAGGCGGGCCATTTAGCGGAGTTTTCTGAACAAAATCAAGCCCCGAAAGCCAGTTTGGGGACGTCGGGGTCAGCGATGGAATATGAATGATGAAATCAAGGCGGCGTGGTAGGGTTGCCCATCTTTTTGAAGAGGCGGAAGGCGATGCCCGACAATTTCATCTTGGTCGAGGGTGCGCGCGAGCACAACCTCAAGAACATCACCGTGCGGATTCCGCGCGGGTCGCTGTGCGTGGTCACGGGGCTCAGCGGCAGCGGCAAGTCGTCGCTGGCCTTTGACACGCTCTACGCCGAGGGTCAGCGCAAGTACGTCGAAAGCCTGTCCTCCTACGCGCGGATGTTCCTGGAACAGCTCCAGAAGCCGGACGTGGACCGCATCGAAGGGCTGTCGCCGGCGATTGCGATCGAGCAACGCACGGCCGGGTCGAATCCACGCTCGATCGTGGCAACGATGACGGAAATCCACGACTACCTGCGGCTGCTGTACGCCAGCATCGGCAAGCAGCATTGCCACCAGTGCGGGAAACCGATCGCCCGGCAAAGCGCGGAAGAGATCGTCGACCAGATCCTGCGGCGGCCCGCGGGCGCCAAGGTGCAGTTGCTGGCGCCGCTGGTGGAGGGGCGCAAGGGCGAGCACATTGAAATCTTCGATGCCGCGCGGCGGCAGGGATTCACCCGCGCTCAGGTCGATGGCGCGATGATCGAGCTGGAACAGCCGCCGAAACTGGACAAGCAGAAGAAACACTCCATTGCGGTGGTGGTGGATCGGCTGGTGATCGGCGCGCAGGCGCGGGGCCGGTTGACCGACTCGGTGGAACTGGCGCTGAAACAAGGCGACGGGGTGCTGCATGCGCTGTTCCAGGAGCCGGCGGGGAGCGACGCCTGGACCCCGCAGCTGTTCTCGGAAAAGAACGCCTGCGCGGACTGCGGCATCAGCTTCGAGGCGCTGCTGGCGCGCAGTTTCTCTTTCAACAGCCCCTATGGCGCCTGCCCGGTCTGCGACGGTCTGGGGCAGATGCTGGTCTTCGACGAGGACCTGGTCGTGCCGGACCCGACCAAGTCGCTCGAACACGGCGCGATCGCGGCCTGGCGGCCGGCGGGGCGGCGGGAGGCGATTTATCGCAAGGGGCTGCTGCGGGCGGTGGCCCGGCACTATGAATTCGACCTGGACACACCGTGGGAAGACCTGCCGAAGAAAATCCGCCAGATCATCCTGCATGGGTCGGGGGACGAGGAAATCCCGCTGGGTTTCTGGCGCGGCGGGGCCTGGCGCAAGTATCGCAAGCCATACGAGGGCGTCATTCCCAACCTGAACCGCCGCTACACGGAGACAGACAGCGACTACATCAAGCACAAATTGACGGGCTTCATGAGCCGCCTGCCGTGCACCGCTTGCGGCGGCAAGCGGTTGAAGCCGGAAAGCCTGGCCTGCCGCGTGGCGGGCCAGGGCATCATGCAGATCATGGCGCGGTCGGCGCGGGAGGCAGCGGAGTTCTTCGCCCGCCTGCCGCTGACGGACCAGGAACAGACCATCGCCGCGGAGATCCTCAAGGAAATCCGGCAGCGGCTGCGGTTTCTGTGCGATGTGGGGCTGGGGTATCTCAATCTGGACCGCGAAAGCGGGACGCTGTCGGGCGGGGAAGCGCAGCGGATCCGGCTGGCTACGCAGGTGGGCGCCGGGCTGGTGGGCGTACTCTACGTGCTGGACGAACCGAGCATTGGTCTGCACCAGCGCGACAACGCCAAGTTGCTGAAGACCTTGAAGGGCCTTCGCGACCTTGGCAACACCGTGGTCGTGGTCGAGCACGACGAACAGACGATCCGCGAGGCGGACTACGTCATCGACCTGGGTCCCGCTGCCGGAGTGCACGGCGGCCGGGTGGTGTTTGCCGGGCCGGTGCCGGAGCTTCTGAAGTCCGCCGACTCCCTGACCGCGCAGTTTCTCCGGGGCGAACGAAGCATCGAAGTGCCCCACGCGCGCAAGGAGCCGGGCGAACCCTGGCTGGAGGTGATCGGGGCGGCCGAGAACAATTTGAAGGACATCGATGTTCGCTTTCCCCTCGGACGCATTTCCTGCGTGACGGGCGTTTCCGGCAGCGGCAAGAGCACCCTGGTCGATGACATCCTGCACCGGGCCTTGTTCCGGAAATTCTTCGGTTCCAAGGAAAAACCGGGCCGCCACCGCAAGTTGCTCGGAACACAGCACCTGGACAAGGTCATCGTGATCGACCAGGCCCCGATCGGACGGACGCCCCGTTCGAATCCGGCGACCTACACGGGCGCGTTCAATGGCATCCGCGATTTGTTCGCCCAACTGCCCGGGGCCAAGGTGCGCGGCTACAAGCCGGGACGCTTCAGCTTCAATGTCAAAGGCGGCCGGTGCGAGAAATGCAAGGGCGACGGCATCCTCAAGATCGAGATGAATTTCCTGCCGGATGTCTATGTGACCTGCGAGCAGTGCCGCGGCCGGCGCTACAACCAGGAGACCCTCGAAGTCAAATGGCACGGCAAGAGCATTGCCGACGTGCTGGACATGACGATCGACGAGGCGCTGGCGTTTTTCACCCCGATGCCCCAGATCGCCCGCAAGTTCCGCACGATGAGCGAGGTTGGCCTGGGCTATCTGAAGGTGGGCCAACCGGCCACGACCCTCTCGGGCGGCGAGGCCCAGCGCATGAAGCTCAGTGCCGAGCTGGCCCGGCGGGATACCGGCCGGACGCTGTATCTGCTCGACGAGCCGACCACCGGCCTGCATTTCGCGGATGTGGACCGCCTGCTGCAGGTCCTGCTGCGCCTGCGCGACGCCGGCAACACCCTCATTGTGATTGAACACAACCTCGACGTGATCAAAACCGCCGACTATATTGTGGACTTGGGCCCGGAAGGCGGCGACGACGGCGGCCGGGTGGTGGTGTGCGGCACCCCGGAGGAGGTCGCGAACCACCCCGCTTCCTATACCGGCGCATACCTGCGGCCGGTTTTGGCCGGCGCAGCGTCCGCCGAGCATGTGATCCGCCCCAGAAAACCAGCCCGAAAGACGAAACAACGGTCATGAATGCTGTACATGCCTGCCCGCCCATCCCAGGCGATCGCGCCCCGGCCCTGCGCAGCCGGCGCCGGCGCTTGCTGGCGTGGCTCGCGGCGGGTCTGCTGGCGGCGGGTCCGGGCCTGGCCCAGGAAACCCAGCAAGAGGAACGGTTGCCGACCGGAAAGCTGACGACGGAGCAGGCGGGCCGGCTGCTGACAACCGGGCGGGCGGCGTATGAGGATGGCTTGTATCGCCTGGCCCGCCAGCGCTTGCAGGATCTGATCGCGGGAGCACCCGACCGCCGCCGGCAGGCGGAAGGAGCCTTGTGGCTGGCCCGCGTGCTGTTGGCCGAAAATAATCCGCAGGAGGCACTGGCGTTGCTGGATTCCTATGGGGGGCAGGTGCGGGCTGCGGTGCTGGCGGCGGACGTTGCGCTGGCCCGGGCCCAAGCGCAGTTTGCTTTGCGTCAGATTCCGGAAACGGCGGCGGAACTGGCGGTGTTCAAGGAGAAATTTGCCGATGAATCTGCCGCGCCTTCCGCCTTGTTCCTGCTGGCGCAGGTTCAGGCGGCGCAAGGCGAGTGGGACGCAGCTCGGGAGACTTGCGCCCTTATTGAAAGCCGGCATGCCGGGAATCCGGCAGGCGCGGATGCCTGGCTGGAGGTGGCCTCGGCTTTGGCGGCGACCGGCCGTCTCGACGAAGCGCAAGCCGCGCTGGCGCACGTGGAACAGACCTGGACGGGCCAGGTTTGGAGTGAACGCGCCATCCTGCAGGGCATCGAACTGCAGATGTCGCAGGGCCGGCCGGATGTGGCATTGGAACGCCTGGAGGCCCTGGTGACCAATACGAATCTGCTGCCGGAAACCCGCGCCACGGGCTACCGGATGACCGCCGCGGCCTTGGCGGCCGGCACCAATTACACGGCGGCCTTGGACATGATCGAGCGTGGGATTGCCGCGGCCACTCATCCGGCCCAGAAACTGGAGGGCGAACGACTCCAGGCGGACCTGTTGCTGCGGTCCGGCCGCGTGAATGAGGGCGCCACCTTGATGCGATCGGTCGCTGCGCGCATGCCGGATCGTTCCCAAGCCGCCCGGATCCAGCAGCAGTTGGCTAGCCGCCTCGGGTATCTGGACAAGTGGAACGAAGCGGCCGCGGAATACCAGGCCTGGCTGGATGCCTTTGATGGCGCGGAAGGAACGGCGGACATCCTGGCGGCACTTGCCTGGTCCCTGTGGTCGGCCGGCCGGCCCGGCGAGGCCGCGCCGGTCTTTGAACGCGCCGCGGCCGCGGAGCCGGAACCTGCCCGCCGCCTGCCGCTCTTGCAGAAAACGGCGGATTCGCATTTCGCCAGCGGTCAGTTTACGAAGGCCAAAACCGCCTATGCCGCGGTGTTGTCCGCCGCTCCGGCCGGCGGGGAAATGGCTGCGCGCGCCCAGATCCAACTGGCGGAATCCGAACTGGCCATGGGGGAGACCGAAGCCGGCGAGATCCGCCTGCTCGATCTCAGTCGCGCCAAGACCGAAACCGAATTTTCGCGCACAGCCACGATGCGGCTGGGAGCCCTCTACGAAGAGCGGGGGGCTCTCGAGACCGCCATGGAACAGTACGGACGGCTCATCGAATCCTGCCTGGAACCCCAGACCTGTGCACAGGCCCTGCTGGCGCGTGGCCTGATTCGCTACCGCATGGGATCGTTTCAAGCCGCCCTCGATGATTTCTTGCGCATTCGGGACCGTTTTCCCCAGACCCGGCCCGCCGCCCAAGCCATGTTCATGCGGGGCTGGTGCCTGTATCTGCTGGGCAAGGATGCTGAAGCCCTGGAGGTGTGTACACAGTTCCTGGCCGATTACCCCGGTTCGGAATTCGCCCCGGACGTGCAATTTTGGCTGGGGGAATACGCCTTCAACCACGGCGACTACGCAACGGCCGAGGAGCGCTTCTGCCGCGTCGCGGCCGACCATCCCGACAGCCCCCGCGCTCCCGACGCCCTCTATTGGGCGGGGCGCACCGCGACCGCCCGCCGGGCTTATTTGGCCGCCAACGAACATTACAACGCGCTCATGACCCGCTATCCCGACCAGCCCCGCCTGGCCGAGACCTTGCTGGCCCAGGGCGACGTACTGAGTGAACTGGGCCAGTTCGGCGCGGCCATCCTGGCCTTCAATGAAGTCATCGTCAATTTTCCCCAGCAGCCGCAGGCCATGGTGGCCTGGGGCCGCAAGGGCGACTGTCAGTATACTCTCGGACAGGAAAATCCCGCACGCTACGAAGAGGCGCTGCTGTCTTATCGCACGCTTCTGGATTTTGCGGGCGCGCCGGTCGATTTGCGTTTGCAGGCCGGCTTCAAGATCGGCCGCTGCCTGGAGCAGATGGGGCGCACAGCCGCCGCCCTCGACCGCTACATGGAGGTGGTCTATGCCTACTTGCAGGAGACGGATTCGCCCCCCGAAGGAACCGTGTGGTTTACCCGCGCAGCGTTCGGCGCCGCCGCCCTCCAGGAGCGAGCCGGAAAATGGAAGGAAGCCTTCGGCATCTATCGCCGGGTGGCCGATTCCAGCCTCCCCGCGGCCGCCGAAGCCCGCGATCGCATGACGCGCATCCGCCAGGAGCACTGGCACCTGTTCTAGCCGCCTCGCAGCGGGCGGCAGTATTCAGAATCCAGTATTCAGAATTCAGTATGCGGGTCCGGATCATCGGGTCTGGGATTTCATTCTGTCTCCTGAATCCTGGCTCCTGAATTCTCTTTTTGTGATTGAGCCGCGGTGGGGGCACGGCATAGACTGACCTTTCAGTTCCCTTGGGAGCTCTGCAGACGGAGAAACCTATGTTCAACCTGATCGGAAATGGCGGGCCGGTGATCTGGCTGCTGGCGGCCTGCGGCCTGTTTGCGGCGCTGGTTTTCTTCGAACGCCTCTTCAACCTGCACCGTGCCCAGATCGCGGCGGATGACTTTCTCAAGGGGGTCTACAATATTCTCAACCGCGACAACACGGTGGAGGCGGCAACCATTTGCGAAGAGGCCCCGGGCCCGGTGGCGCGGCTGGCGCTGGCGGCGGTTCTGCATCATGACGACACCCTCGAAAACATCGGGCGGGCGATTGAAGAAGCCGGGCTGGAGGAGATTCCCCGGATGGAGCGGGGGCTGGGGTGGCTGGCGACGTTGGCGCGCATCACCCCGCTGATTGGCCTGCTGGGCACGGTGCTCGGGATGATGGAGATGCTGCTGGCCGCCAATCGCAATGCACCGCTGGTGCAGTCGGCCAATCTGACCGGGGGGCTCTGGACTGCGCTGGCGGCCACGGCCCTCAGTCTGGTCATTGCCATCCTGGCCTACGCCGGCTACAACCTGCTGGTTTCCCGCGTGGAATCCATCCTGCTGGATATGGAGCGCTCCGCTTCGGCGCTGCTGAACTTCATGCGGCAGTGGCGCCAGAACCGGGAGGCGCCGCCGGCATGAGGATTCCCGACCAGTCTCTTCAATTGCAGTTTCGCACCGTGCGGCGGCGCTTCAAGGGGCGCTATCGCCGGGCGGTCGGACCCATCGAGGTGACGGCGCTGCTGAACGTGATTGTGCTGGCGGGGATGTTTCATTTCGCCGCGGCGCGCTTCGTGTTGCAGCCCGGCGTCCGGGTCCGCCTGCCGGAGGCACCGTTCACCGACGGCATTCCCTATGGGACCCGCGTCCTGACCCTGTCGCAGGAGGGCCTCATGTTCTTCAACGATCAGCGCATGGCGTGGGACCGTCTGGAAGCCGCCCTCGCGCACACCACCGGCGACGACCCGCTACTGATCGAGGCGGACGCGGGAACGCCCTACGGGACCTTGCTGGAAGTGTATACCTTGGCGTTGAAATCCGGCATCCGGGAAGTCGTGCTGGCCACCCGGCCGCCTCCATTGGCCCCGTAGGAGGGGTCGCTCCGTGTACGTCAACCGTGCAGTCGCAGATTCCGCCACCCGGTGGGACCGGTTCTGCCGCCGTGGTCGCCACCTGGCCGTTGGATTTGCCGCCCTTTGGTTCGGCAGTCTGGTCCTGCTTTTCGGTCTGGCGCCCGCGCCGGCCCCGCTGCCGCACGCACCTCCCATGCCGGTGTCGTGGTGGCCGGCGGCAGAAGCCCCGGCCTTGGACATTCGGGCATTGTGGTCACCGGCGCTCTTTGCACTCCCGTCTCCGGCGGGTTTTACTCATGCCTTGCGCCAGGAACGCGTCCGATTGGCGCCCCCCATTCAGGCTTTGCGGCCAGAGCCGGCGTATTTGCCGCGCGCTTCAGTGTCCGTAGAGAACAGCCAAACGGCCATGTCACGATTCACCCTCCCGTCCGCCACCGGGGTCGGGCGCCTGGCGCCGGATTCCGGTGTGCTGCCTCCCCGCCACCCGGAATCAGAAACTGACCGCATGTTGTTTTCTGCCGGTTGGGAATCGCGTCTGTTCGCCGGGATTGACCTGGAGTATGGCTCCTGGACCAATGTGGCGTGGTCCGCCCGGGTGGAAATGCGCTTTGACCCGCAGGGCGTGCCCGTGTCCATGCTGCTGGAACAGGCCAGCGGCTTGCCGGAGGTGGATGGCCGTTTGGCCCGCTCGGTTCGCGGCTGGCGCCTGCTGGATCCCAATGCGCCCCGGATGGGCATGGTGTCGTGGATCATCCCAGCGGGTCCCATCGCGCCCGCAACGTCGGCCCTGTCCGGCTCTGGGCAGGTGACGCCATGATTACCCTGACGCTGCCCGATTGGTTCGTGGTCTTCCTGATCGCGAATCTTGCCATGGTGTTTGGCCTGACTCTGTACTATTCTGTCCGGCGCTACCGGTGGATGCCCCGGCATCGCGCCCCGCCCTTCATCTTCCGGTGCTCGGTCTGCGGACATGTCTATCTGGACCGCCGCAACGTCCCCATGGCCGAATGCAGCAACTGCGGCAACATGAACGAAAACGTGAAGAGTTTTTGAGCAGCCGGGGAGCAGATGGAATGATGGAAGAGTGGAATCTTGGCCGGGCGGTGGTTCTTTCCATCTATTTCATCGTTCCCATATTCCCCAACATGATCCATCCTAACCCCTGAACCCCGAACCCTGAATCCTTCCATGAGCTTAAATATCCCTATCCTGAAGTATTCGACACACAAAACGGTGCCCGAAGTGGACCGGTTTTTAGCCCGGCCGGCCATTGATCCGACGGCGGAGGAGACGGCCCGGCGGGTGCTGGAAGATATTCGCGCACACGGCGACAAGGCGGTCCAGAAATACACCCGGGAGTTCGACGGGGTCAACCTGGCACCGGTCCGGTTCGCTGTGCCGCGGGAAGAGCGTCTGGCCGCTTCCGAACACGTGGACCTGATGTTCAAGCGATGCGCTTCGGAAATCTTTGCGCGCGTCGCGCGTTTCGGCAAGGCGGGCATGCGCAAGGATTGGAACATCGCCACGCCCAAAGGCGGGGTGCTGGGCGAGAAGTTCATGCCGTTGGAACGCGTGGGGGCCTACATTCCCGGCGGCGCCGCCCCGCTGGCTTCGACCGCCTTGATGAGCGTTTCGCTGGCCAAAATCGCCGGCGTGCCCGAAATCGTGGCCTGTACCCCCAGCGATAAGAAGGGCAGGGTGAATCCGTTTCTGCTGCACGCGCTGGAAGTGGCGGGCGCCACCGAAATCTTTCGGATCGGCGGTATTCAGGCGGTGGGCGCCATGGCCTTCGGTACGGCCACCATTCGCAAGGTACAGAAAATCGTCGGTCCAGGGGGGCCTTATGTCACCGCGGCCAAGAAACTTGTCTATGGCGAGGTGGATCTCGACATGGTGGCGGGGCCCAGCGAAATTGCTGTTCTGGCGGACGAGACAGCGGTTCCGGCCCATGTTGCCGCCGATCTGCTATCGCAGCTGGAACACGGCACCGGCCATGAAAAAGCCCTGCTGGTTACGCCCTTCATGGGCATGGCCAACATGGTGCGCACCGAACTCGAACAGCAGGTTGCCGCGTTGTCCCGCCGGGAGGCGGTAGAGCGCGCAATCGCGGCCGGCGCTCTATTCGTGGTGACCGAGACCCTCGACAGCGGCATGGATTTGATCAACAGGTTTGCGCCGGAGCATTTCGAAATCATGACCAAAGAACCCCGGCGCTGGCTGCAAAAGGTGAAAAACGCCGGAGCCGTGTTTGTCGGGGCGTGGACTCCGGAAAGCGCCGGCGATTTCGTGGCCGGGCCCAGTCACGTGCTGCCTACCGGCGGCACCGCCGCGTTCTTCTCGGGGTTGACGGTTGATTCCTTCCGCAAGCGTACCAGCGTGGTCGCCTTTACCCGCGCGGACCTGATCGATACCCTCCCGTTGATCGAAACCATGGGTCGCGTCGAAGGTCTCGATGCCCATGCCCGCGCCGCTTCCATTCGTTTCCCGGCGCCTGGCAATCCCTGATCCGTACGCGGGCAGCCGGCCTGCGGGGCAGGCCGCGGCCTTGGGTCGGAGGAAGAATACGGCCGGCGGTATCCGGCATTCCGTTCGCGGGTATGTTGAATTAAAAACTTCCATGCGCCAGCATGGTCCGTTGAGATCGGACACTGTCCAAAGTGCCCCGCGTCCAGCAGAGCGGCGACAACAAGTCCAATGCGGTGGGGAAGTTCAGGGAGCCCTGTCATGTGGGGGCATGGCCGTATTCAGGATCTCCTCCCGCCATGCTCAAAGGATGGATGATTCGATCATCATTCCCACTGACCGAGGAATTTCAGGCCAATCCGCTGATTTCAATGTTTATAAATAATGAAATAATTGCAATATTTATAAACAATGAAAATATGATAACCGGTGCAGGAAGACATGAATTCCATGGCCAAAGAACGGGGCGGGGGACGGGGGAAGGGGACGGTGGATTTTATCTGGATTTCAGTGACGGAGGGTGCAATATTCAAAACCCAAAGGTTAATGTGCTGTTCGTAACGATCAAGAGGCCCCGGCCATGTCTGTCCAAGTCAAGTGCGCTTTCTGCAACCGGCTGTTTGATTTTGACGAAAGTGGCGGTACCCTGCTGGCCGCCTGCCCAAATTGCGGCCGGCAAAACACGGTGGCCCGGCCGAGCGGCACCGTCCCTCACCTCCATGTCCGTCGGGATGCTCCGACGCTGGCGGGCGGAAAGCCATGCCCGCGCTGCCAGGCCATGCTGGCGCCGGATGCCGTTGCATGCCATCATTGCGGTTTTGTCTTCGCCGGACGCCACTGGGCCCGCGGACTGCCGTTGCTTCGCGCGGCGTGGTTGTTGATCGGGCTGGCCGGCTTGCTTGTTGTCGGGACAATCGCCTTCAACCGGTGGAGACTGCCGGCCAAGACTGCCGCAGTGCCGCCCGCGCCTCCGGCCCAGACGGCGCCAGCCGAAACTCCGGCTGTCCCCGCCGCGATTCCCTCTGCGGATGACCACCCTGTGCCCCCGGTCGTTGAAACGCCGTCACCTCCCCCCGATGACGATCATGCCCGTCTGGAAGCGCAGAAAGCCCGGGCAGAAAAGGCGTTTCGATCCCGGCTGGACGAAACGATGCCCCTCTACCAGAACCAGGACCAAGTGGAATTGCGCCTGAAAACCGGGCGTATCATCCATGGCACGCTGGTGCTGGCAGGCCGGGGCACCAATCGCGTGGCGATTCTGGAAACCGACGAAGGCAAGTCCATTATCGGATATGCGGACATGGATCGGGATTCGCGCCTCCGCCTGGATATCAAGTATCGCGAGCAATATACCCGGCGCATGTTACGGCTGCCACCAGAGGACCCGTCAATGGACAGTCCGGACCATTCATTGGAATGAGGATTGCATTGATGAATCAAGATTGCGGCGGTTGTGCCAACCACAGCCTTGCCTCAGGGGGGCGCAGGTTGGCGGTCATCCCGACCAAGGTCGCGGGGCTCGCGCAAACAATGGTCGAAATCCATTCAGGCCAAACCCAGGAGAACGGAGACCTTTCATGAAATTCATTGCTCATGTGCTGATCCTTTTGTTGGCCGCCTACGGAGCATTTCAGCTATATGAAGACTACGCCCCGCCGGAATGGCCGCATTGGAAAACCGAGGAGGTCCAGGCGCCGCCGCCCCCCCCGCCGCCCCCGCCGGAGCAGACGATCATCTGCAAGACCTGCGAGGGACGCGGGCGCCTGGTGGATATCTCCGGGGGCACCCATATCGGTTACGAATGTCCGATCTGCAAAGGTCTGGGAAAGATGGCCCTTCCCGCCGCCGCCACGCGCTGCGACTATTGCGATGGCTGGCGATTGGTTCCTCGTCCCAAACACGACAACGACAACGAAGACGGACGGGTCTTGGCGGACAAGTGCCCCATCTGCAGCTCCTCGCGGAAACGATAGCAGACTGTTGCGCCCCTCGTTGGGCAGAGGCAATTGAAGTCGGCCATTCCTGATTTTTTGTCAGGAAGCCAAAACGGGGCCGCCGCCCGTTGGCTCCGCACTCAAAAAAGTCATGGCGTGGTCATCATGTCCGGCCTCGTCGGGACCGGTTGCCAACAGTTCGGAACCTGCCCGAACGGCTCCCTTGCCGCGTTTTCTTGCGTCGTCTACGTCACATGCGTTACAAGATGTCAAAACCCATGAGCACGTATATTCGTCAATCAGTGCAAGATCTCCAAGCCTACACGCCCGGCGAGCAGCCGCAGGTGGAGGGCTTGATCAAGCTCAACACCAACGAGAATCCGTATCCGCCCAGCCCGGCGGTGGCCCGCGCATTGCGGGAATTTGCCGCGGATTCTCTGCGGCTCTACCCCGACCCGGTGTGCAGGACCTTGCGGGAACGCATCGCGGCGGTGGAGGGATGTGCTGTCGAACAGGTTTTTGTGGGCAATGGTTCCGACGAAGTGTTGCGGCTGGCCACTCGGGCCTTTACTCAGCCGGGTGGGGCGGTGGCGGCCGTTGATCCGACCTATTCGCTCTATCCGGTGCTGGCGGCGGCCGAGGAGGTCGGCTATCGCACAGTTCCCCTCCCGGAAGGCTTCGGCTGGATTGAGCCTCCGGCGGCCCTCGACGCCAGCCTGTTCTTCCTGGCCAACCCGAATGCCCCGACGGGCGTGTTTTATCCGGTTGAAACCATCCGCGCCTTTTGCCGGCAGTTCAAGGGTGTGGTGCTGGTGGATGAGGCCTATGTGGCCTTCTCCGGTGGCCGCGATTGCCTGGCGCTTGCCAAGGATTTGCCCAATGTCCTGGTATGTCGCACCTTGTCCAAGTCGTTTTCACTGGCGGGATTGCGCCTAGGATACGCCATCGGGTCCGCCGAGCTGATCGGGGCGATGTACAAGCTCAAAGACTCGTACAACGTGGACCGATTGGCCCAGGCCCTCGCACTGGCGGCGCTGGGGGATGTGCCGTGGATGCAGGACAACGCCCGGCGGATCGTGGCAACGCGCGAGCGGGTGGCGGCGGAACTGGTGAAACGGGGATTCCGGGTGATTCCGTCGGGGGCCAACTTCCTGTTCGTGGAGCCTCCGGCGGGGACGGCTGCTGCCGATTTGTTTGCCGATTTACGGATAAAGAACATCCTGGTGCGCTATTTTCCCGGGGAACGCACGGGCAGATATCTACGCGTGTCCATCGGGACCGACGCGCAAATGGATGCGTTCCTGGCCGCTCTGTAGACCCGGGCGGGGGCCGGGCAGGGGGCGAACTACGAATTGCGCGCATGGCACGAATGGGGTGGGACGGAAGGGCGCGTGAGCCCAACGCGCCGGGCTCGGAACCGCAGCCGGATTTCTCTTTGTGGTCTCGGTGCCTCTGTGAGCAACCGCCTGTCGGTTTCCCCTCCGGGTTCTTCTCTGCGCGCTCTGCGGCAGACAGATTCCACGCTCCGTCCTGCCCGTTTCCAGGAACGAGTTGTGCAAGAGCCTCAAGATTAACAGGATTGTCAGGATGCGGAGCGGGGTCGTCTCCCGCTGGCCGTTGTATTGTCGCGGGCGGATGTTACGTAGCACGCGGCTCTGTCGCGTGCCGGGTTCCAGGGCCTGCGCGGGACGGAGCCCCGTGCTATGTTTGGAGTGCGGCGGGAAGCGAGGCTTTGCGAGCGCCACGCCGCTTTGGCTTTTTAGCAGCCGAGGCGGCAGCTAAAGCGGGGCCGTGGCCAATGCCCCTTGTCCTCGCACTCCAAACCGATCCGACCGGATTTGGAGTTGTGATTTTGCCCCAAACGGCGGTTGCCTGATCCGACCCGCATGGAACCCCGGCATGGAGTCCGGCGAGCGTTATCGTTGAGGTTATCGTTGAGGGGACGTTTTTGTTTGCAAACGACACCGTTTTGCAGTCTACTATCCCCGAAAGGTCTTGAAGCCCTTGTCGTTAATGAGGAAGAACGCATGATGAATCAAGCGGGTGCGGGTTTGGTGCGGGCGGGTACGCTTTTATTTGTTATCAGCGTCATCGGGCGGGGGGGGGCGCCGGCGGTCGCGCAGGGGATCCCCCTGGCCCTCCAATTGCCGGAAGCCGTTGCCGCCGTCGAGACTGAAACTCCGGAGGCCCCGGTGGCGGATGCCGAGCCGGCCGCTGCGCCGCGCTTGCCTCCGGACCAGCGGCTGGAAACCTTGAAATCCGCCGATCTGGCCACGCTGAAGGCCGCGCAGGAAGAATGCCTGCAGGCCGCGCAGGAGTATTCCATGCGGGCGCCGGAACTGCACCGGCAGATGCGGGCGGCATACGAGAACCTCCGGCAGAACGATCCGGAAATCCAGGCCCTGCAACAGCAGATTGCCGACCTCCAGGCGCTGGTGGTGCAGGCCTTGGAGAATCATCCGGCGGTTCTGGAGCTGCAGCAGGCCATTGACCAGGCCCAGCAGGACATGCTGGCGGAACTGCGGCTGCGCACGACGCTCGGCGGGCTCATCGTCCAGCAGGGCGGTGTCGATGAGGACTCCGAACCTCCGGCGGAATCAGCCCCGGCGGAACAGTAATTTGGAACAGGGAACAGGTTGGTTCAGCAAAAAGAGGTTGCCATGCGAACAGCACACACCATCAAGCATAATCCCGTGAAAACCATTTTGTGGGGAGGAGCACTCCTTCTGCTATGCAGCGGGGGACTTCAGCAGGCGCAAGCGGTGGTGACCGGCTTGTTCCCGAGCTACGTGGATTTTGCCGCCGCCAATGACTGGGTCAAGGTCGAAATCGACCAAGTGACCCAGAAAACCAATCTCGTCTGGGAAAGCGGCTACCAGCCCACCGATGACAAGGACAGCGACGGACTGACCAATATCCAGGAATTCAATGGCTGGAAAGTCAAGATCAACGGCAAGGAGGGCTGGTTCACGTACAATCAAAACGTGGTCACCGATGAAGCCGATCCGGCATTCTTCGGCTACGGCCCCGATCCCGAGTTGTTCGATACGGATTGCGACGGCATCTCCGACCTGTACGAATCCACAAAGATGATTACCTATGCCGGGACCAACCCCTGGGCGGAAGACACCGACGGCGACGGGCTGAAGGACCCGGTTGAAATCTATGCCGGGCTGGATCCCAAGGATAACGGGTTCATCTATAATACGGATGTCTTCACCTACACCACGGATTACGCCAATCGCAAGGGAGTCATTGAAGGCGACAAGATGCAAGACCCATTTCTCCCTGATCTGGGCGACGTCAAGACCCTCCAGCACCCCGGGATGGACATTGACGGTGACGGCATGACGGCCCTGCAGGAATTGAAGAAAGCCAACAAAGACATCAACTTCGCCGAAGGATGCCCGCCCCTGGGAGAGACCCGCGATCATTTCCCGACGGAGAAATTGAATGACAAGCCATGGACCAGCCCCTTCGATTGCGATACCGATAACGACTGGTTGCTGGACTCCTTCGAAAAGTTTTTCGCAAAGAATGGATTCAAGCCGGTGGAAGCCGAGCCCGTTGGTGATCTCTTCCACTATAATTCCGATCCGGATAAGGACGGGCTGACGAATTTCCGGGAGCAATGCCTCCATCCCTTGCTCACATACGGGTGGGGGAATCCGCTGGCGATATGGCCTTTCATGTCGTCCAAGTGCGTCTTGGAGCAGAAGGAAGTCACGAGTGCCGGATTGCGCTTCCGGCAGCCCAGCCGCGGGGGGTGCCTGCATGGCACGCCCGGATATCTCCAGCAGGCGAAATACAGCCAGTGGGGCGATTCCGTCCGCTATTTCACGGTGGACTACACCAAAGCCGACTGGACCGGCAGTGTCAAGGTGGCGTCATCGCCCGGCAGTCCCGACTTGCAGAGCCTTCCGGGCCGGATTGCTTGGCCGTCGGCCGCCAGCTATTGGACGGAGCCCCGGCCGAACCTCGTGGTGCGGTACGACGGATGGGATACCGATAAGGACGGGCTGATCGATGGTTGGGAAGTCGAGCATGGCCTCAACCCCAAGACCGGCATGGCCGCGTTCGATCTGGCCGAGGATGAAGATGAAGATGACAGCGGAACGCTGCTGGGCATTGTCGACCTGCCCGTAGAGATTAATCCCAGCGGCGCCTTGGGCGATCCGGACGGGGACGGGCTCCTGAATATCCAGGAATACTTTGGCCAGGACGGATATCGCATCGACTTTATCACGGGAACCGGGGATGAAACCATTCCCTGGACCGCCCGGGCCATGAACTATCCAAACCAATCCTCGTTCGAGACCTATGTGCTGGCCAACTGGATCCTGCTGCGCCACGACTGGCAGGCGCCCATGTACTACGAAATCATGGCGCCCGGCTTGGCGGCGTCCTATTCCATGCGGGATTATCCGGGATTCTTCCATCCGGCCGCCTACGAAACCACCGTCACAAACTGGATGCAAGGCTTGATGGTGGTCACCAACCCGGGCCCGCCCGAGGAAGTCGTGACCAATGTGGTGTTTGTGCCTTACCCCGAACCCAAACTGGTGCCGACGGTCGGCGTGCCTTCGTTCCCGTATTACGCGAATGACATGGCCAGCCTGGCTCCCTTCTACGGCGATGGATTCACCAACAGCATGGGGACCGGCGGCTTCCAGCCTTTTACCACCTCATTCAGCGGATTGTACTACTTGGAAGCGGCCGGGGCGGAAGACGGCCGTTATACGCCGGGCATTGACGCTCTGTGGTATGCGCGAAATGAAGCCAACGTATACACCCCGCTGGCGTTGAGCACGCTGCTGATTCCCACCAATGACGTGATCCTCTCGGATCCCGACAGCATCCTGACGGATGCGGAAACGGCTGGAACCGATCTCGTGACCGGCGGCAAGCCCGTCACGGACAACCTGCCGCTGATGGTGCCGATGCCGGGCACGGATACGGATGCCGACGGCCTGCCGGACTCGACGGAAATCCAGATGGACGTGGCGCGCGGCAAGCAGCCGACCAGCCCTGTGCAGTCGCTCAATCCGCTGGTGGCCCGTTCGGCCAAGATTCTGACGGATGAAGGTTCGAAAACGCTTTTGGTGGACGACCCCCGCTATTTCTCCCGGGACTTCACGGTCGAAGCATGGGTGTATTTGGAGGGGGATGCCCCCGCCAGCGGATCGTTTACCAAAGGCTATCTGATGATCGGCGGCAATGAGCGCCGGGCCTATGATCTGGGCGTGACCAATGTGGTCATCGGCGGCCAGACCGTGGAGACGGTTCCCTATGCCGGTCTGCATTCGCTGGGCGGGAAGTGGTACCAGGCCAGCGCCACGCGTCCCCTGCCGCGGAACCGCTGGGTCCATCTGGCGGCGACCTTCGATCACAGGAAGAATGCGCTTTCGCTGTATGTGGACGGCACGCTCGTGCAATCCCGCCAGGTGGTGGAGGAAACCACCGGCGGCTATCTGGTTTCAACATTCGGCAACGGCGGGCAGCTGGAGTTTGCAAAAGGAAGCGGTTTTGCCAATCGCCTCTGGATTGACGAACTGCGCATCTGGGGCATTGAGCGATCCCAGGCGGAAGTGGCGGCAAACCGCAGCATTCTCCTCGAGGGTCGCCAAATGGTCACTTTGGACGGGCAGCAACTGAACGGCGCCCTTCTGGCCTACTACAACTTTGACGACGGCGGCAACGTGGCCGTGGACAGCCGGCACCGCGCGATGTCCAGCTTGCTGGGCTACGATTTCCCGGGGGCGGAAAACGTGCCCAACCGCCTGTTCCATGATCATCTGTATCCGGACCGGGCCTATGCACTGCCTTCGCTGGCCCTCGGCGGCGGCTTCGTGTTTGATGCGGGCCGCACAGCGCCGGTCAATGGTGCCTTGGACAACCAGCGCGGCGAGCTGGATTCCGACGGTGATGGCCTGCCGGATAGCTGGGAAATCGTCCACGAGTTGAACCCCTTTGCCTGGCTGACCCAGGAACACTCCATGCTGGAATACGACCCGGGCTGGGCGAAGATGGGGGTGCCGGAAATTTTGATCAAGCGCAGTGGATTCACCTTCAACTCGTCGGCCGACGGCGGGCAGACCTGGGCCAGCGCAACCTGTCCCGGCATCATCACGGTCGTCAACGGCGTGATCACCACGTCGGTATGCCCGAATACGGTGCTGATTGGCGATTATTCGGTCGAGACCAACACGACGGTTGAGGGGGAAACCACCAACACAGTGTTGAATACCGTCACCAACTGGGAGATCCGGTCCGGCCAGGTGAGCGGTTTCATCGATGATGGGGAAACGTGGTGGGTGTCCAAGGGTGGGGTGGCGGTGGCCCAAGTGGGAGTCACGGGCCGAATGCTTTCCGATGCGGACAGCGATCCGGACGGCGATGGCCTGACCACCCTGCAGGAATACTGGGCACGGACTAATCCACGCAAACCGGACACGGATGAAAACGGGATTCCGGACGGCGACGAGGATTTCGACGGCGACGGACTCTCCAACCGCCAGGAGGCGCGCAATGCCACGCGTCCGGATCTGGCGGATACCGACGACGACGGCATGTCCGATAACGACGAGGTCTTCCAGGGCTTCGTTGCGTCGGATTCCACCTCGCCCAAACAGTACCTGACCGCCTATTTCACGGGCCGTCCAGGCAGTTGGCTAGAGGTGCTCGACCGCGAGGCCTTTGTCCGAAATTCGTGGACGCTGGAAGCGGCAGTGCTGCCCGCCCGCGTGGACTTTCTGGCCGACGGGCAGGGGGCGCCGATCTTCCGCCGGGCGGTGGAAGAAGTCACCAACGGCATGCTGATTGCCAATTACGAACTCCGCGTGATCCGGAGCGGGAACAATCTCTATCCCCAGGCACGCTTTGTGTACAAGACGGCCAGTGGCCGCATTGGGGTTCCGATCGCCGTGACCGGCAGCGTTCCGCTGGCGGTTTCCGCCACCTACGATGCGGCGTTGGTGACGCATCTGGCGGCCACCTATGACGGTTCCGGCAAGCGCTTGACTCTGTTTGTCAATGGCCAAGCGGTTGCGTCCCGCCAGGATCTCAACATTAGCGCTCCGGCCATGGGCGAGGGCCCGTCCAGCATCATCCGCATCGGCGAGCGTTTCCATGGCTTCGTGGATGAGCTGCGGCTGTGGTCCGATGTGCGCGATGGCGCCAGCATTTCCGCGACCATGTCTCAGTTGCTGGAAGGGCAGGAGGAGGGCTTGGCTGCCTACTTCAACTTTGACGACGGCGGCTGGCCGACCCTCAGCAGCAACACGTGGGATTCGACCCGGATCACCAATCTGCTGTATTCCGTCCGGTACACGTCCCCGCCGCTGGCCAGCGACATGGTGGATGGCGACACATGGGTGGACGGGACCACGGTCTATGTCAATGATTCCGGCGTGGTGGGGGAACTGACGGGCGTCGGGCCGGTTTTTGACGGCACCGGCATCGTGCCCGGCACAGGCAGCGCGAATCCGGGCGACTTCGGCTGGAACCACGCGGAACGAATCCTCTATCGGTATGACGGCACCGACTGGCTGCGCTGGGGCAAAGGACGCCACTGGCTGGCGGATGCCCGCGCGACCATTGCCGGCCAGGTCAACACCATTGCCGGGATCACGGACCCCGGGAATGCCTGGTATCCTCCGACGCTGGGCGACATGTTTGTCTGTGCCCCGAGCAACATGGTGTACATCTACAATGGGGAGGATGCCACCGGCGCGGTCCAAGTTCTCCCGGCTGATCCGTTGCTGCCCGGCCACCGGTTCTACATGAATTCTACTGAATCCATCGTGGAGTGGGACGGAATGGCTCTGGTGCCGGTGACGAGCGCGGCCGACGCCGCGGCCCTGTACGTTACCATTCAAAGCGAAGGGGTGGCCTTCAAGTACGAGGACCATGTCTGGCGGCGGTGGGGGTTCATCCCCAGCACGGAGGACTATGCCGTGCTCCGCGACTGGGAAAACCAGTGGGCGCATGCGGCCAAGATGTCCGGCGTGGTCGAGTTCTATCAAACAGCAGCCCCGACCGGTGGAGGCAGCGGAACCGGGAGCGATGGCACTCCGTCCGGCGGCAAGGACACGGACGGCGACGGCCTGCCCGATGCGTGGGAAATCCGCTATGGCCTCAATGAAAATGACGGTGGCTTCGGTGATGCCGCTACGTCAACCGTGGACGTGGATGGCGACGGCCGGATGGATTACATCTTTAATCAGACCGATTTCGTCAACGGCGCCTGGGGCGACCCGGATGACGATGGCCTGAACAACCGAGCCGAATTCCTGGCGGGCACCAATCCGTTCGAATTCGACACCGATGGCGATGGAACCGGCGACTACGACAGTCCCGCGACCGGCGCTTCCTACGGGTCGCTCTACATGGATGGCGACAACATGCCCGACGGCTGGGAATCGCTCTTCCCCAACGCGTGCAGCCCGCTGCGGTTCGATGCCAACCTCGATCCGGACGGGGACGGATGGGACAACTATTCGGAATACATGGCCTACTACAAGACCCATAGCGCCAATGTCTACGAGGTGACCACCAACACCGAGGGGGAAGTCTCCTCCAACCTGATCAGCAGCACCGGGTTTTCCGTCCCGTACTGCGATCCCGACGACCCCGTTTCCTATCCCAAGCCGAGCATCACCTTCCAGTTCAAGACGGACTGCCCGGAAGTGGACGGCACCCTGCGCATCTGGGCCTATACCGACCCGGCGATGAACTGCCCGGACGCGATGACGTCGCTCGAACTCGAAGAACCCATCCGTGATGGCAATTCCCTGAACATTACCGACTGGACGAACGGCGGGCACCTGCGCCAGGGCCGGAACTATTTCATGGCCTTCGTGGATGCCAACAACGACGGCCAATGGAACACCGGGGAACTGATGGGCTTCAGCGAGTACATGCCCGAAAACATCCAGTGGGGCGAGGCCAAGATCGAAATTGCCCTGCGCGAAAAAGCGAATGGATTCGCACGCTTTGACTGGGCCACCACGGGCGGCGATACCAATGCCACCACGGGCGGGTCGGGCTACACGGTCACCGTGCTGAGAAACGGCCAGGTAGTGTACGAGACCACCCGGGGCGGATGTGCTGCCAGCCGGAACTACTTGCATGAATATGACTTCCGCAACAACAAGTCCGGCCCTTGGGCGGACATATCGGCCGGGCCGATGTCCGGGACCTATGTGTGCAAGGTGTTCGACCAAAACAACAACGAGATTGCGGTCGTCACCAATTCCGTGAACTATCCGACGAACCTCGTCAATCCGACCATCATCAGCCCCGTCGGCAGTGTCCTCTTTGCGCAGGAACACTTGCAGATGACCTTGGATCCCAATACCGCCCAAATCCGGATTCAAGTTCAGAATGCCAGTGGCACCGAGACGTTGCTGGATACAACAGTGTTTGCCCCTTACATTGACCGGAACGGCCGCGCCGAAATGGATCTGCCCTTCCTGGCAGGTTGGAATCATTTTACCAATGGGGCTTACCGGATCCAAGTGACCGCCATCAATCCGCGCGTGTCAAAGTCCAGTGTCTGGACCAGTTTCACGGTCAATCTGCAGTCTCCGGCGGCCAGCGGCGCCGGCATGATTACCGGACGCGCCTACTATTACGGGTTCTCCCCAAGTCCCAACATCGTGGTGGAAGCCTATGAGGGCAGCGGGTTTGACCAGCGGCCCGTGGCCAGGGTCAAGGCCGATGCCAATTACAATTACCGGCTCATGGGGCTGCGCTTCGGACAGGAAGCCAACTACTACGTCCGGGCGTTCCAGGATCAGGACAACGATGGCGTGTTGGATCCGGGCGAGGCCTGGGGCCTGGTCAAGGGACAGCCCGCTTCGGTGCAAAGATTTGTCTGGGTCGAGGCGGCCATCCGCAGCGTGCCCGGACGGAAAAGCAAGAGCGGTGCCGCCAGCAAGGGCGGCGTCAGCATTGTCCCGGCCACCAGTATCTACGCCGTGGATTACTCAAACAAGAAGATCGAGATCAAGAGCGCCACCACGGTGTCTGGCAACGACCTGGTCATCCATGATGCGGATACAGACAACGACGGCCTGGCCGATATCTGGGAGAAATACTACTCGGGTGGCCTCGCCATGAACCAGTTCACCGACACCGATGGCGATGGTTTGACCGATGGCGACGAGTTCAAGTATGGCACATATCCCAGCGCCATGGGGATTCCCGCCGGCGTCGATCCGAAGGATTCCGACAGCGATGGGCTGTGGGATGGCGCAGAGGTCAACACCCATGGCACCAATCCGCTGAAGGCCGATACGGACGGCGACGGGCTGGACGACGAGGAAGAAGTCACGCTGGGCGCCGACGGGTACATCACCAATCCCCTGGCGGCTGACTCGGACAACGACGGCTTGACCGACAGCCAGGAAATGGCGGCCACCACCAATCCCAATAATCCGGATACCGATGGCGACAGCCTGCCGGACGGATGGGAGGTGAAGTATGGACTGAATCCCCTGAGCGGCGCGGGTGCGGACGGCGCCACCGGCGATCCGGATACAGATGGACTGACCAACGCCCAGGAATTGGCCCGCGGCACCGATCCGCGGAATGACGATACGGACGGGGACGGCTTGCCGGATGGATGGGAAGTAACCATGGGCCTCAATCCGCTGAGCGCGGCCGGCGACAACGGTGCGAATGGCGACCCGGACAACGACGGACTGTCCAACGCCCAGGAACTCGATCTCGGCTCCAAGCCCTTGGTGTCAGACACCGATGGCGACGGCCTGAACGATGGCGCGGAAGTGAACACCCACGGGACGGATCCCCTCAACCCGGATACCGACCACGACACCCTCCCGGATGGCTGGGAGGTGACCTATGGCCTGAATCCGCTCAGCGATGCCGGCAACGACGGCGCCACTGGCGATCCGGACGGCGACGGCTTGCCCAATGATGTGGAACTGGCCCAAGGCACCAATCCGGTCGTTGCCGATACCGATGGCGACGGGTTGGACGATGGACAGGAAGTCCTACTGGGCACAGATCCGCTGAAGAAAGACACCGATAGCGACGGCCTTGAAGATGGGTGGGAAGTGGACCACGGCCTCGATCCGCTCGATGATACCGGCGACAACGGCGCCACCGGCGATCCGGACGGCGACTGGCTGTCAAACGCCCAGGAACTGTTCCTGGGCACCCACCCCATGCGGGCGGATTCCGACTATGACGGCTTGGATGACGGGGAGGAATTGGCGCTCCACCAGACTGATCCCCGGCTCTGGGATACCGACGGCGATGGGTTTAACGATGGCGTCGAGGTGGATCAGGGCACCGATCCGAGGGATGAAACGGACCTGCCGTCCAGCGGCGGTCCGGCTGATGGTCAAATCATCCTCGCCACGCCTGTCGATGGCCAGATAGAGGTCACGTTCACCGTGACAAATCTGCCCACCCCGCCGGCCATCCTGGATGTCCTGGAGAACAATGATTTGACGGATGGCGCCGGCTGGGTGCCCTCCGGCGTGCAGCAGGTCATCACCGCAACGGGTACCTACACCATCCTGGTGCCGGATCTGGATGGGGATGGCCGCCTCTTCATCAAGATCGAGTGCAAATAACGCGGGGCATTCCCCGCCGCCGAATGGCGTTGACGGAATGCCGGCAGAAAGTCTATGATCGACAGGATAAAGGCATCTAGCAGGGAGATGAACAGGATGAAACGGTTGGCATGGATGGGCGTTTTGGCCGCGGCGTTGGCCTTGGGTGCGGCGGGTTGCGACTGGGACACCGGCAGCGATGCCGAACACTGGAGCGGGTCCTATGACTGGGTCAACTTCAGCGGCGTTTACCGCGGATCGGTGACGACGACGCTGGATCCTGATTACCAGCCAGCCGCCACGAATTCCAAAGTCGATACCTTCACCATGTTCCGCTTCCAAACCCAACAGAACGGGAAAACAACCCGGGCTCCCATTGCGAAGGGATCTGTGACCATCACTGTTGCAGGGGCTGGGCTGACCGATCCCGATCACGATGGCCAGTTGACCGGACCTTTGGGAACAGGCTCGTTCAACTATGATAATGGTACGTGGGCGATCGACATCCTGCCAGCCTACCGGAATGACGACGAAAATCAATCCATCTACGTTGCCTATGGCTATGTTACCGAGGAAAGCGGCACGGAGTTCGGGGCCGCCCAGACCGAAGCCTACTCCTTTACGGTCCACCAAAACGGAGAAAAACTCTCCATTACCGAAAACACCGGCGCCTCCTATTCCGGGCGGATCACCCAGATGCGTTCGGCGTCGGGCGTGGAAATGCCCCATTCTTACGATCGGAAACTGCCGGAAAATGGGGATGTGATCACTGCTTCTTTTGAAGCCTCGGGCAGCGGGGGCAGGATCGTCGGCACCTTGCAGGGCGTCGTGGAAGTAGGCGTTTTCAATGACCGGCGGATGGACGGCACCAAGATCACGGCCGGCAGCAGCGATGACATCACTGCGGTTGCCCCTGCGGTGGAGATTACGATTGTTTCGACGGCCCCGACTGGTACGGATACAGGAACGGGCACAGAAAGCACCGAAACGAATACCACTGACTAACAAGCCGACACAGCGCAGGCATAAGCGCCGGGGATTTTCCCCGGCGCTTTTCGTTTGCATCGGCGGGCTGTTCTGGCTATGTGGTTTTCTGCAGGCCCGGGCGTTGACCGGGCTGGTTGTTTGGTTTTTCTGCACGCGACAGAGCCACGTGCTACGCATGTAGCGCTGGGCTCTCCTCCTACGTATATTCTTTTTCCGCCGCCCTCGTCGGGTTGCCCGAAACGGATACTTGATTCACGGAAACGCACTAGCCGTTCTTTCGTGCAATTCGCGTGATTCGTAGTTTCAACCGGTTTCGGCGGTTTCGCGTTCAAGCCGCTGGAAAAGGCGCAACTGGTGGGACACCAGAATGATGGAAATCAGGAAGGTGAGGGTGTCCGAGGCGGGGGCGGCGGCGAAGATGCCGTTCAGGCCCCAGAAGCGCGGGAAGATCAGGAGGAATGGGATGAACAAAATGACTTGGCGGGTGAGGGCGAGGAATCCGGCCTGGATGGGCTTGCCGATGGCTTGGAACAGATGGCCGCCAATGATCGGAAACCCGATGATCGGGAAGGCCAGGGTGAAGACGCGCAGGGCATGGACGCCAAGGGGGATCAACCGGGAATCCGCCGAGACAAACAGCCGCACAATGGGCAGCGGGAACAACTGGCTGATGCCCCAACCGCAGGTCATCAGGATGGTGGCGGCAATGACGCAGGTCCAGAACAGGTGCCGGACGCGGCCGTATTTGCGCGCGCCGAAGTTGTAGCCCATCAGGGGCTGCGCGCCCTGGGTCAGGCCGAAAACGGGCATGAAGATGATGCTCATGTAGGCCGAGAGAATACCCATGACCGCAATCGCATCGTCTCCGCCATAGCGGCCCAGGCCGCGGTTGAGGATCACATTGAGCAGGCTGTTGGCCAGGTTCATCGCGAAGGGCGCAAAACCGATGGCGAGCAGGGGCCAGACAATCTGGCGGAAGTCCAAGCGCAGGTTGCGGCGGCGGAGCCGGGTGCCTTCCTTGGGCATCAGGAAGAAGCCGAAACACCAGGCAAAGGACAGCCCCTGGGAAATCACGGTGGCCCAGGCGGCCCCGGCCATGCCCCAGCGAAAAACAAAAATGAAGAGCGGATCGAGGATGGTGTTGGTGACGGCTCCGAGGATCATGGCGGCCATGGAGACAAACGGATGGCCGTCGGAACGGACAAAATGCGACAGGCCGTGGCCCGTGGTGCTGAGGGCGGCCGCGCCCAGCACGATCCGGGCATAGGCGCGGGCATGGGGCAGGAGTTCCTCGCTGGCGCCCACCAGGCGCAACAGGGGATCGAGAAAACACAGCGCCACCAGCGAGGCCGCCAGCGGGATGAAGAACAGCAGCCCGAAGGCGTTGCCCAGAATGCGCTCGGCCTCCTGCCGCCGGCCTTCGCCCATCCGGATGGAATACAACGTGTTGGCCCCGACACCCACCAGAATGGAAAACGACACCGTCGCCATCATCAGGGGAAAACTGATCGTCACTCCGGCAATGCCCTGGGGACCGATGCCGTATCCGATGAACATCCGGTCCACGATGTTGTAGAGCGCCTGCACGAGCATCCCGGCAATGGCCGGGATGGAAAAGCGCAACAGCAGCCGGCTGATGCGGTCGGTTCCGATCCGGGCCGTGGCTTCCGGTTCGGGAACGGACGGGTCAGGCAGATGATCCATGGCTGGTTTCAAAACGGGGGGAATGATACAGCCTTTCCAGTAAATGGGCGAGTTGTTGCATGCACTGGTTCCCGCCCGGGGAGGGCGGATGGGTTGCAGACCCCCAATCTTCATTTTGGGGGATTTTTTCATGGCCATTGACACTGACTTCTCCAATAAGCGTTTTTTGGCTGTCTTTTACGAGGGAGGGGGATAGGATTTCACGGTAATGACGGATTTCCAGACAGCCCAGCAACTTTGGGCCCCTTGGCGCATGGAGTTCATTCGAGCACCTAAGGAACCGGGGTGTTTTCTCTGCCGGATCATTCGGGAGGGGTCCGAAAAGGATGACGAAAACCTGGTGGTTTACCGGGGAGCACACGGGCTCCTGCTGATGAACCGGTTTCCGTATACGACCGGTCACCTGTTGGCCGCACCCTTGCGCCACGAGGGCGCATTGACAGCCCTATCTGCGGAAGAACGGCAGGAAATGCTGGATTTGGCCTGTCTGGGGCAGCGGTTGCTGGACACAGTGGCGAAACCAGGAGGCTATAACTTGGGAATCAATCAAGGTGTTCCGGCGGGGGCGGGATTGGAAGACCACCTCCACCTGCATGTGGTGCCCCGCTGGGAGGGCGATTCAAATTTCATGCCAGTGACCGGCCGTATCCGCGTGATGCCGCAGGCGTTGTGGGAGATGCACAGGGCGCTGAGAGCGGAATTGGCCCGAACCGAACACCACCCCCGGACACCCCCGTAGCTGATGGCGGAACATACCATCCATTTTGACAACGCCCGTGAGGCTCAAGACGTGACCGGTGCGCGGGGGGAGTATTTGGCGGCGATGGATGAAGCCTTCGGGGTGAAAGCCATCTCGCGGGATCTGTGGCTGAAAATCGAGGGGGATGGGGCCAAAGTCGAGTCGGCGGCAACATTTGTGGAAGGGCTCTTGCGAGCCCGGAACGCGGGCATGCTTCTGAATCGCCATACCGTGGAATATGCCCGCACGGCCTTCGCCACAGGGCGGGGGGCGGATTTGGATCGGCTGGCGGGACTGCGGATCGATGTCGCCTCCGGGCGGCCGCCGGTATTTCCGCGCACATTCGGCCAGGCGGAGTTTTTAGAAACCATTCGGCGGAGCGAACTGACCTTCGGGCTGGGGCCGGCCGGTACGGGCAAGACCTGGCTGGCGATGGCCATGGCTGTCTCGGCGCTGCTGAAGAACGAAGTGTCCCGCATCATATTGACCCGCCCCGCCGTGGAAGCGGGCGAGGCGCTGGGCTTCCTGCCAGGGGATTTGCAGCAGAAAATCCTGCCGTACCTGCGCCCGCTTTACGACGCCCTGAATGAAATGATGCCCGCCGAGGAGGTCGCCGGCCATGTGGAGCGGGGCGTGATCGAGGTGGCGCCCCTGGCGTACATGCGCGGGCGCACGCTCAACCGGGCCTTCGTGATCCTGGACGAGGCGCAAAACACCACCCGCGAACAAATGCTGATGTTCCTCACCCGCCTGGGATTCGGTTCCAAAGCGGTCGTGAACGGCGATCTGACCCAAGTGGACCTGCCCCCGCACAAGATGCCAGGCTTGCTGGAAGCCGAGTTTCTGCTGCGCAAGGTGACCGGTGTCGGGGTGGTCCGGTTGACCGCGGCGGATGTTGTCCGCCATCCGCTGGTTCAGCGGATCATCGATGCCTACAAGGGGCGGGAACGGGTGGCGGGGAATGGAGGACCAGGCTGATGTCTTTCTGGTCCGTCAAAAAGGTGAAAGACAGTGGGAATGGCCGGTCGGTTTCGTCTGCGCCCGCCCGCCAGGGGTGGAAAACCGTGGGCAACGTGCTGCTGGTCATCGGCGTTTGGCTGGGGAGCGTGCTGTTCATCAATCTAGGCGGTCCCCAGCTGCATGCCGGCTTGGCGGATGGCCAACGTGCGCCGGCCACGGTGTTGGCCTCCGTGGACTTTGATTGCGTGAATATCGCGGCCACGGAACTGCTGCGCCGGCAGGCGGCGGATGCCGTTGTGCCTGTGCTGTCCATCCAGACGGGGCCCTTGCAGGCGGCCTGGCGGATCATGGAAAAGCTGGCGGACCGGGCGGTCGCAATGCGCAGCGAACTGGACAAAGCCCCCAGCCAGGTTCCGCCCGGCTCGGTTCCGGATGCCGCCGCCGTCAAGTCATTGGAATCCGGCCTGGCGATCGCGGCGGATCTGCTCGGGGTTCCGATGTCCGGTGCGGCGCTGGCCAGCCTGTTCCCGGCCGCGCGGGAGATGGAGGCGCTGGCCGCCCTGAAGGAGAGTCTGTTCGGGGTGTGGACCAATGGGATCGTATCAGACTTGGATCGTGAAAGCCGGTTCCAAGGATTGCTGTCGGGGCCGGTTTTCGATCTGCTGGTGTCACAGGAAGGCGACGACAGCCGTTTCCGGACGGTGCAGATTGACGATTTGGCTTCGGTGAATTTGGCTGTGGAAACCTTCGTGGAGGACGCCCAGGGTCGGCTGTCAGCGTTGGATATCACGCTGGCCGAAGACACCTTGGCGGAACTGGGTCGTGCTTCGATCCGACCCAACTTGGATTACGACACGCGCAGGACGGAGGGGCGGCGCACCGCGGCCTGGCGCGCTGTCGAACCGGTGGACATGACCGTGCGGAAAGGCACAACGATCATGGAGGAGGGGGCAACGGTCACGGTCCAAACGGTCGAAATGATGGATGCCTACAACCGGCGCCTGGCGGAACTGGAATCACCCCGGAGTCGATTGATGAAGCGGTTGGGCGATGCCGTCTTGCTGTTGTTCGTGCTGGCGATGTGTTCAGGCTGGCTTCACAGCCTTCAGCCGGGGGCCTACACCAAGTCGCGCCGCAAATGGCTGGTGGTGACCCTGGCCATCTTCGCCGTCGCTCTGGCCAGTCTGTATCGCTATCTGTCGGCCGGACTGAACTGGATCCCTTCATGGCTCGCTCCCTTTGCCATCCCGATTTCGTTGACGACCATGCTGGCCGTGCTGGTGCTGGGTGCGGCGCCGGCACTGGTGATAGGGTTGTGGAGCGGATTGGCGTCGGCCCTGATCTTCGGGCGCAGTTTTGAGTTGCTGCTGCTGGGACTGGGGGGTGCGGTGCTGGTGGTGGTGATGATGCGGCGCGTGCGCAAACGGTCGCAGGTGATGCGCGCCGGATTGGCGGTAGGCCTGCTCAAGGGGGCCTTGGCGTTGTCCATGGCCGCCATGAACCAGCATCAGCCCGGAATATTTCTGACCCAGGCCGGGACCGCCGTGCTCAGCGGGGTGTTGGCCGCGCTGCTGGCCCTGCTGCTGCTGCCGCTGGTGGAGTGGCTTTTCCAGCACGTTACGAATATTTCGCTGTTGGAACTGACCGACATGAGCCATCCGCTGCTGCAGCGCCTGGCGCTGGAGGCGCCCGGAACCTACCACCACAGCCTGATGGTCGGGGCCATCGGCCAGGCCGCCGCCAACCGGATCGGTGCCAATGGGCTGCTCGTCTCGGTCTGCGCCTATTTTCACGACATCGGCAAGCTGGCCAAACCGGAGTTCTTCAGCGAGAACCAGCATGGCGGCGAAAATCCCCATGACGGTCTGGCGCCCAGCATGAGCGCCCTGGTGATTCAGTCCCATGTGAAGGAAGGCATCACCCTGGCCAAGCGCTACAAGCTGCCCCGGACCGTCTGCAACGGAATCCGCACCCACCATGGCACGACGCTCACATCCTATTTCTACCAAGTTGCCCGGCAGGCGTTGAAGGAAGCCGGCATGGCCGAAGATTCCGGCCTGGAGCATAGTTTCCGCTATGACGGGCCCAAACCCTGGACGCGCGAGCAGGCGATCCTGATGCTAGCCGATACGGTCGAAGCTGCCTCGCGTTCGCTGGACAAACCCACGCCCAACCGCATTGCCGAACAGGTCGAATCCCTGATGCGCGAGAAGCTTCTCGACGGCCAGTTGGACCTGTGTCCGCTGACGCTCGAAGACCTGCATGAAATCCAGAATTCGTTCGTGTTTGCGCTTGCGAACATCCTGCATGGAAGGAATCCCTATCCCCGTGAAGATCAACCTGCTCAACCGGCAACGGGTGCTGGCGCTGCATCCAAGGGCGTTCCGGCGTCTGGTCCGGACGCTGGTCCGGCGGGCATTTCCGGCTGACGCGGCTCCGCCCTTCGACGAACTGACGGTCCTGCTGACAGATGACGCCGGAATGCCTTCCTACAAGGCCAGGTGTTTCGGCGTGCCGGCGCAGACCGACGTGGTGGCGCAAGCCTATGTCGCGATGCCCGGATGCAGGCTGCCCACGGCGGAAATCATCTTGAATGCCGAGCGTGCCCGGCTGGAAGGGCGCCCGAGACCCGGCGGATGCGCGCGGGAGCTTGCCCTCTATCTCGCCCACGGATTGGATCACCTGGCGGGGCGCCGCGATGTCACGCCCGTCGGCCGGCGCGCCATGCGGCGACTGGAAAGTGCCTGGCTGGATGCGGATCCGGCCGCCTGGAAGGGTATAGTCGGGCCATGATCCTGAAGGACGAGGCGATCATCTTGCGCGTGTATCCCTATGGCAACACCTCGCGGATCATGGTGGGGTTGTCCGCTGCGCATGGCAAGCTGGCCGTATTGGTCAAAGGCAGCCAGCGCGAACGGAGCGGATTCCTGGGACAATATGACCTGTTCTATACGTGTGAAATCCTCTTTTACGCTCGGGAGCAGCGCAATCTGCATATTTTGAGGGAATGCTGTCCGCTCCAGTCCCGGTCCGCCCTGCGGGAGGATTGGCGAGCGTGTGCGGCGGCCTCCTATGTGGCCGGCGTGTTTGATCTGGCCATGCCTTTTGGGCCTGCTCCGCACGGACTCTACGGCTTGCTGGCCGACACCTTGGACCGCCTGGCCACGCGCACGCCTGGACCCGCTTTTTTGCCCCGTTTTGAACTCCTGATGCTGCAGGAACTGGGGCTGGCGCCGAATTGGGATGCCTGCGCCAAGTGCCGCGCTCCGTTGCACGGGGATAATGGCTTGCGGCTCGATGTGGCGCACGGAGCCGCGTTGTGCGAAGCCTGCTCCGCCGGCCGCGGCGTGGCGGTCTCCGCCGCCGCCGCCGCCGCCCTCCGCCGGATGCGTGCGGGCCATCCGCCCGCGGCCTTGCCGGCATCGGTCTTCCGGGAGGTGCGGGCCCTCATGGGCGGTCTGCTCGAGCATCATGCCGATTTGCCCGGACGCGCTCGGGAAATCGCCTTCCAGGTTCTCGCGGCGGGGTGACGTACGAAAGAAAAGCGGTGTGGTGGCTGCAATGCCTCGCTCCCCGCCATACTCCGAATCAGGCCTTTCCGCGCCCGGAGTCAAGATCCCGATTTTCCGGTGATTTTTTCGAGGGGATTGACCAGCCCCCAGTGGGGATCCTGAAAGGTGCCCGTCAGGTTGGCCTTCAAAAGCCGTGTAACGGGCGATGTAGCCAGCCGCACAAGGGCGGCGACCGGGCCGCCGCGAAGCAGTTGAATTTCAACATCGTAGTCGAGCACGCCGGTGAAGAAATATTCGCCCTTGGCCTTGACGCTGAACAACGTGCCCTGCAATTCAATGTCGCGGGAGATGACCCGGCCGTTCCGGATGCGGAAGCCAGCGCTGGCGTCGGTTTGGGCGAATAGCGTGAAGTCGGGAATGACCTTGGACAGGATCGCCGACAGTCCGCTGAACAGCCGGGTTTGAAACAGCAGCCCCTCGCGGATGGCGGCCTGCCCCGTGCCCGAGACTCCCGCGGCGGTGCCCGTGCCGATGTAGCCTCCGATCCGGGCGGTGCCATCCAAGCGTCCCCGCAATTCCCCGGTCGGTTCGCCCGTCGAGGCAAACAGCAGATTGGTCAGGCTGACATTGGTGGCGGAGGCTTCCACTTCATATCGCCAGTTGGTGTCACTCTGCACCGGGTAGAGGTGGGCATTGATGTTGGTAAATTGTCCGCCGTAGGCGGAGGCAAAGGCATTGGAGAACAAGAGTCGGCGCCCCCGTACGGACAGATCGAAGACGGCATGATCGGCTTCCCAGCGATCGTAGCCCAGCCCCCGGGCGTCCACCCGGGCTTCCAGGCGGTTTAGGGCGAAGTTGCAGAAGTCCAGCCAGCCGGTGATCTGCACGCGCGCCGGGCCATTGAACCGGAACGGCGCCATGAACTGGGCCACGCCGGGCCCCAGCATCTCGGCGATTGCGCGGGGGGCCAGGGTGCTTTCGGCTTCCAGCCGGAGGGTTTGGTTGGAAAACACCATGTGGACGTCCCCCCGCGCATTCCCCTCCATCCGCTGAAGCCGGGCGCCCGTGATGTGCATGACTTCGTTGGTGATGTTCAATTGGCCCTGCATGGATTGGCAGGCAACGCCATTAACGGTGAAATTGGTCGCCTGCACCGGTCCAAAGCAGTAAATGGCCGGATTGCCGACTTCGCCACCCAGAACGACGTCTGCGGCCACGGGCTCCTGAATGCCGAACCATTCCACAATGGTGCGCATCCCAGGCGACATGAGCGGCTTGAGCAGGTGGGGATCCAGCGTGCCGGAAACGTGCGCCTGGTATTGACGGCTGTCTTGGCGATAGGCGCCATTTTGGATGGTCACCCGGCTGGCGTGCGGGCCGGTCCCCAGCTGAACGGCGGCCTCGTTCACCCGTACCACCGGGCCGTTGCACTCAAAGGCGGCCCGCAGGCTGCTGATCGGCACATCCCGGATAGCGGCCTCCGACAGGGAAATGGTGCCTGTGAGGTGTGCCGCAGCCTCCGCCAGGGAGCACGGACCGACCTGAAGTTCGAGGCGCAGGGGAAAGTCATAATCGTCGGTAAAGGCGGCGGCCTTCTGCTGGATGTCAGGTGGGAGCAGGGCCACAAAGACATCGGGGGGCAAGGTGTTGAACAGCCGGGCGTGTACCATCTGATTGGTGAGATCCAGCCAGCCGGAAAGTCCAAGCCGGTTGCTGCCCTGGCGGAGCTGTGCCGTGGCCAGATGGATCTTTTGCGCTTTCCAGGCCAACTGCGCCTGAAATTGGTCGAAGCCCAGGCGTTGGAAACGTCCGCCGACCGGGTTGTCCAGATGGAGAGAGAAGGTATTGGCTTCAGGATGGGTACCATAGAGGGCGAAGGTAAACCGGGCGGAAGGCTGGGCATTGAAGGCAATCTGCTGGAGTTGCTCCACGATCCGCAACAGCCATACCGGGGCGTTTTCGAGGGCTTGAAGCGCGGTCGTGATTGGATTGGCCCCGGTGGCGGCTTTCCGGGGCGCGGGATACGCCTGTCCACGGCCTTGGAAATGGATGTTCAGCAAATCCGCCGCAAACTCGTGCAAGCGAACTTCATCCGGCCCGGTGGAGAAGCGTAGTTGAAGCCGATCCACGGCGATGATCTGCGGCCCCAATCCCTCGTCAATTCGATCCCGGCCCAGATGAATCCGCAGGGACCCGTTCTCGATGGCCAGAATGGGGTAAACGGGCCGGCGCCGCAACCAGGTCCATGGATTGGCCATTACGGCCATCGTCTCGGCCTCCAGGAAGGGCGTGGGTGAATCGGCATCGGCATACAGTCGAATATTCCGGGCGACGAGGCCGCGGTCGATTTCCAGAGTGAGCCGTTCGATCTGCAGGTGATAGCCCATGGCCGCCATCCGGTCGAGAAACAGATCCGTGAAGCAGACTGGCAGGCCAACCAGATGCAGATAGGCGAACAGAAGAATCATCAGGATCAGCAGCGTGAAGAAAATGCGCAGAATCCAGCCCGACGAATGACGGATAGCCAGCAGCAGAAATGCGGCGAATCGGCGCCCATGAGGATGGCGCCGGGCCTGCGAAGTTTCCGGACCGGAATTCACAATACCGCATCTTATGATCTTTTCATGTCCGGGAAAAGCCCGAAGAAATGCCGGCAATACCGCGAGAACTCTTGAACTGCACGGCAACTTCAGGTAATCATGCGTCGTTGATGTCCTGCACTCAATTCCATTCCAAAGGGCTGCAATGAAGTCATCTCGCGCATGGTTAGAACGTGGCACAGCCTGCATTTCCCGCCATTTTCTTGCGGGGCTGACAGTTTTGGCGTTGTTGATCTACATGTTCACCTATCTTCAGGGGTATTTTGGCGTGCCGATCCGTTCAGATGGCACCGGATATTATGCCTACTTGCCAAGCTATTTGATCTACGGGGATCCTTCCCTGGAGCAAAATGCCATTGTGCAATATGGCGGAGAGTATCCTCACTCGACATTTATTCGTCGTCAGGCTGATACGGGACGGTACCTGAGCCAGTACAATATGGGCGTATCCCTTTTCTTGCTACCCTTCTTCCTGATCGCACACGGGGTGACCTGGTTCATGCAATCGTTGCCTGGTGCGCCGGAATGGTATGCATTTAACCATCCACTGAATGGATATTCATTGTTCTATCAGCATGCAGCGGGTCTTTCGAATGTATTTTATTTTCTGTTGGCAATAGCCATTCTCAAGCCAATTCTGGAGCGCAACTATGGACGATCCGCGGCACTATTCTCAATTATAGGAATCGTTTTTGGCACCAACTTATTGAATTATGGAACTGGAGACTGTGTTTCGGCACATCCTAGCACCCTATTCACGATTAGCGCCGTGCTATGGATTGTACCTCACTGGTACCAGGATCCAGGTTCCCGCCTGAAATCGCTTGCGCTCGGCATTCTCTTGGGTCTGCTCTATCTCATTCGTCCGCCGAATATCCTGTTTTTCCTGATTGTGCCCCTGTACGGACTCACAAGATTATCCGATGTTCGCGATCGGTTGTTTTTTTTCTGGAACCATCGTGCTTCGATTGCCTGGGCTGGGATTTCCTTGCTTCTGTTATTGATCCCCCAGGTCCTTATTTGGAAATACGCGACAGGTCGATATTGGGTTAATTCATATGAAGGGGGTTGTTATGGGTGGATGAGACCAGAAATATGGACGTTTCTGTTCAGCATCAACCGGGGAATGTTTTTTTGGTTTCCCGTAACTCTGATATCAGCTTGGGGTTTGATTGCGCTCTACAAGAACAGCCGGCAGTGGTTCTGGCCAATCTCGGTTACCGTCATCATTTTCATTGTCATGATGTCCAGCTATTTTCTTTGGAAGAACGCGGGTGGATTTGGAAACAGGTATGTCGTTGATATCGCTTTGCTGATGTCTTTTCCGCTTGCAGCAGGATGGCGTGCGATAAAGAGACGGCGAATCCGTGTCCTGGTTTTATTGCTGACAGCGGGATGCGTATGCTGGACGGTATATCTCATGAAACTATATTATACGCGAGAGATATCCTTTTATGGCTTGGATTGGCCTGCGGTCTTCGATATTTTATGGACCCGGCAGCAATACCTGCTGTTTCTCTTGACCGGTGCCTCCTAGCCACCCCCGGATGCCGCCACACGAATGCATGAATATGCATCCGAACTATACCGGAATCGAATGAAATCGCGGCGAATAAGCACCATGAAACAGTTATGCAATCTTGTAATTCTCTGTCTGGTGTCTGCTTATGTGGCGCTGTTGCCCCAGTTTTATGCCGTATACAACCGCGAAACACGCTATTCACTTGAATGGTCTCCCCAAATCAGAGCTAGTATTTGGATGGCCATTGGCATTCTAGCCGCAATTTATGCAATTATCTATGGATCCTTTTACATCACAGCACACTATGCCAACCGGAAACAAGCCCGAGTAAATTGCGAACGCATTGTTTTTAACGCGGCCATTTGGGTTATGGGATTATTGATTGTACGGTCAGTGATCAGCATTGCATATCGTACCGGCTTGATGCCGGATACCATCACGGGCATTGTGGACGCATCCAAGTGGATTATATACGGATTTCTGCCCATCGGCTTATTGATATTCTGGCGGAAAGGATATGAGCGGCTAATACTGAATATTTATCGTCTCATGACTGTTATGTTTGTATTATTTTGCGTACAGTCGTTATGGTGGAATGTTGCAAGCGGTGATACCAATTACACTGTATCTTCCAGATATACTGGAAACAAAAATGACGATAACAGCATCTATATTCTTATGTTTGACACGTGGTCTTACGAGGCCACCTATGGAAACCCTCTGTTTTCAATAACCAACATGCCTCATCTTCAAGAGTTTCAGGAGCACGCCTTTTTGTTCCGGGAGGCATATAGTCCTGGCATAAAAACAGAAGTATCCATTCCCCGTTTTTTGTATCAGGCGGATAAAAGAATACACACTTTTAGCTACGATGAATTATTGAAGCTTGTAGAAAACAATAGACTGGCCGACTTGGGAATGGAGTCGATCTTCGATCTGTCAGCAAATCATTTCAAGATTCTTGTGGGCTCGATCATTCATTACCCTAGTATTGTTGGCGAGCGGCTCGACTATATGAGGAACATTTATTACAGTGGAGCAATGTATACGCTTACGGACCGGGTTTGCTCCTTGTTGCACTCTCAATTGTCTTTCCTGGCGAAGATTGGGCTGAAGCAACTAGGCAAAACTATTTCAAATCAAGAACAATGGAATCACAAAGTCGCCAACACACAGCTCCGCATTCGCATGGTTGTCAACGAAGTCCTGCCAAAACTGCCCCGGCGAAACATTGTTTATTTTCATTTCTTCCTGCCGAAAGAACCCTTTCTTCTCAAACGCGATTGGACTTTGCGCGATACTCCTGATTACGGGGGGATGACGGACCACACGCCCACAGCAAGTTATATGGAAAAGTATCTTGAAAATGTGTATGCCATGGACATGGTTATCGGTGATATCATTCATCATTTGAAACTGCGCGGCGAATATGATTCTTCGTTGATTGTGATATTATCTGATCATTCGCTGGAGCGGGGCAAGACATTGTCTTGGGCCGTCCGAGATCAAGATACATATGGACCGGAAAAGCACATCCCCATGTTGATAAAATACCCGAATCAGGTTCGAGGCGGAGATGTATCCGATCCTATTGTTGCGACCGAGTTGCATCCCCTTTTCAAGCTATATCTCAACAACCCGGATACAGTGGCGCAATGGGTGTCGAATTGGAATGCCGGTGAAACGCAATGGACGACATTGTCCTGTGAATGATGAGGTTAAGTGTAAACTGTGAGGGTGCTTGCGGGCGAACGTCTGCGCCATCCTGGAACTGCTGAAGCTCGGAGCTGCGCCGGGCAAGGCCTTGGAAACCACTGCGGAGGGTCCGGATGAAGAAGCGGCGCTCCGGGCCCTGTCCCAGCTCTTCGATGCCGGGGCGGGGATCTCTAGGCCTTGGCGTCTTCGAGGGCGGCCAGGAGCACGGAGGCCTGCTGGACACCGACGAACTGCTTCACGGGCTGGCCGTCTTTCAGAACGATCAGCGTGGGAATGCTCATGACCCCGAAGTGAGCGGCCTGGGCCGGGGCTTCATCCACGTTGAGTTTGGCTATCTTGGCGCCTTCGACCTTGCCGGCGATCTGTTCGAGAATAGGGCCTTGCATGCGGCAGGGGCCGCACCACGGGGCCCAGAAATCCACCAGCACGATGCCTGACTTGGTCTGTTGTTCGAAATTTTCGTCGTTCAGTTCGATGATTCCTGTGCTCATGGACGGGCTCCCTTTCATCGTGAGGATGCCACGGATTCCGGTTTTGCGCAAGATCCTTGGCCGTTTTTCAAGCCGAGGGTGCGCAGCAGGATCGTGGGCGGGCAAAAGCCGGTGAAGGCGGACTGGATCAGATTGAGGCCGATAAACGCGGTGAGCAGCAGCCACCACGGGCTGTGGAAATGGACGAGGGCGACGGAGACCAGGATCATGGTTCCGGCCAGGATGCGGACGCTGTTTTCGACTGTCATGTGCGTGTGCCTTTGTCGAAGGGGCCGCCCCTGCGGGCCTGGCGGCCCGCGGGGGCGGAAGCGGCAATTATTTGCGCTTCTTCTTGAGGATCGCGGCGAGTACTTTTTCCTTGGGCAGTTTGCGGGAGCAGAAGAACCAGTCCTGGCACTGCATATCTTCCTTGCCTTCCATGCGGCGCTTGGCGGCGCCGCAGGAGCCGGCCGCGCCGATGATGACGTCATCGCCCGGGCGCCAGTCGGCGGGGGTGGCGACGCCGAAGGCGTCCGCGGTTTGCAGGCAGATCAGCGTGCGATACAGCTCGTCGAAGTTGCGGCCGACGCTGAGGGGGTAGTACATCAGTGCGCGGACGATGCCCTTGGGGTCGATGTAGAACACGGCACGGACGGCCTTGGTGTCGGACTCGCCGGGCTGGATCATGCCGTAGGCCTTGGCGACGTTCATGGTGATGTCCTCGATCAGGGGGAAGTTCACCTCGACGTTTTTGTGGCCCTTGTAGCTGATCTTTTCCTTGATGGTGCGCAGCCAGGCGATGTGGCTGTAGATGCCGTCAACGGAGAGGCCGACGAGCCTGCAGTTGGCGTCGGCGAACTGCTTTTCCATGGAGGCGAAGGTGATGAACTCCGAGGTGCACACCGGCGTGAAGTCCGCCGGGTGGCTGAAGAGAATGACCCAGCTTCCCGCGTACTGCTTCGGGAAGTCGATCTCGCCCTGGGTGGTGATGGCCTTGAAGGCGGGCGCCTTGGAGCCGATGACCGGCAGGGAGACAGGCGTGACGGATTGTTCCATATCTGAGTTTCCTTTCGGTTTTGAGGTCATATGGTTCTTATTTAAGAATCATTATTTATACATCAATCAGCGGCCGCTGGCAAGTAAAAAGCCGACAACCCCCCAGACGGCCATGGCGATCCAGGGGTTGGAATTGAGCGGGCAGGTGCCGGTGCGGCAGCCGATGAAGCGGTAGAGAAGGAAGCCGCCGGCGGCGCCGGCGGCGCCACCGAGGATGGATTTGAGCATGAGGGGCATGGGGGGCCTTTCTTTCGGGGAGAGGTCAGAGGTCAGGTTTCAGGGTTCGGGGTTCAAGGGGTAGAGGTCAGGGGTCGGAGGTCAGGGTTTGGAATCCGACTTCTGCGTACAGGTCTCATTCCAAACATGGATCAAGCCTTTTTGGGGGGTGGTTTGTTGTAGAGCAGGGCATAGGCGACCGGCACGACAACCAGGGTGAAGGCGGTGGAGATGAACAAGCCGAAGATGATGGACCAGGCCAGCCCGCTGAAGATGGGATCGAAGGTGATCGGCCAGGCGCCGAGCAGGGTGGTGCCGGCGGTCAGGAGGATCGGCCGCAGCCGGACGGCGCCGGCCTCGATGATGGCGTCTTTGAGGGGCTGGCCGCGGGCAGCGGCGCTGCGGATGAAGTCGATCAGGATGATGGCGTTGCGCTGGACGATGCCGCCGAGGGCGATCATGCCGATCATGGCGGTGGCGGTGAAGAAGACCGGGTCGGGGTAGCCGCCGACGGTCTTGCCCATCAGCATGTTCAGCAGCCAGAAGCCGGGCATGATGCCGATCAGGGTGAGGGGGATGGACAGCATGATGACGATGGGCAGCAGGTAGGAGCCGGTTTCGTATACGAGCAGGACGTAGATGGCCAGCAGGGCGGCGGAGAAGGCGATGCCGAGATCGCGGAAGACGTCCACGGTGATTTTCCATTCGCCTTCGCCGGTCCAGACGGCGCGGATGCCGTCGGGCAGGGGCTCGTTCTTCAGTTCGGCCTGCTGGGAGAGCACAGCGTAGGCGGGGCCGCGGCCGGCCATTTCGGCGGTGACGTACACGACGGGTTCCATGTTCTTGTGCATGATGGTTCGGTCCACGATGTCTTCCTCGAAGACGCCGAGTTCGCCGAGCTGGACGCTGTGGCCCATGCGGCCTTTGACCAGGACAGTTTTCAGGTGCTCGGGGTCGGAGCGTTTTTCGCGGGGCAGGCGCAGGACAATGGGCAGTTCATTCTGCTCGCGCGGGGCGTGGACGACGCCGGCGGGCATGCCGGCGAGGGCGATGCGCAGGGTGCCGACGATGTCTTCGGTGGAGATGCCGTTGAGTCCGGCCTTTTCGCGGTCCACGCGGAAAAACAGCTTCTGCTGGTTGGCCTCGGCGGAAGTGTCGGCCTCGACGACGCCTTCTTCGAGGGCGAGGCGGTCGCGGAGGGTTTCGGCGGCGGCGATCAGTTCGGCGTAGGGCTGGTCGGGGCGTCCGTAGATTTCGGCGACGACGGTGGCCATGACGGGGGGGCCGGGGGGCACTTCGACGATGCGCAGGAGCGCGCCGGTTTTGGCGCCGATGGCGGCGATGTCGTCGCGGATGCGCAGGGCGATGGCGTGGCTGCTCATGTCGCGGCGCTGGCGGGGCAGGAGGTTGACGCGGACATCGGCCAGGTTCGGGGCCTGGCGCAGGTAGTATTTGCGCACGAGGCCGTTGAAGTCCATGGGCGAGCCTTCGCCGACGGTGGAGACAACGTTGACGACTTCAGGAACGGTCTGGAGGTAGGCTTCGATTTCGCGGACGGCGGCATCGGTGGCTTCGAGGGTGGAGCCTTCGGGCATGTCCACGACGATTTGCAGCTCGTTTTTGTTGTCGAACGGCAGCATTTTGAGGGGCACGCGGCCGGAGGCGGCGAGGAAGGCGGAGAAGGCGAACAGGGCGGCGACGGCGAGCAGGAGGAGTCGGCTGCGTCCGGGCGAGGCCACGAAGGGGGACATCAGACGGCGGTAGAAGCGATAGGTACCGGTAGCGGTGGCGTCATAGGCGACTTCGTCGCCGGCTTTCTCCTTGAGCAATTTGCCGGCAACCCACGGGGTAATGGCGAGGGCGACGAGCAGGGAGCTGAGCATGGTGAGCGGGACATTGAGAGCCATGGGGGCCATGTAGGGGCCCATCATGCCGGAGATGAAGAACATCGGGATGAACGAGGCGATGATCGAGAGGGTTGCGAGCACGATGGAGGGCATGACCTCATCCATCGCCAGCACGACGGCCTGCAGGCGGGGGTATTTCTTCATCGAGAGAAAGCGGGCGATGTTTTCGACGCCGACGATGGGATTGTCCACGAGCAGCCCCAGGGCGAGGATCAGGGCGAAGAGCGTCACGCGGTTGATGGTGTATCCGAAGAGATAGTTGAACAGGAGCGTGATGGAATAGGTGATGGGGATGGCGAGGCCGACGATGAGGCCTTCGCGCCAGCCCATGGTCAGGGCGATGAGGGCGACGACGGTCAGCAGGCCCATGGCGAGGTTCATGACGAGGTCGTTGACCTTTTCGTTGGCGGTATGGCCGTAGTCGCGGGTGACGGTGGCGGCGACGCCGTCGGGCAGGAGGGTGGTGCGCAGGTCATCGAGCATGGCGTGGACCTGCCGGGCGACGCGGACGGCGTTGCTGCCCTTTTTCTTGGCGACGGCGATGGTGACGGCGTCGGCGGATTCGCCGGGGGCGAGGCCGCCGACATCCGCCAGGGACGCGGCGGCGGGTCCGGCGGCGAAGCGGGTGTAGGCATTCATCTCGTCGGCGCCGTCAACGACGTCGGCGACGTCGCGCAGATAGACGGGGCGGTTCTGATGCACGCCGACCATCAGGCGGCGGACTTCGTCGGCGTCGTGCAGGAAGGGGCCGGTCTCGACGGCGATTTCGCGGTTGACCTGGGCGAAGGAACCGGCCGGGGTCTGGGCGTTGGACATTTTGAGCGCGCCGGCGACTTCCATGGCGGAGAGCCCGTAAGCGGCGAGGCGTTCGCTGTCGAGCTGGACGCGGACGACCCGTTTCTGGCCGCCGTGGATGGTGATTCTGGCGCTGTCGGGGATCCTCTGGAGCTTGTTGGCGACGACCTCGGCGATGCGGAACAACTCGTGGGTGCCGTGTCCGCGGCTGTGCAGGGTGACGTTCACGATCGGGACATCGTCGATCTCGATGGGCTTGACGACCCAGCCGGTGATGCCGGGCGTGGCCTGATCAACGTTTTGGAAAATCTTGTTGTAGATCTTGATCAGGCTGTCCTCGCGGTCCTCGCCGACGAAAAAGCGCACGGTGACGACGGACAAGCCCGGGCGGGACATGGAGTAGACGTATTCCACGCCGTCAATCTGATAGAGCATTTTTTCGAGGCGGGAGGAGACCAGCTGCTCGACCTCGGCGGCGGAGCTGCCGGGCATCATGACCATGACGTCGGCCAGCGGTACGACGATCTGGGGGTCTTCCTCGCGCGGGGTGATCAGGAGGGCAGCGACGCCGACCGCCAGGCTGATGAGAATCAGAAGGATGGACAGGTTGCCCTTCAGGAAGGCCTGGAGGATGCCGGAGGTGACGGAACGTTTGCGTTCTTCCATCATGGATCAGCTCTCCTGGACGGGGTGGAGAAGGATGACGTCGCCGGCGGAGAGGCCGGAGAGGATTTCGATGGAGTCGCCACGGGCGGGTCCGGTTTTCACGAGGCGGCGCACCGCGCGGCCGTCGCGGACGGTGTGGACGAGCTCAAGCTGGCCGACGCGGATGACGGCGGAGGCGGGAATGACGATGGCCTCGTGCGGCCCGGCTTCGACCCAGAGGCGGCCGAAAGTGCCGGGGAGGACGTCGCCGGCGACGCCGTCGAGATGGATCTTCACGAGCTGAGTGCGGCTGGCGGGGTCGACTTCGCTGACGATTTCAGAAACCGTGCCTTGGAAGACTCGCGCCGGGCGTTCGAGGGCGACTTCGACGGCCTGGCCAAGGGCCAGGCGGTCGATCAGGCGCACGGGCACTGGAGCTTCGAGGCGCATACGGGCGGAGTCGTAGACGGCCAGCAGCGGCATGCCAGGATTGGCGAGGTCGCCGGCTTCGATGCGGCGGTCGGTCACGATGCCGTCGATGGGCGAGGTCACCTGGGCATAGGTCAGCATGACCTTGACCTGCTCGACCTGGGCCTGCGCGGCATTGAACATGGATTCGGCGGCGGTCATGGCCTGCTGGGTAGTGGCTTCCTTATCAAAGAGGCTTTTGGCGCGGTCGTATTCTGTGCGGGCCTGGTGGAGCTGGGCCTCGGCGGCCGCGAGCTGCTGGCGGATATCGCGGTCATCCAGCGTCACCAGCACCTGGCCTTTCATTACGCGGTCGCCGGCGGAGGCGAAGATTTCGCTGACATAGGCCGGGATGCGGGCGCTGAGGTTGATCTTTTCCTCGGAAGCCGTGGTGCCCACTACATCTACGCGGGTCAGAACGGTTTGGATTTGGACCTCAAGCGTCTCGGCGTCCCTGGGCAGGGGCATGCCCGTTTCCGCTTCCAGCTTGCCGGGGCGGGTCTTGTCGCCCAGAAATCCGCCGGACCAGACGATGACGACTGCGAGGCCGACGAGGCCGAGAAGAGTCTTTAGGATCTTCTTGAGGGAGGGGGCGATGGTTTTCATGGGTGGATCCTCCGGGGTTTATAAAGGGTTCAGAATTCGGGGTTCAGATGGGGACCGAAGCAGGAAAAGAGGAAAGAACGATCATGGTTTTCAATCCTGAAAATTCTGGAACATGCTTTACATCCTGTCTAAATGGCTGTTGGGTTTTCATGCTGACTTCTGGCTACTGGCTGCCGCCCAGCTCTCCCTTGGCGCGTTTCAGATTCGAGAGGGCGGTCAAATAGTCGTAGCGGGCGGCGATGCTGCGGGTCTGCATGGCGGTGACGCCGACCTGGGTCTGGAGGAGAAGGGCGATGTCGGCGGCGCCCTGCTCGTACTGTTCACGGACAATGCGGAGGGCTTCTTCGGCGGTTTCGAGGCTTTTGCGTGTGACGTCGAGCCGTTCCCAGGCCTCCTGCGTGCCGAGGAAGGCCTGTTGCAGATCGAGCCGCAGGTTCAGGCGGGCTTGTTCTTCGTCGGCGCGGGCGGCGTCGAGCTCGGCCTGCGCGGCCTGTACGGCGGCGCGGGTGCGCGCGCCGTCGAAGATATTCACTTCAGCCATGACGCCGGCCATGTAGCTTTCCTCGAAGCCGCTGGAGACATCGCTGTCAAAATCATAGGAAGCGAAGGCGCTGACGGTCGGGGCATACCCGGCGCGGGCCTTGGCCAGATCCATTTCCTTGACCTGGCGCATGAGGCGAGCGGCGCGCAGTTCGGAACGGTTTTCATAGGCCTCGGGATCGGTGCATTCAGGCGGCGGCGCTGCGAGGGCGGCGGTGCCGGGGGACTCAATGGTGTCGGCGGAGACCAGCTCCGAACCGATCCCGGCATTGAGGGCGGCCACGGCGAGTTGCAGGCCGTTGCGGGCGCGAATCAGGTCTTCGTTGGCCTGGGCAAGCTGGGTTTCGAGGTTCAGCACATCCGTGCGGACGGCGCTGCCTGCCAGGAATCGCTCGCGGGCGATGCGCAGGCTTTCCTCGATGCTGTGGACGGATCCGGCCTGGACGTCGGCAAACGCCTTTGCCTGCAGAACGCCGAGAAAGCCGCGGGTGATTTCGTGAACGAGCTGGTTGCGGGCGGCGGCAAACGCCTCGGTGCTGGCTTCGGCCCCGAAGCGGGCCATGTGCCTGCCGGCGTCGCGCTGGCGGTCGTAGACGCGCCACTGAGCGCCAAGACTCAGGCGCAGGTTATCGGCGTTGTCGGGGTTGTTGGGGTCGAATGCGGGATCCATCATGTTCAACTGCCGTTGATTCAACTGCATCATGAACGCCTGGATGGGATTGTCGCTGGCGGAATAGGCGCCTGAGGCGCCGACGCTGGGATAATAGGATGACCGCGCTTGCCGCAGCATGGCGCGGGCGGAACCGATGCGGGCCTCGGCGGCCTGCAGGGTGGGAGAGTTGGCCAGCGCGGCCTGCACGGCCTCGTCCAGCGTGACGGCGCGGGCGGCGGGCGCGGCGAGGAGGAGGGCGGCGAGAAGGAAAACAAGGGGTCGCTTCATGGTCAGGCTCCTTTGTTGGCTCTCATGCAGTTCAAGATGGTCAGGGAGCGGCGGTCGCCGAGCGAATACCAGATTTCCTTGCCCCGGCGCTGGCATTCAACCAGGCCGACACGGCGCATTTTCTTGAGATGGTTCGAGGTCGCCGCCTGCGGCAGTTTCAATCCGGCCATCAGCCGGTGGACCGGGGCCGCCCCGGCGGTTTCCAGCAGGTCAACGATCTTCAACCGGACAGGGTGCGCCAGCAGCTTAAGCACTTGGGCCATCCGGGCGAGTTCCTCCACGGTGAAATGACCGGTTATTGAACGGTTTTTTGCCTTCATGCCCGCAAATATATATCGTTGTATAAATATGTCAATAATGAAATATAATATGCCCGGCGGGGCCGCCCGGAACGAAGGGCGGAGGCTTTTCCGGATTGTGAACGGCGGGGCAGCCCTTTAGGATGGGATGCGTGAAGAAAAACGTCCTGCAATTCGGCTATGCCGTTCGCCTGGTCTGGACCAGCGGTCCGGGCTGGTTCATCGCCTCCTGCGTCATCATCGTGGTGCAGGGATTGTTGCCGCTGGTGGCCCTGTACCTGTTGAAGCAGGTGGTGGATTCGCTGGTCGCGGCGCTGCCGGGGGCGGGCGGCGCCGGGGGGCTGCCCCGGGTGTATCTGTTCATTGGCCTGGCCGCGCTGGTCTGGCTGCTGGAGGCGGCCTGCCGGGGGCTGGCCGCCTTGATTTCCGAAAACCAGAGCCAGACCGTGGCCGATTATGTGCAGGAAGAGATCCAGGGCCAGTCGGCGGCGATGGACCTGGCGTTCTATGAGACACCGGCGTTCCAGGACACGCTGCACCGGGCGCAACTGGATGCGCGGGTCAAGCCCTTGCGCGTGGTGAACGCCCTGACGCGGGTGGCGGTCAACCTGATCTCGCTGACGGGCCTGGCGGCCATTCTGCTGGCCTATCACTGGGGTGTGACCCTGGTGCTCTGTCTGGGAATGCTGCCGGGTTTTCTCTATGCCCTGCGGGTCTCGCGGCGGCTGTTCGAGTGGCGCAACGCCTGCACGGAAATCGAGCGCAAGACCACCTATCTGCATTGGATTCTGACGGGCGGGGGCTATGCCATGGAGAACAAGTGCTTCGGTTTTTTCCGGGTACTCATGCCGCGCTTCCGGGAACTGCGCCGGCAATTGCGCCGCGAACGCCTGGGCCTCCTGCAGCAGCACATGGCGAGCGAACTGGCGGCGCAGATCGGCGGCGTGCTGGTGGTGCTGGCCTGCCTGTTGTACATGACCGGACAGGCCGTCCGCGGGGTCATGACCGTAGGCAGCCTGGTGATGTTCATGCAGGCGATGCATCGGGCGGAAGGCATTTTCCGAGGCTTGATGCAGTCTTTCAATTCCTTGTACGAGGACAGCCTGTTCCTCCGCAACATCCGCGAACTGATGGAAATGAAACCCTCCGTGACGGCGCCGGCGGCCCCGGCGAGCCTGCCGGCCAGCGGCCGCGAGGCCTTCCGGATGGTCGGCGTCTCGTTCCGGTATCCCGCCACGGACCGGCTGGCGCTGCAGGACGTGTCGGTGGAGCTGCCGCCCGGCGGGCGCATTGCGCTGGTGGGACACAATGGCTCGGGCAAGAGCACCTTGGTCAAGCTGCTCCTGCGCCTTTACGATCCGGAGGCCGGCATGGTGCAATATGGCGGCCAGGACATCCGGGCGTTCGATCCCGACGCCTACCGCCGGCGCATCGGGGTCATGTTCCAGAATTTCAATCGCTACTGGTTTTCCGCCGGCGAGAATATATGGCTGGGTAATGTTGCGTTGGATCCCGCGGATGAACAGATCCCGGCCGCGGCGCGGCTGTCCGGCGCCGACGCCGTGATTCGCCGCCTGCCGCAGGGCTATGCTACCCAGCTCGGCCGCGGATTCAAGGCCGGTGCGGAAATCAGCCAGGGCGAATGGCAAAAAATAGCCCTGGCCCGCGCCTTTGCCAGCGATGCGCCGCTGTTGATCCTGGACGAGCCGAGCAGTTATCTCGATTCCGATGCCGAAGAGGAGTTGTTCCGCAACCTCCATGCGCATGCGCGGGACAAGACCATCCTGTTCGTCAGCCACCGGTTCGCCACGGTCCGCCAGGCGGATTGGATCTACGTCATGGAAGATGGCCGGGTGCGGGAGGAGGGCGACCACGCCTCGCTGCTGCGTCGGGAGGGAATCTATGCCCGTATGTTTCATCTGCAGGCGCAAGGCTACGGGACCTGAGGCACGTTCGGGGAGCGCCCGTCCGCGGGGCACGGGATTCCGGCACGGACTGGAGGAGGGATTCCATGGGCCGGCCCCGACGGGCCGGACGCGGACAAGATAAACGAGACCCGCGCTGGCCGTCTACGGCTGCGGCACCGGAGGGGCCAGCATTTCGATGCCGTAGAAGGCGGCGGGCGGCGGATTGGTATCCACAAACACGTTGGTGTTTTCCGGCATCACCGTCAGGACCTCCGGCGGTTCCGGCGGCGGGAGACGAGTGGCGCGGATAATCCGGTAATGCTCGTCCGGCCGGCTTTCCCAGCGAAGCTCCACGCCGCCTTCCGGCAGTAGGGTGGCCGGGCTGACGAATTGCAGGGGGGTGGCGGTGCGTTCGAAGGGCCCCGCCCCCAGGACCTGGCTGTTGGCCAGCATTTCAATGGTGTACTGGTTTTGCGCGCCGGGCAGGGCGGCGGCATCCACGAGGACGTAGGCCTCAGCGCCGGAGTATTCAATCAGCCCGTCGTGCACCGGGGTCCAGATGCCATCGGTCAGGCGGCTGACCCGGAACCCGTCGATCTCGTCCAGCGCGGAGACCCACCAACGCAGCACGACTTGTCCGTTTTCTTCGGTGGCCGTGAAGCGTTCAATGGTGCCGAACTGATTGGTGGGAGAAAGAGTCCGGGCCGGGCGGAAGCCGATGTCGCTCTGCCCCAGGCCGGGATCGGCCATGCCGCGGGCGGAAACCCGTAAATCAGCCGGGCCCGACAGCCAGGAACCGCCCCGCACCACTCTCATGTGTTCCAGGGGCGCGACATCCGGCCCGGCGGGGGTGGGAGAGATATACGCCTCCCGGTCGTACCAGTCCCAGCACCATTCTGCGACATTGCCGGCCATGTCATACAGGCCATAGGCATTCGGTTCAAACTGGCCCGGAGACTGGGTGCCAGCGGCCAGGAACCGGGCCTGGCCGGCGGTGATGTTCTCCAAGAGGAACGCCGAAGAGTTGTTCCAGGGAAAATCCGTGTTTTCCAGGCCGCCGTGCGCGGCCAGTTCCCACTCCCGTTCGGTGGGCAGGCGGTATCCGGAGACCTCCCACAGCGCCTGCACCTGGTCCGTCACTCCGGTCCGATACACCTCCAGGGAATCGGCGCCCAGCCGATAGACCGGCAGCAGGGCCTCCATTTCCGAGCGGGCGTTGCACCATTTGACGGCATCATGCCAACTGATATCGACCACGGGGTGTTGCGCTGCCTCTTCCGGATCGGCGTTGACCCCGCCGGTGCCTTCGGCCAGGTCGTCATAGCCATGCGCCAGACCCCATGACCGGACCTCGTCCCAACGGCTTTTGGTGACTTCAATGTCCGCAAGCAGAAAAGTGGTCACTGCGGCAGGATGGACAGGCTGTTCGTCGGCGAAGCCGACTTGGTCATCGGTTTCCCGGTGGTTACCGATGGATCCGGCCAGATCGTACAGCGTGACTTCGGCGGCAAGGGTCCCGCCGGCCAGGCCAACACCCAGCAAGCCGAACATGATCCAGCCCAGCGGCCCGATGGATACCCTGCTCGTCATGACTGATCACCATACCCCATCCATGAGGATTTGACCAATCCATATTGGGGAAAACAGGGAAAAATCGGATTGATTCTGCGGACGAAGGGCGGTAGCTTTCGATCCGGGCGGTCATTTATGGGTTCCTGGAAACGAACGGTATTTAACGTGTGGTTGGCGGCAGCGGTCTGCGGGACGGCGGCCGCCGGCGAGGATCCATGGCCCCGGGCGGACGGTTTTTTCCCGGGCCAGATGGTTGTGACGGCCGCCCAGGATGGCGCTGCGGTGGTAGTCCAGTGGCAGTTGATGGGCGATCGCGGGGTGGTGGGGTTTCATGTATTCCGTTCCGGAGGACCGGATCCGGATTCCCGGCAGATCAATTCGGAAATCTTGTACGATCCCCTTGAGTACGGTGGCCGCTACGAGTACCGGGATGTTCCACCTGCCGCGGCGGCCGACCTGACCTATCAGATCGAAGTGGTGTTTGCGGATGGCAGCCGGGGGCGGAGCGATCCAGCCGCGTTGCCCTATCGTCCGCCCGCCCGGATCCCGGCGGCAGTCGCGCCACTCCGGTTCACCGCCACGCCCTCCGCCGTCTCGGATGACTTGGTCCGGCAGGCTGAGGTGACGGCCCGCGACATCCGCCAGTCGCTTCTGGCGCGGTCCCAGAATACGGGAGCCCGGATCAAGATTACGGTCCGGGAGGAGGGCATCTACCGGCTGGACGCCACGACCATCGCCGCCCGGTTCGGCGCGGAGGTCGAGGAGGTTCGCGAATGGATCGGGCGGGATCTCCTGCGCCTTTCGACGCAAGGCGTGAAGTGCAACTGGATTCCGGCCGCGGGGCACGACGGCATTTTCTTCTACAACTCCGGCTATGAGGATTTGTACACCTTCCATAATGTCTTCTGGCTGGAGCGAGAAAGCCGGGGGCCCCAGGTGCCCCCCCTGTCCGGGGTTCCGCCCGGCGAATCCTTCCCGCCAACGAACTTCGTCCAGACGGTGCGTTTCGAGGTGCAGAAAACCCAGCAATACCAAGGGTTGAACATGGTGGAACTGGATGACTATTGGTTCTGGTTCAAGATGCAGGCCCCGGCCCAAAGCAATCTGGTGTTCGAGTTGTCTCGGCTCGACTTCGGGGTGTCCGAAGCGAACCTGAACCTCCGGTTGCAGGGCGGATCCTCCAATTCCCACCATGTGCAGGTTCTGGTGAACGGCACCCCGGTCGGCGAGGTGTTCTTCACGAATCTAGTTTCCTGTGTTGTGGATTTCCCTGTTGCGACGTCCGCGCTCAGCAACGGCATCAACAGCCTGTCCCTTCACGCCGTGCGGGATCCCGGCGTTCCCGCCAGCGAGGTGTACCTGGACCATTTCAGCCTGACTGGCCGGTTCCATGCCGAGGCGGTCCGCGACTATCTCCAGCTGCCCCCGGCGGAGACGGCGAACCAGTGTGTCACCGGTTTCTCGACCAGCGACATCCTTGTGGCGGAGCTCCTCAATTCTGGGCGGATCCGCCGGCTGGAAGCCATCCGGGTGGATCCGGGTGAAGCCGGTTCCTTCGCCGTCAGCTTCCTCGCCGCCACCAACGGGAATGCCGGCCATGTTGTCTTTACGCCCGCCGGAGCCCTTGCCCCGCTTCTGGTGGAGGGCGTCGGGGCCTCCACGCTCCGGGCCACCACGAACAAGGTGGATTATCTGATGATCACCCATCCGATTTTGCATGAGCCCGTCCGCCAGTTGGAAAGCTTCTGGGCGGGTCAGATCGCCGGCCTCCAGGTCCGCACGGTCCTGATTGACGAAGTGTACGACGAATTCTCCTGGGGCCTGAAAACTCCCGTCGCCATCCGCCGGTTCCTGGCCTATGCCGCGGAGCACTGGGCGGCCCCCGCGCCGAAATACGTGCTGTTGGCCGGCTCCTCCAGCATCGACTACAAAAACTACCTGAATTACAACGGATGTCTGGTGCCCATGGTGCTCACCGATACGCCGCTCGGCCCGTACTCCGGCGACAATCTCCTGGCGGACATCGCGGGGGACGACGGCATTCCCGATTTCGCCCTCGGCCGCATCCCGGCCGTGAATGCGGGGCAGATGAGCAACGCGGTCGAAAAGATCCGCCAGCATGAAGATGCTGCCAACCAGCCGGACGTGTTGCGCGCCTTCGCTTTTGCAGACGATCCCGACGGGGCAGGCGATTTCCCAGCCTCATGCGATGCGGTCTGCGCGGTCGTCCCGGAGGACTACGAGATTTCCCGGTCCTATCTCTATACCCCGGCGACCAATAACGCCGTCATGGTTCGCGCCGCCACCAGCAACGCCTTCCATGCGGGCACCAGCCTGATGATCTATTTCGGTCACAGCGCCTGGAACATGTTGGCCGGGGAGGGCGTGTTCCGCCAGACCGACATTCCAACCCTGACGAATGCACCGGTCTTCCCGATCGCCCTGCTGGGCACCTGCTGGGCTGCGCGCCACGAATGGCCGGGCCGGGCCAATCTCTACTTTGGCAACGTGTTTGTGCTGGGAACCAACAAGACAACCCGGGCGCCCAACAGCGTGCTGGCGGTGTGGGGGCCGTCCGGCGAAGCCTTCAATCGGGAACATGAACTCATGACCCTCCGCTTCCTCGGCGTCCATGCGGCGGACCGGACCCTCCCCTTGGGCGAAGTTGGCCGCCAGGCCATCCACCTGGCCGCCACCGAAGATGGCGTTCGCCGCTTCCACGTCGAAACCATGACTTTGATGGGTGACCCCCGCGCCACCGTCTGGTAAGATCCCGGCCATGAAATACCTTCAAGCTCCTCATGTCGTCGCCCGGCGCCTGGGCCAGGAACTGCTGCTGGTGCCGGTCAAGGGCAACCTGGCCGACATGCGCCAGGTCTTCACGCTGAACGCCACCGGCGAGGCCATCTGGCAGTCCTTGGCTCTTCCCGTGACCTTGGATCAGGTGGTCGAACGCCTGTGCGCCGCGTTCCACGTCCCGGAATCCACGGCCCGGCTGGATGCCGCCGAATGCCTGGCCGACCTGTCGGCCCGCGGCCTCGTCGAAACCGGTTCCGCCTAGCGGCCCAAGACCCGAAATGTTTTTCTGTGATTATGTACTTGCCAAGCCTGGCGGAACCCGATAGGTTCACTATGAGCAAAGTGGAGGAGTCTTTCATGGACCAGACAAACATTCAGGACCAGAGCGAAAAGCGGACATATGTAAAGCCTTCCTTGACCGCGGTCGAAATTGCGGCCCGCGAACTGCTCGGAACCGGCGGAGAGCCCCCGGAAGGGTAATCTGGCTCGTGCATGGCTACGGATGAAAAGCAGGTTTACGTCAAGCCCTCGTTGACAGTGGTTGAAGTCGCCGCACGTGAGTTGCTCGGTACGGGCCCCGAACCGCCCGAAGAGTCGAAGGCCATGAGCATGGGGGTTGCTCCGGACGTGTTGACCGAAGGTCTCGAAGGCTATTAACGTAACGCTCCCGACAAGGGGGCCTGCCTTCGCCGATCGCCTTCGATATGCTTTCCTCCTGTTGTATCCAGATCGCCGGGTTGGATTATCAATTCTCCAGCCCGGCGAATGTGTTTGTGGAGGACTTGACGCAACCGTCCTATGCCTCCTTCCGTCGGCCCGTGAACGCGCCGGCATCCGCCGAACGGCTCGACATTTGCCTCACCCCCCTGGAAGACCGTCGCGTGCCCGGACGGTTCCGGCACGTCATCACCACCGACCTGCAGTCGCAGATCTACCGGGCAGGGCCTGTCTGGCTGATTCAGCGGTTCGGTACCGGCCCTGCGGAAGGCATGCTGCGCTGGTCCACTGTCTACGACTCGCAACAGGAAACCGTTGCCACCGCCGGCCCGGCCCGGTGCGGTGCCGCCCATACGTTCGTGCTTCCGGAACTGGGATTTTATCCGCACTACCAGTTTTTGCTGACCGGGTTTCTCGCTCGGCGTCGCGGCGCGTTGCACCACTGCGCAGGTGCCATCTGCCGGGGACGGATGTTTCTCTTTCCTGCCCGCTCCGGAACCGGCAAAAGCACGCTGTCGCGCCTGCTGGCAGCCTCCGGCCGCTTTGCCATTGCCGGCGACGATCGGATTGTCACCCGCCAGCGGGACCACCAATGGCTGGCGTTCGGCACGCCTTGGCCCAGCACGGCCGGGTTCTCCGCTAACCTGTCCGCCCCGCTGGGCGGCATCTTCTTCCTCCATCAGGCCCCCGATAACCGGGTGGAAGAACTGGCTCCGCAAGACGCGCTCCGGCGGCTTCTGCCGGTCACCGATATTCCATGGTATGACGAGGCGTTCACCGCGGGGGTGTTGGCCCATTGCGAAAAACTGGTGACGTCTGTACCCATGCGGGCGTTCCATTTCCGTCCGGATCCCTCCGCCGTGGAGTGCCTGGAAGAAGCCCTGGATGCCTGAAGCCCTGAATCCATCGGATGAAATGCGCCCGCCACAGGAGGCGGGCCTGCAAAATCCGAAATCTGACCGGTATCGGCCGCCTCTCTGCGGGCGGCGGGCGGTTGCGTCTTCTGCCTGCCAGCTTTCTGCGCCTGGCGGACCATCCGCAAATGATTCCGCCATCCGCACGGTCTTTGTAGAGAGCGATGAACTTCTCGAGCTTAGCCGGGATTTGGCCGCCGACGGCACGACATTGCTCTATCAGGGCCGCCCCCAGGGTGGCAGCATGCGCCCCTTTGTCCGTTCCGGCGACAGGATCATCGTTGAGCGGGTGGGGGAGGAATCCATCCGGCTCAAGGATATCCTGGTCTTTTGCCATGCCAGGGGCAACCTGGTCGCCCATCGCCTGATCCGCATTGAAAATGTGGACGGCCGCCGCCGCTACGTGACCCGAGGCGATGCCTTCCGCCAAGCAGATCCACCCTGCGCCTATGACGACATCGTCGGCAAAGCCGTTCGTATCCTGCGCGGGGACATGGAAATCCCGCTGGACGGCTGGTGGCATCGCCGGCGGGTGGACCTCTGGCTGCTGATCCGTCCGGCGCTGCTGTTCGGCCGGGCCGCCTGGCGACGGATCCGCCGGGGCCCCTGAACCGGCCGGGTCGGCCACGGGGGTTTCCGGACTCCTGCCACCTTGTGTGGCAGGTGAACGAGGGGATCAATATCCAATATTCAATATCCAATATCCAATGTCCAAGGATCGGAACTTGGCACCCTTGGCGTGCTTGGCGAGAGACGGATCGGAAAAGACCCGAACAGCCATTTCAGACAGGATTTACAGGATTTTCAGGATTTTCAGGATGGGAATAGAAGATCCTTTTCCTGTGTTTCCTGTTTTCCTGCTTGGTTCGGTCCCCTTGGCGTCTTCGCGCCTTGGCGTGAGAATGGCTGTTCGGCTCGGCGAATACCGCCACCTCACCGCGGTGGCCTACAAAAAGCCGGATCTCAATATCCAATGTCCAAGGGTTGGAACTTGGCGTCCTTGCATCTTGGCGTGAGCATGGCTGTTCGGAATGGAGCCGGGACAGCTTGTCCGCCTGTGGAGGAACCCCTGTCCCGTTTTTCCGATCCCCCGACGAAAGCCACGCCACAGGCAGGCTGTCGGGGCTTCACTCGGACATGGTGGATGGTTGGTTGTTCGTCGTTGGTCGTTGCTTCTAATAGGATGCAGGTCAGCGTGTAGCAGCTGGCGCTTTTTCCGCCGGACGCAGAGGTCCGGCCTACAGCGCCCGCCGGTAGCCCGGAGGGTTGAACCGGGTCAGGCGGTGGAGGCGAGTGAAGGCGAAGTCGTGTTGCCTCAAATAGCCATGACACCGAAGGAGCGGTGAGCGGGAGAGCCGTTGGCCTGTTTTTGAGTTGCTTCGTACCGTAGCTCAAACGGGGGTGGCTGTCGAGGGGGGCGGGTGTCCGGCAC
>JAAZBB010000042.1 GCA_012514035.1 Lentisphaerota bacterium | reverse complement strand
CTTCGGATCAGAAGGTTGCAGGTTCGAGTCCTGCCGGACGCGCCAATCCAAAGCATTCGTGGGGCGGCGCACCGAATCGCAGATGCGCCGGATTTCGAAAAAAATAGAATATTTGAGCTAGACATTTGGGCCTCGTTTTGGCTGAATCCGCCGATTTCCACACCCGATTATGCAGTCCCGCCAAGCCATCATTGCCAATGCCCAGGGCATTCACTGCCGGCCTTCCGCCGTGATCGTGAAGGAATTCACGGACTACTCCGGCGCCGTGCGAATCACCAATGGAATCGGCTCGTGCGACGTGAGTTCGGTGATGCAACTGCTGTCGCTGGAAATGCACCAGGGCGACCGGGTGACCGTGGAAGTCACGGGGGCGAATGAAGCGGCCGCGGCCGACCGGCTGGTGGAACTGCTGCAAACCCGCTTCGATTTCCCGCCGCGGGAAGTTCCGTAGTCCGTCGCCGGGGGAATCCCGCGGTCAGGCTGGCCCGGCCGGTTCCGGACTTTTGTGCTTCAGTTCGAATACCCGGACGATGACAAAAGCGATGAGAGCGAAGACAAAGAACACCAGCAGCATCCAGGCGATGCCCTGCAGGGTTTCGATCACCGTCCGGTAGACTTCGAGGACCCAGCGCGACTTGGTCAATTCCACGATCCGGGAATCCTTGTGCTGGGGCGCGGTGATGTACTGCTCGATTTTCCAGAGATTCACGCCGCTGGAGATGCCGGTCACGTACATGGCGAAGCGCAGGTAGCGCGACCAGGCCCGGCTGATGGGGTCCGAGATGATGCGCTCCAGGATGGCATTGATCGGCTGCCGGAACAGGCGCACGACCACGCAGGACACCGCCAGCGCGATCAGGAACGTGATGCCCAATAAAGCAATGAACAACATGCCAGACCTCCTGTTTCCTGGATGGGAGAGAGTCTATGGATCGAACGGGAAACGGTATTTCTTCAAGCCCAGTTCCTCGCGCATGGCCAGGATTTCCTTCTGGGTTTCGCGGTTGACCGGGACACCCTTGCCCCGGCGTTCCCGCCAGGTCAGGTATTCCTTTTCGCCGGCGGTGTAAATGCGGTTCTGGCCGGGGGCCTTTTGGGACGCGCGCAGCTGGCGCAGAATGCGGCCGGCAATCTGCTTGAACGAGGCGAGCGGGGCAAAATGGGCGATGTCGATGGCGAGGAAAAAGTGTCCGAGGGGATAGGGGATCTTGCGGCCTTTCCGATCCACGCCGCTCAGCATTTTCAGATAGGCCCCCTGCTGGAGGGCGGCGGAGAGGATTTCGACAACGGTGGCATAGCCGTACCCTTTGTAGCCCGCCAGGTCCTCGCCGGCGCCTCCCAGCGGCAGAAGCGCGGCCGTGCCGGCAACCAGGTCGGTCAGCACCTGATGCGGATCGGTCTTGGACGAGCCGTCCGGCGCGATGACCCAGCCGGCAGGCATCGGCTTGTCCAGCTTGGCGTAGATCTCCACCTTGCCCCGTTGAACAATCGAGGTGGCGCAGTCGAGCAGGAACGGAAATTTCTCGTCGGTCGGCAGGGCAAAGGTCAGTGGATTGGTGCCGAGCATGTTTTCGACACCGAAGGTGGGGGCGATCGACGGGCGGGCGTTGGTGCCGCTGATGCCGATCATGCCGGCCTGAGCCGCCATGAGGGCATAATAGCCGGCAATGCCGTAATGAGTGGAGTTGCGGACGGCGACCATGCCCAGGCCGTAACGCCGGGCCTTGCGGATGGCGAGGGTCATGGCATGGTGCGCGACGACATGGCCCATGCCGTTGCCGCCATCCAGGACCGCCGTGGTCGGCGTGTTCTTCACTCGGCCAATGCGGGTCTGTGCCCGTTGGATGCCCTGGCGGATGCGGTCGTAGTAGATGGGCTTGAGACGGGAGATGCCATGGGAATCGAACCCAAGCTGATCCGCCTTGATGAGAACCTTGGCGCAGATTGCGGCGTCGGCCCGGGGAACCCCCAGGCCGGTGAAGACGTCGCGCATGAAGCGTTCCATGGTGGGGAAGGGAATCCAGACGGAGCCTTGTTCAATGTCCATGTCCACTCTCCGATGCTGGCCACAGGGTACGCCCCGGGAACGGGGCGGGGCAAGGGGATTTGGGCCCTGCCCGCGCTTCTTCATGCGCCGTTCCAAACGGCCTGGAAGGCGCGGCGGGCCTTGTCGCCGCAGGCGGGTTCGGCTCCTTCGCAGGGAAGGCCTCCGATGCGGCTCGGGACATCGCGGAAGAGGCGGCGGATATCGGCGGGTGCCGCCCCGCGGGCAAAGGCGAGGCCCGCCGCGAGGGCGGGAGCGGCCTTGGTGGCCAGGCCGCAATCCCGGGACAGCCGGTCGTGCTTGTGGCTGAGATGCACCTGCGCCAGCAGCGAAAATACCACGGCGGGGAGGATGGCCGCTCCTTGCTCCTGGTAGAGCCGGCGGTAGGGCAGACCCAGGAAAATGCCCTGGTTGCCGGAGCCGGTGATGGTCATCACGGGATGGGAATAGCCCGCCATGCGGCCGGCAATCCGCCGGACAATCTGGTCTTCGAGGGAGTAGCCTTTTTCGGGGGGGACCTGACGGGTGATGAAGTCGAGAGCGAGGGCCTCAAGGGCCGGATGACGCGCGCGAGCCAGTTCGAAGATTTCATCCAGGCGGGGTGGCCGCGGCATGAGCTTTTGGCGGGGCGTGAGGTCACGACCAAAGACCACAAGCTGTTCAATGTGATCGTGTCGGCCCCGCAGGATGATTCCTGTGTCCGCGTTGAACTGCAGCGCCACGTACAGTCCGTTGCGGCGCACGGGAACAGCCCGCAACCAGGCGCCATTTTTCATGAATTTCCGGGCCAGACGGAGGTCAAAGTCGGCAAAGACGTTGAAATCATTGGTCCGGGAGGCGCAGCCCGCGGCGGCGGCGGCGAGGATCCCGGGTTTCTTGAGGAACGGCACGACGGCGGTGGAGGCGTTGCGAAAGGCGTCGCGGGAGACATGCAGACAGGCGCAAAAAGAGTTGGGAGGCGGCGGGACCGGCATGTGACGGATCAGGGTGCGGAAGGCATAGGCGATGGCCGCCGGCTCGGTGCAGCCGACCACCTGCACGATTTCGCCCTTCAACAGGCGGGCGATTTCCTCCCCCCGGGCCATGTTCGGTCGGGCTGGAAAGGATCTGCTCACGGCCGGTAGTCTATAATGCGCCCCGCCGCCGCGGTCAATGTTTGTTGCCCTTCGGTTCGAATTTGCTTTGACCCGCAGGCAAGGCTTTGCTTGGGTGGAAATCAGAACCGCCCGGTCATGAAAATACTCGACCATTTGATCGCCACTCTGGATTGCAACGTGGAGGTCGGAGACATCCGTCAGGGCGTTTTTCACACGGCGGTCGTGACCCGTCACTGCGGACTCGCTTCTTCGTTGCCGCGCGACGCCCTGCGCCAAGCGCCCCCGCTGGTCAAGGATGCCGGCGCCTTGCTGGACAAGTCCGCCGCGGAACTGGTCCGGCTGGCCTATTCGGACAGCCTGCTCGAAGCGGCCATCGGCATGGCCACGCTCAATTCGCTGCTGGACGTCGACGAATCCGCCTGCCGCGAAGTCAACGCCGCGGAGCTGATCCTGGAAAAGGGCCGGAGCCGCAACGTTGCGATCGTCGGTCACTTTCCGTTCCTGCCGAAAGTGCGCGAAGTCGCCAAGGAATTGTGGGTCATCGAGAAAAACCCGCGGGAGGGCGATCTGGGCGAAGCCGCCGCCGCCCGGTTCATCCCGCAAGCCGACGTCGTGGCGCTCACAGGCACTTCGCTGACCAACCACACGCTGCCGGACTTGCTGGCCCTGTGCCGGTCCGCGGCTTTCGTGATTCTGCTGGGCGATTCGGCGCCGCTGTCGCCGATCCTGTTCGACTACGGCGTGGACGCCGTCGCGGGCACGCGGGTCGCTGACGTCGCAACGGCGCTGCGTTGCGTCAGCCAAGGCGCCAATTTTCGCCAGATCCGCGGCGTGCGGCGGCTGACAATGCTCAAACCGGCATCAAAGTAGCTGCGGCCGCACTTCAATAAACGTCCAGCCGGTCGATGTTGGCGGCGGCCCCAGGCCGAGCCAGTTGGGTCACGCCGGCCCCCCCCGCGCGGAAGCGGTAATGCGCGAACGCCTTGGGCAGAATGCCACGGTGCCGTCGAGTGCGACGGTGAAAAGGCCGTAGGCTTTCTTGGTGCCGGGCATCCCGGGCGAGAGGCTGGGCATGCGCGTTCCGGGTGCGTCAGTGCTTGTGCCCGCAGCAGCCGGCGACAGCGTCCTTGTTCGGCGCAAAGAGCAGCGGAAAGACGATGTCGCTGGTGCAGCAGGGCAGCCACACCGACAGGAACAGGAACACGGCGATGCCGCCGAGGACTGGAATCGAGGGCATTCCGCCCATCGCCATCGCGACGTGGAAGAGCGAGGCCCCGGTGCTGATGAGGACGTGCAGTCCGTGCGGGACGCGGGTCCGGGCGCTCCAAAAGCCCAGCGCGATGCCGAGGAACGCGAGAGGATTCACCAGCCACCATTCCTCGATGAAGCCGAAGTGGAAACCCGGATTGGGTAGGCCCAGCAGCCATTCGCCCAGATAGGGGATGAGGCAGTCGCTCAGCGTGCCGATGCCGACGCCGCCGAGATAGCCGATGGCCAAAATGCGCCAGAAGCCCGCGCCGCCCGCGCGCCGGAACGTCGCGATTGTCGCCTGCGCGCTCAACAGCACGTGCAGCGGATGCAGGATGCCGAAGAGCCTGGCCGACGACGCGACGGGGAAATTCGCTCCCAGCAGGCCCAGTAGCAGGGCGATGCCCGCCAGCGAGCCCAGCGCGGTGAACGGCGCGTGCGCGCGCAGTTCGTGCATGATCAAATTGCGTTTCATTCGGTTTCCTATGCCAATCTTCGGCCCGGCTTGGCCACGAGGCTGCCGACGGGTTCGCCCACGCGCGCCGAAACGAGCGGGCACTTGACGGTGAACAGAAAATAGAGGTTTTTGTCCACTTCGGAAAGCGTTTCGTAGTTGCCTTGCCCCTTGGCGATGACCAGATCCGCGCGGGCGAACCAGTCGCGGAACTCGTCCGAGCAGTCGTCCAGGATGGTGCCGGGGGCGTCGGACCCGTTGCCGAGCACGGGCACGAGCTCCGGCAGGCCGGCGGTTTCGGCGTCCGCGACCGTCGCGTCGTTGAGCACGGGCCGACCGCGCACGAAGAGGGTGATTTTTCCCGCGGGCAACTGCTCGATCAGCAGCTTGTCAAAAACGATTTCTCCGGCGTTGTCGGCCAGATAGAGAATGGAATGGGCGCGGTCCGCCTCCCGGAAAAGGCCTTCCACGTCGCCGCGGAGGGGCTGCGTCCAGATGGTTTCGAGGTGCGCGGGCAGGTCTTCGGCGGCAATCTGGGTCTTGGCGCCGACGTCGAGCAGGTTGCCGCCGATGGCCACGCGGACGGCGGCTTCGCGCGGGTCGGGGTGCGCCGCGATGCGCGCGCGCATCGTGGGCACGAGGTTCAGGGCCATTTCGTTCATCCGGTCCTTGACCGCGCGGTAGGGATCGGGGTCGCCGAGCGCTTCGCGGATGGAGCGCTGCAGACGCTGGGCCATCGCCGGCGGCGTGCCGGACCAGTCTCCGTCCGCGATGTCCCGCAGCAACCGGCGCAGGAGGACTTCGCGCCGGACCGGATCCGCCACTGCTTCCACCACGGCGTCGAGCGCCTGGCGCGCAAAACAAGGAATGCATTGGAGCAGGGTGTTCACATGCGGCATCGCTAGCACCGCATGCGCCGGCGGTGGGGTTCGCAGAGTTGGAGGGTTCTCAGCACGGGGGCGGATCAGAACGTCAGGACGCGGTCGCTGTCGGCGACCCACTCGGCGAGTTCGGCCATCGTGGCCTTGTTGGCGCCGGCGTAGTAGGGCTCGTTTTTGTGGATGCCGCAGCGGGCCATGCAGGTGCCACAGACCTTCACGGCCACGCCTTGGGCGATCAGGTCTTTCAGCATCGCCACGAGATTCTGGTCGTAGCCCGCCGGAGCCTTGCAGCTTTCGCGCGCGAGATCCACGGAATCGTTCATCAGGAAGATCCGGACGGTTTGGTCGTTTTCCGCCAGCTTGCCGGCCAGGCGCAGGCCGTTCCAGGTCACGTCGGTGCCGTCGTAGGGGGGGTGGTTGAAGACGATCAGGATGGCCATGGGCTTTCCTTGGGTTAACGTTGCAACAGATGGTCGGCGATGGCCCGGAAGAGCGTGCTGATGGCCAGAATGGCACAATGCCACCCGGCCGCCGGCAAATCGGATTCCGCAACGATGACGTCGCGCGGGTTCAAGGCCAAGGCGTCGAGTACGGTCGCGCCTTTGGCGCGTTGGGCCACAGCGGCCGCGCACCGGCGCGTGCTGCCGCACCCTTCGGTGTAGTAGCGGACGTCTTCGATGCGGCCGTCGCGCACAACGAGGTAGAACTCCATTTCGTCGCCGCAGGGGCCTTTGAGAAAGGCCGATGCGGAGGGGTCGTTCATTCGGCCGAACAGGGTGTCCGGCGTTCCGGACGAGGCTGGGGAGGGGGCGGTCATGGGCGTTTGCGGCCGCGCATCTGGCTAAGGGCCTGGTCGAGGTCGGCCAGAAGGTCGCCGATGGGTTCCACGCCGACGGAGAGGCGCACGCTGTTGGGCCGGACGCCAAAGGACGTGCGGCGCTCGGGCGGCATGTAGAGCATGGTGGTCAGGAACGGGACGCAGATCAGCGATTCCGTCGAACCGAGGCTCACCGCGTGGCGGATGGTCTTCAGGGCGGAAATGAAGCGCTTGGCGTCTTCCTGCGTTTTGCCGACGTCGAACGCCATCATCCCGCCGAAGCCGTTGCGCATCTGGCGGACGGAAATCCGGTGTCCTTCGTCGGTTTTCAGGCCCGGATAGCGCAGGTTCGTGACGCCCGGGCATTGGGAAAGGTGCCTGGCCACGGCCATGGCATTCTCGGCCATGCGTTCCGCGCGCAGGGGGAAGGTTTTGAGGCCGCGCTCAAGCAACGAGGCCGAGTAGGCGTCGAGCGTGCAGCCGATGGCCTGGCGGGTGAACCAGAGCTTGTCGTAGTCGTCCTTGGAACCCGCGATGGCGCCGGCCATGAGGTCGTTGTGTCCGCCGAGGGCCTTGGTGGCGCTGTGCACCACGAGGTGCGCGCCGAGCTCGAGCGGATGCTGGTGGTAGGGAGTGGCGAAGGTGTTGTCCACCACCACCATGGCCCCGATCCCGTCCGCCATCTTGCGCACGGCGGCGATGTCCACGGTCTTGCACAGCGGATTGCTGGGCGTTTCCAGGAAGATCATCTGCGTGTTGGGCTTGATGTGCTTGGGCAGCTCGCGCCAGTCGGCGGCGTCCACCCAGGTGACATCCACCCCGAGGCGCTCGAGGATGAGCGACACCTTGTAGTGCGCGCCATAAATGTCGTGGAAGAGCAGCAGGTGGCCGCTTGCGCGCAGGTAGGTCAGATAGACCAGCGTGCAGGCCGCCATCCCCGACGTGCAGACCACGCAATCCTCGGCGCCCTCGAGCGCGGCGATCTGGCGCTCGACCGCCCGCACCGTGGGATTGTCGTCGCGGTGGTAGGTGTAGCCGTCCACCTCGCCGGCGGTGATCTGCCGCAGCACCTCGAAGTTGAGGTACTCGTAGTTCACGGCATGCACGATGGGCGTGACCATCGGGCGGTTGCCGTAGGGCGTCAGCGGGGCGGCCGGATGGGGCTGTCTGCGATGGGGGCGGTTCGGATGGGCTGGACTCATGTTCGGGTTCTCTCCGGCGCGGCGAAATAGGTTTCTCCGGCGCGCTGCATGGCTTGGATTTGCCCCGTTTTTAGCAGATGGCCGGTGTACTTGGCCACTTCGTTCAAATGCATGCCGAAGACGTCGGCGATTTGTCGCGCGGTGCAGGGGCGCCGCCGCAGCATTTCGAGAATGGCGGTTTCGTTGACGGCGACGCCGCTGCCGGGGCGGGCGGTGAAGTCGGCGATCACCTCGGCCCGGGGCCGGAAGATCTCCGCCAGCTTCGCCAGGCGCTCCGGCATCACGGGCCGGGCGCTGGATTCCGCCGGCGGCCGGACGGCGGTGTTAAGGTGGATCTTGTCGGGGGCGATGGCGGCCGCCAGCGCCGCGATGCGCTCCACTTGGTCGGGGGCGTCGTTGAGGTCGGCGATGAGAAAAACCTCCAGCCAGATGCGGCCGGAAAACGCCTGGCGGAATTCCCGCATGCCGGCGACGGAGCGGTGGAAATCCAAGTCCGGATGCGGGCGATTGATTTGCCGGAACGAGTCGTCGTCCCACGCGCTGAGCGAGAGCTTGGCGACGTCCGCCTCGGCAGCCGCGGCGCGGACTTCGGGGAGATGGAGCAGGCTGCCGTTGGTCAGGAGCACGGCGGAGCAGGGCAATTCGGCTTTCAGGAAGCGCAATACCTCGCCGAATCCGGAGTGGAGGGTGGGCTCGCCGGAACCCGACAGCGTGGCGTAGTCCGCGGTACCGCCCGCGTCGCGCCAGCGGAGGATTTCGTTTTTCACCGACTGGACAGGCACGTACTCCCGGCGTTCCAGGGTCGTGCGGGGCGTGGGGCCGAGCTGGCAGAAGACGCAGTTGAAACTGCATGTTTTCAGCGGCGTCAGATCCACGCCGAGCGAGCGGCCGAAGCGCCGGGACGGCACCGGACCGAACACGTGGCGATAGGTCGTCATTGGCGGAAAAGAGGGCTGGCGGACGTTTGTCCGTCCAGCCCCCGTCGGCCGGCGTCGGTCAGGACTTTTCCGGCTTGGTTTCCAGCTCCTGGATGCGGCTCTGGATCAATTCCATGTCCGCCTGGAGTTGCTGGGCCTGCTGCTTGAGCACGGCGAGTTCCTGGGGGCCTGTCGGCGCGACGGCGCCGGCGACCGGCGCGATCCAGCCGCGGCCGAAACCGCGGCCGAACCCGCGACCGCCGCCGCCGCCCCAGCCCATGCCCCGTCCCCGGCCGCCGCCGAAACCGTAGCTTGCGAACCCCGGCGCAGCGGTGCCCGTGCAATAGCCCGCGGCGCGGCCGGTCATCGGCCCCGCCCCCATCGGTCCTGTTCTGTCTCCTCTTGGCATTTTCCTTCTCCTGTTTCGCTTCCGGCGCCGAATGGCGCCGTCTTTTCTGTAATGAACATATGCTCACAATGTGCCGCTGTCAACCACCGCTGGAAAATAAACTTGTTTGCAAACAAGGTTATTCGGCCGGCGCCGGGTCAATGGTCGCAGGCGTTGTCGCCGGTGACGAGTTCGCCGGACAGATAGGCCCCGACGAGGGTTTCGGGCGCGGCGGGTTGGCAGCCCACGACGACCTGGATGCCGTTCTGCTGGAAGAGCTGCTGGGCGCGGGTGCCCATCCCGCCGGCCAGGATGACGTTTACGCCCTGCTCGTGCAGCCATTTGGGCAGCACGCCGGGTTCGTGCGGCGGGGGCTCGGCCATCGTGGTGGCCCCGATTTTCTTCGTTTTGTCGTCCACGTCGACCAGCGCGAAGTGGGAGCAGTGGCCGAAATGCAGGCTGAGTTTGCCTTCAACGATCGGGATGGCGATTTTCATGTTGGGATCTCCTTTTATGTTTTCTACAGGGCTTGGATGGCCGAAACGATGCGGTCGAAGGTTTCCATGGATTCGGCGGGGGCCTGGTTGCAGATGAAGGGCACGCCGTTGTCGCTGGCTACGCCGATGCGCGGGTCGAGCGGGACGCGGCCGAAGAACGGCACGTTCATTTCGGCGGCCATTTTCTCGCCGCCGCCCGACTTGAAGATATGGGTGATTTCGCCGCACTTGGGGCAGACGAACCCGCTCATGTTTTCCACGACGCCCAGCACGGGGATGTCCAGCTTCTGGCAGAAGCGGATGGACCGGCGGACGTCGGAGGTGGAAATTCGCTGGGGCGTGGTGACGATGACCGCGCCGTCCACGGGGGTGGCGAGTTGGCAGACCGACAGCGGTTCGTCGCCGGTGCCGGGCGGCAGGTCCACCACGAGGGTATCCAAGTCGCCCCAGGCCACGTCTTGCAGAAATTGGCGGATGACCGTCATCTTCATCGGCCCGCGCCAGATGACGGCATCATCGGCGTTGGGCAGCAGGAAGCCGATGGACATCACCTTGAGGCCCGAATATTCGAGCGGCAGCAGTGCTTCGCCGTCGCCGACCACGCGGGCGTGCTCCAGATGCAGCATCTGAGGAATGCTGGGGCCGTGGATGTCCACGTCGAGCAGGCCGACGCGTTGGTCTGCCAGCATCAGGTGCACGGCCAAATTGGTGGCTACGGTGCTTTTGCCGACGCCGCCCTTGCCGGACATGACCATGATCTTACGGCGAATTTTACCAAGGCGATGCTGGAGTTTCTGGTCTTCCGGGACGGTCTCCGAGCGCGGCGGGGCTTCGGGAATGCCGCTACAGGTGGTGCGGGAGCTGCACGAACCGCAGGAACTTTTGTCGCATTCAGGTTTTGGATGTTCAGCCATATTTATTCCTTCTCGTTCAAAAATCAAAGACGGCCCCGGCGCCGCCGGGCCGGCAAGCGTTGGGGAAAGCGGCCCAGAGCGCGGCGGCGGCCCTGGGACCGGTGCAGTGCATTGGAACCAACAGGCGGGGATCGAACTTGCGCATGTGCTGGATGACCCACTGGAGGCGGGCATCGGTGGCCTTGCCTAAGTGCATGCCACCGAGCACGGCGCGGATGGGGCGGCCATTTGCCAGGGTTTGGACATGTTCCAAAATATGGATCACGCCTGCGTGGGCGCAGCCGAGCAGCACGACGACGCCTGCGGGGGTGTCGAAATACATCGACTGGTCATCGAGCAGAGGATCGACGATCTGGCTGGCGGGGTCGCGGTGGAAGGTTTCGGCAAGGGCTTCCTCGGGATGGGGGCGGGGGATTTCGCCGGTGCGGAAGAGGCCGGGAGCGACCTCGCCGGGTTCGCGAGAGGAAACGAGGCGGACGTTCGGTCCGGCCAGCGCTTCGCGCGCGGCGGGCGGCATGCCGACGGCTCGCGTTCCGTTGTACTTGGGCTGCAGGGCGTCGGGGTGCAGATAGACCGCGACGGAGCCTCGCGCGGCGGCCAGCGCGATCGGCAGGCCGCCGGTATGGTCGTAGTGCCCGTGACTCAGCGCGATGGCTTCCACGGCGCCGAGATCGAGGCCGAGGGCGCGGGCGTTTTCGGCGAGCACCAAGCCTTGGCCCACGTCGAAGAGCGCCCGGTGGCCGCCGGTTTCGATGAAATAGCTCAGCCCGTGTTCGCCGCGCGCCGCGCGGGCGTTCGCGCAGTTGTCGGACAGGACGACGACGCGGACGGAGTTCATGGTGCCTCCTTCGCAAAATCCATCCATTGTTTCCAGACGGTGCGAATGTCGTCGGCGAGGGAGTTGGCGTCCGCCTCGATTATGGTAAGTCCCCGCCGTTGGGCGGCGGTGGCGGCCTTGTCGTAGCGCACGCGGCCGACGGGTGTCGCGCCGGCGGCCCGGGCGGCGGCTTCGATGCGGTCGGCCTGTTCCGGTTGGATGTCCCACTTGTTGATGCAGACCGCCGCGGGGATTTTTAAATGGCCGGCCAGTGCCAGCACGCGGAGGAGGTCATGGGCGCCGGAAACGGTCGGTTCGGTCACGACGAGCACGCCGTGGGCGCCGGTGAGCGCGGCGATGACGGGGCAGCCCGTGCCGGGCGGGCCGTCCACGAGCACGAGGTCGCGGTTTTCCCGTTTGGCAATTTCGCGCGCCTGTTCGCGAACCAGGGAGACCAGCTTGCCGGAATTTTCCGCGCCGGGGGCGAGACGGGCGTGGGCCATTGGTCCGTGGCGGGTGTCCGAAACAAACCATGCGCCGCAGACCTGTTCCTCGAAATCGATGGCATTCACGGGGCAGTTCCAAACGCAGACACCGCAGCCTTCGCAGGCGCCGGCCTCCACCGTGAAGACCCGCGCGCCGTCGGAGGGATGGGCCGCCGGCGCAATGGCGTTGTAGCGGCAGAGAGCGGCGCATCGGCCGCAGCCGATGCAGTCGGCGGCGCGGATGGATGCCCGATGCCCGCTGCGGAAATCCTCGCGCCGGCGGATGTCGGGGGCGAGAATCAAATGCAGGTCGGCCGCGTCCACGTCGCAATCGGCCAAAACGGCGTTTGGTGCCAGCCCGGCTAAAGACGCGGTCAGGCTGGTCTTGCCGGTGCCGCCCTTGCCGCTGATGACGACCAGTTCCTTCACAGGCACTCCTCGATGCGGGACCAGAGGGCATCGAAACGGTCGCGCCATTCCGGGAGGCGGTCGAACACCAGTTCCCCGCGCGCGTAGGTCTCGGCCACGCGCCGGTCGTCCGGCAGTTCGGCGAGGACGGGGAGGTTTTCGGCTTGGCAATAGTCCTGTACGCGGCGGTCGTCGTCGGCGCGGTTGACGACGACGCCCATCGGCTTGCCCATGGGCCGGAAGGTATCGACGGCCAGCGCCAGGTCGTGGAGGCCGAACGGGGTGGGCTCGGTGACCAGCACGACGAGATCCGCGTCGCGCACGGTGGCGACGACGGGGCAGGAGGTGCCCGGCGGGGAATCGAACAGGGCGATGGCATCCGGATTCCGCCGCGCCTTGACCGCGCGGATCAGCGGCGGCGCCATCGGTTCGCCGACGTTCAGACGGCCTTGTGCAAAGCCAATGGTCCCCGTGCGGCCGGTTTCGACGACGCCGATGGCACGCGAAGTTTCGCGAATGGCGCCCACTGGGCATACAAGCGCGCAGGCCCCGCAGCCGTGGCACAGTTCCGGGAACACCAACGGTTTTTTCAGCATCGCGATGGCGTTGAATTCGCAGACCTCCGCGCATTTGCCGCAGGAGGTGCATTGGGCGGCATCCACGACGGGCACCGGGATGCCGACGGATTCGGAGCGCTCCATTTTCGGCTTGAGGAACAAGTGTCCATTGGGCTCCTCGACATCGCAATCCAGATATTGGACGGCGCGCCCTTGCGCCGCCAACAGGGCGGCAAGATGGATGGCCACGGTGGTCTTGCCGGTGCCGCCTTTTCCGCTGGCGATCGCGATGGCGGGAAAAGCCTTCAATGATTTAAACCCAATGGCCTTCGGAGTTGGGTTTGTCGAGCACAGGCAATTCTTTGTCCTTGAAGCGGCGGAGGGCTTCGGTGCCGGGGCAGACGGCTTCGAGGAGGGCGATCTTGATGCCGGCGGCCTGGAGGGCTTTGTAGGCCTTGGGGCCGACGCTGCCGGTGATCACCACTTCAGCCCCGAGCTTGGCGACGGTCTCGGCCGACTGGATACCGGCGCCCTGGGCGGCATGCAGGTTTTGCGCGTTGTCGTGGACGACGGCCTTGCCGGTCTCGGTGTCGGCCAGGATGAAGAACTTGGCGCGGCCAAAGTGCATGTCGATGGGATCGGCCAGGGTCTTGTTGGAGGAGGTGATGACGACTTTCATGGGGTTTCCTTTCGGGGGGGGTATTCGATGTAGCGGCCGCGGCCACGTCCGTGGCCATGGCAGCCGCAACCGCGGCGGTGGCAGGCACCGGGGGCGAGGGCGTAGGCGGGTGGCGCGTCGCCGGGTTCGGTCTGGATCTGCAGCGCCTTGCCGTGGATCAGGGCGTCGGCCACCTTGCGGCGGGCCGATTCAACGATGCGGGCGAAGGTCGCGCGCGAAATTTTCATGTGCTCGGCGGCGGCTTCCTGGTATTGGCCATTGAGGTCGGCGAGCCGAAGGGCCTCGACCTCGTCAAGGCTCAGCACGGTGGTTTCGAGCTGCGACACCGCGACACCGGCCGGCTTGAACAGGACGGTTCCCGGCGTCCAGCCGACGAAGCGTCGCGAAAAGGGGCGGGGCATGTCAGCGGCCTCCGGCCTGGTTACCCCGCGCATGGCGGCTTGAGCCGGCGTCCAGTCCGCCGGACCTGATTTCAACATGATTGGGCATCTGCATTCTCCTTCTCGACCGGCTGAGGTTATGGGTCAGCTTGTAAATGAACATATGCTCAAAATATGGAAAGGGCAACCGGTTTTTTGTGTCCGTTCCGCGGGTTAGCGGGCCGGGGCGGGAATGATGCCTGTTTTCCAGGGTTCCACGAGGCGGTTTTCTGCGGCGGGTGGCGGGCCGGCCGGGCCTGAAAGGTTCGAATCGGGGCAAAGGTTCGAATCGGGGTTGACCCGGCCCGGGCGCTGGCTTAATGTGAAAACATTCAACCAAGGCAGACCGCGTATTGGGACCGCTTATCAGAAAGGAAGAGGACTATGGGAACCAAGGGAATTGCGATTGTCGACATGGATGTGAAGAAGCTCATCGGGGTGCTGAACAAGGCGTTTTCCGACGAGTGGCTGGCGTATTATCAGTACTGGATCGGGGCGAAGGTGGTGAAGGGCCCGATGAAGGAAGCCGTGATCGCGGAGCTGACGGAGCACGCGGCCGACGAATTGCGGCATGCGGATATGCTGGCGACCCGCATCCTGCAGCTCGGCGGCACACCGGTCACCGAGCCCAAGGAATGGTACAAGCTGACCAACTGCGGCTATGACGCGCCGGAGGATCCGTTCGTCAAGGCGGTGCTCGATCAGAACATCAAGGGCGAGCAATGCGCGATCATGACCTACAAGAATCTGCTGAACTACACGCTGAACAAGGATCCGGTGACTTACAACATCGTGCTGCAGATTCTGCAGGACGAGGTTGAGCATGAAGAGGATCTCCAGGCCGACCTGGAAGACCTGTTGACCATGCTCAACGTCCACAAGGGCAAGTAGTCCGGGGCCAGCGCCGCCGTCCCGGGCGCGGTCAGCTCAGCGTTCGGGCGGGTTCAGGCGGTCGCGCAAGGCGGCCGCCAGGCCGGCGAACGATGCCGCCTCCGGAAACAGTCCGGCGGCGGCGATTTCGTGTCCGGGGCCCGAGCGGCCGTGCGTGCCGCGGATTTTCTCCGTCTTCTGCGAGGTATGGGGCGGGGGAAAACCAAAGAACAGTTCAACGGGGTCGAAGCCGGGTTTGTTGTGGATGTCCATCTGGCGGGCATAGTCGGGGGCCTGGCGGGGATCCGTCCACCAGGGATAGGCAAACCAACGGCCGGGGGCGGCGATGAGCAGCAGGTCGCCGGAGCGTTCGGGAAAATGAATGCCGCGTTCGGATTGCGCCTCCCGGTCGAGGATTTCTCCGATGCCGGGTTCGGCGGCGAAGAGTTCGCGCACCTGCTGCAAGTCCGCGTGATCGGGGACATGCAAGTGGGCGATTTGATGGTCCACGACGGCAAACGCGCGAGACGTGAAGAAGTCGGGGTAGAGCAGGCGGGCGGTTTCGCGGGTGTGGAAGAGTCCGGCGGCGTGAAGGATGCGGTTGGGGAACACTGCGCCATCCGGGGCCGTGACGGATTCGATGGCGTAGTCGCCGGTGACCAGCCATTCGCGTCCTTGCGCCTCGGCGGCGGCAACCAGAGGTTCGATCTGGGTCAGGGTTTCGGCCAGTGCGGCGGCGGCCTGCGGGGAATCGGGCCCGTGGCGCTGGAGGTCATAGTCCAGGGAGGGCAGGTAGACGAACAGATGATCCGGCGCCTGGGGACGGGCGAGGATCCGGAGCGTCGCCGCGGCAATCCAGCGTCCCACGCGCGTACGGGCGAGGGGGCCCCAATAGTGGAAGAGATCAAAGCGGCGGCCCAGTTCGGCGCAGAGCTCGGCATAGAGCGGTTCGGGACGGGTGTAGCAGTCCATCAGGATGCCGCCGTGATGACGATGGATGGGTTTGGGCGAAATGACCAGATCGAGTCGTTCGCCCAGGCTTTGCTGGAAGAAGGCCAGGCCGACGGTCTGGCCAGCGGCACGCGCCGCGTCCCAGATGCGGGGGCCCCGTACCAGCGCGGCGGACTGCTCCCAGAAAAACGGCCGGGCCAGGTCGCGGTGATGCCAGCCGGAGGCAATCACGCCGTGATCCGTGGGGGGGCGGGCCGTGCGGAGGGTGGCCTGGGACGGGCAGGTGAGCGACAGCGGGCCGGGCGCAACCGGGCGGAACACCAGCCGGGTCCGGGGCCGGTGTTTTTCCATCAGGTTCCAACCGAGGGCGGCGGCCAGGATCACCAGCGTGCGGGGCGGGAGGGCATTCATGGCGCATCACCAAGGATGTGGAGGGTGAACGGAGGAATTTCATGGCCGGGAACTGTCACGGAGAGCGTATGCCATTCCTGGAACAGGTCATCGGCCAGTTCCACGATGCGGGTGTCGTGCTCGACTCGCCAGCCGCGCGGGCTGACGGGCGGATCGTCCGGATGGAGACGCTGGGCGGCATAGAGGGAGGGCAGGAGCAGGGCGGCCTCGCCGCTGCGGATGGCCATGCGTTCGGCGCGGGCGGCAAAGGAGATGGCCGCGGCAGTGGCGGCGGCCAGCAGGGCGCAGATCCCCAGCGCCATGAGGACCTCGATCAGGGTGAAGCCGCGGCGGGTGATGGCAGACAAGGATGTATTCATGAATCCGGACCAGGTGTTCACCTTGGCATGGAAGACGGCCGGAGCGCAATCCGGATCTGCGAGGATGGATTTTTCATGTCGCGCGCATGGGGCCGGGCGGTGTACGGTTTCGGGCATATGCACGAAGACCGGGCAGTCAAGAACGGCCAGGGGAGCGGGAAAGCCATCCGGACGGCCGGCTGGCAGGTGGTCCTGGCGGCGGTAGTGCTGGTGGTCGGCGCGGGGACGACCGCCTGGGTGGCGCGGTGGCAGGCGGGGCAGGAATATGTGCGGGTGGAGCGCGAATTCCAGCAGGCGGCCGACAAGCTGTTTGGACGCACCTTGCGCGAGATCCAGTTGTTCATGGAGGTGCTGGATTCCATCCGCCAGTTGCACACGCTGTCCGACCAGGTGTCGGCGGAGGCCTTCGAGGAGATCGTGCGCAAGGGAATGATCTACCAGCGCCGGATCCTGGGCGCCTATGGGTTTGCGCAGGGCATTCCGCATGACATGCGCACAACCTATGAGCAGGCCGGCGGGGCGGGACATGCCATCGTCCGGGCCGACGACCGGGGTGGTTTCGAAGCGATGACCCCTGCCGTCGGCTATTACCCGCTGACTTACCAGACGCCACCGGGCGGATTGGGCATTCCCCCGGGGTATGATTTCGCTTCCCGCCCGGAAGGCCGGGCGGCGATTGCCGCCATGGCGCAGACGGGGGTGTTTGCGCTGGGCGGCTCGCCGGCGCTGAACGCTTCCGGCAAGCCGGCCGGGGAGTATTACATGTTTGCCCCGATTGTGTACCAGCGCGCATCCGGTTCCGGCGCCTTGGGAGGCGAATTGGAGGGGTTCGCCGTCGGGCTGTTCCAGCCGGAGCGCATTCTGGCGACGGCCAGGAGTGATGGTGTCCAGGGTGTTCTGGCCCGCCTGGTGTCGCCGAGGGATGCGCCGCCGGCCGAAGGACCAGACGGGGAATGGCGCTTTGTGAGGGAATTCAGCCTCGCGAACGAAGAGTGGCGTTTTGTGGCCGAGGCCGACCGGGCGTATTGGGCGGCGGCGCGGGCGCGCGTCCCGCGGAACATCGCGGTGGCGGGGACCGCGGTTTCACTGGCGCTGGCGGCCCTGTTGCTGGCGCTGGCGGGCCGTTCGCGCCGGGTGGAGGAGCTGGTGCGGCGGCGCACGGCGGAATTGGCGGAGGCCAACCGCCGGCTGCAATCCGTGATGGAAGAGCGGCGGCAGCTGGAGGATGAAGTGCTGCGGATTTCGGGGCGCGAAAAGGCGCGCATCGGGCGCGACCTGCATGATTCCCTGGGCCAGAAGCTGTCCGGTACCATGTATCTGTTCGGCGCCTATCGCCAGCGGCTGGGGACCGATGATGCCACTGCGGAAGAACAGGCCGCCCAAATCGCCGCGACCCTGAAGGAGGCTGTCAGCCAGGTGCGGCGCATCGCGCGGGGACTGGCGCCGGTGGCGCTGACGGAGGACGGCCTGCCGGACGCCCTGCGACGGCTGGCGGAAGAAGCGGGTGCGCTGTTCCAGAAGAATATCGAATTCTATGCCGAGCGCGAAGGCCGGCCGAAGGATGCCGGCACGGCGGAACACCTCTACCTGATTGCCCAGGAAGCCGTGAACAACGCGGTCAAGCATGGCGGCGCCACGCGCATTGTGCTGGCGCTGGATTACGACCGGGCGGGCGGCGAACTGACCATCGAGGACAATGGCCACGGGTTCGCGGCGGATAAGCCCCCCGACCGCGAAGGCGGCAGCGGATTGCGCATCATGCGCCACCGAGCCGAAGTGTTCGGCGGAACGCTGAGCGTTGATTCGGGCCCCCGTGGCGGAGTCCGGGTCAGGTGCCGGTTCCCGGCGGCATGATGTCCGGCCGGGGGGGCGGGAGCGCCTCCAGCAAGCGCCGGGCTTCGGCCGCCGGCAGCACGCGATATGCGGGTTGACGGGCCTGCTGATATTCGGCGCTGTGATGGCAGGCCGGATATCTTTGGGCGCGCATCTGGCGATCAAATTGCTCCCATGCGGCCCGGGTCAGGTGGCCGGCGGGGGCGCCCTTGAGCGCCCGGCCGAATGCCCGCCAGGCTTTTTGGAAGCCGATCGGGCGGGCATCAAAGGATGCCGCGCCGGCGACAAAAGCGTCGTGCAGGGCGGCCCGGTCGCCGCCGTGTTCTCGGTAGGGACGCAGGTTCAGGCGGCCGATGCGGCCGTCGGCGGTCAGCGGGACCCAGAGGGGTTCGCCGGGCCGCGCCGGGCCGAGGGTGGCCCATTCGGTTTCTAGCCACTGGCGGACCGCGCCCTCGTTGACCAGGGCATGTTCCCCGCCGCGCGTGGCATGGAAGAGCCACTTGTAGGCGTCTTCGATGCGCAGCTCCGGATCAGAGTGCATCTGCGCCAGAAAATGCGCCGTGGCGGGGTCGGGCGCGCGGGCGCAGGCGCCGAGCAGAACGAGCGGCAATATGGCGCCCAGGCGTTTCATGGGATCCGGAACGTAGCGGACGGACGGCGGCACCGTCAAATTGTTCTTGCGCGAACCGCTTGTCCGTGCGAGTATTACAAATATGAAAAATCGTAATAACAACGCGGCGGCGGGCGCAACGCGGCTGAGCTTATCGCTGCCGAACGGTTTGGCGGTGGATCTGGACGCCCTGGTGGCGGCGAAAGGGGCGGCGAGCCGGTCGGCGCTGGTTGCGGACCTGGTGCGGGACGCGGTCGTCGAGCACCGGTCGCGTCGCGGTCGCCAGGAGATCGCCGGGACAATTACCCTCGTTTACGACCACCACGCACGCAATCTGCAGGCAAAGCTGACGGGCATCCAGCACGACAGCGAGGGCCTGATCGTGTCGGTCATGCACGTGCACCTGACCCACCACGACTGCCTGGAGACGCTCGTGGTGCGTGGCCCCGCCGATCGGGTGCGGACCTTGGCGGACAAGCTGGCCGCCGTCCGCGGCGTGCGGCACGGCAAATTGACCATCACGACGACGGAACACAAGGAGTAGACGATGAAAATGCGATGGATGGCGGGAATGCTGGCGCTGGGCGCTGCGGCGGCTTTCGGACAAACGTCGGTGGTGACGCACACGGAACTGCAGGCCGTCAAGACGAACGGGGCCAGCGATTGGGCGGAAACCCTGCCCTTCGCGATCCGGGGCGTGATCCTGAACGATCCGGAGGAGATGCTGGATCCGGCTTTCAACCCCGAAGCTTCGAGTCCGTCGGACGGCGGACAGTATCAGATGTTCATCCAGGCCGTGGCGGAAGGGGATCGCGGCGGCACGGCGCTGTATATGGCGCAGCGCAGTTACATAGGGGACCACTACGACGAAACGATTTGGTCAAACGAGATGCAACGGGTGATGTTCGACGGGACCGGGCGGAAGTTCCGCAAGGGCGACTTGGTGGAGGTGACCGCGCGCAAGGCGATATTCTACAACGGCAAGCGCAACGTCAACGAGATGCATCGCACGACGGCCTCGAACGATTTCGACGTGACGCTGGTGCAGGCGAACGTCGGGCTGCCGGCCGTGGAAGCGATCACGCTGGCGGACCTGAAGAATACGGACGACAGCGCAATTTTCGATCCCGCGCGGGAGTTGGGCGGCGAGCATTGGCAGGGCATGCGGGTGCGCCTCGACGGCATCCGGCTGGCGGACACCAACGGCTGGGGCCAGGCGGCGTGGTCAAACCGGATTTGTACGGCCGCGGACGCCACGGGACGGACCCTGCCTCTGCGGTTGCCGCGGACGGATCTGGGGCCGCCGCCCGCCACCTCGACTTGGTTTTCAGCCGTGGGGATTCTGAACCAGGAAAGCGACACCTGGATCGACGGCTACGAACTGTTCGTGCAGGAGATCGGCCCGGTGCTGCACGTGGCGCAGGGACCGCATGGCGGCGTGGCGGTGCAATTCACGGCCGATTACGAGGACTTCGTCCTGGAAGCCACCACCGACCCGGAAGGCGGCGTCTGGAGTCCGGTGGACGTCACGCCGGTTCGGGTGATCTTGATGGAAGATTTCAGCGATGAGCCAAACCGAACGTACCGGTTGAAGAAACGGGATTGAAACCGGGTTTTACATTGATCGAACTGCTGGTGGCGCTGGCGGTGCTGGGGCTGCTGGCGGCGCTGGCGGGCCCGCCGGTGCTGGCCGCGGTCGAACGCGGCCGGGTGGGGCGGGTGCTGGTGGATCTGCGGACGGCGGAAGTCGCGCTGGAAGCGTACCGGACCGACCACGGGCACTACCCGCCGGTGGTCGTGTCGTGCATGGCGGCGGATCGGCAAGAGGTGCTGCAGCTTCCGCGGGAATTGGCCGACGGCGGCTATCTGCCGAAGAACAAGCGCTCGGCCACTTCGACGCTGCTGGAAGATCCGTTCCATCCGGGCAGCACCTACAAGTACGCCGCGCCGGAAAACTACTGGATGAACGGCTCGAAGCAGGACGACCGCTATCCGGTCTGGGTCCCCAGCGATTTTCCCTCCTGCCAGGTGCCGGGCGGCAAGGTGGACGACTCGCCGAATTCGCCGCTGGCCTGGGTGGTCTGGAGCCCGGGCCCGCGGCCGGACCCGACGAAGGCGCTGAACGACCGGGCGCCGCTGGCCGCCTCCACGTGGTACGAAAAAACGGGCGGCCATGGCGTGATCGGCCGCTACAAGGCGCGCGACGGGGCCACTTGGTCCACCCTCCGATAACTTTGGAGTGCGGCGGCATGACGCCGCTTGGGGAACCGCGACCTGTCGCGGCTTGGGAAAGCGCGGGCGTCGAATAGTCCAATCAGCGGGCGGATGACCGGGCGTAGGTGCCTATCAGCGCGCCTTCGGCCAGAATGTGGCCCTGCATGGCCCGGAGCAGATCCGGTTTGCACGCCTGTGCATCGAGATCCAGGCGGGTGTCGAGGGCGTAGACCTTGAAATAGTAGCGGTGGGGCCGGCCGGGCGGCGGGCAGGGACCGTCATAACCCACGCGGCCGAAGTCGTTCAGCCCCTGCAGGGCGCCGCCGGGCAGGGGGGCGCGGCGCGCGACATTCTCGGACAGCTCTTGAACCTCGGGCGCGAGGTTGAAGAGCACCCAATGTACCCAATCTCCCCCGGGCGCGTCGGGATCGTCGCACAGGATGGCGATGCTCTGGGTGTTGGCCGGGACTTCGCTCCAGGCCAGCGGGGGGGAATGGTTCGAGCAGGCGTAGCGGTCGGGAATGGCGGCCCCCAATGCAAATGCGGCGCTCATTACGGCAAGTTCCAGCATGGCGTCCTCCGGGTTGCAGTTGTCTCCATGGGAAATCATGCCCCGTTTTCTCCGGAAATCAACTGCGATGACGGTACGGCGCTTGACTTGTAAACACGGGATTTGATAGGACTCGCGGCCTTATGGGACAGCAATTAAGACCTAGAGTAAAACGCAAGGCCCGGGCCCGCCGGATCAAACGGTTGAAAGCCAAAGCCAGGCTGGCCAAAAAGGCCACGGCCTAGCCGCCAGTCCGGATCGCGCCGGACGGCCGCCCTCACCCGCCGCAGCGTGCGGGCGCGGCGGGTTTTTGCATGGACGCGTGTCGAACAGGCCTGGAGCGAGACGAAGCATGATCGTTTTTCTGGACGGAGTGCTGGAGGAAAAGGGACCCACGCGCGTGGTGGTCAATGTGAACGGCGTGGGCTACGAAGCCGCCATTCCCCTCAGCAGCTATGACCGCCTGCCGGCCGCGGGTGCGCGCGTGAAACTGCTGACCGTTCCGGTGGTGCGGGAAGATGCCCACCTTCTGTTTGGCTTCATGACCGAAGACGAACGCACCATGTTCGGCCTGCTGACGTCCATCAACGGCATCGGGCCCCGCCTGGGCCTGGCCGTGCTGAGCGGCCTGGCCGTGCGCGACCTGAAGGCGGCCGTGGCCAACGGAGACGTCAAGCGCCTTAGCGGTATTTCCGGCATCGGCCGCAAGACCGCCGAACGCATCGTGCTGGAAATGCGCGACAAGCTGGGCAAGGGGGACCTGATGGAAGCGGTGACCGGCGGGAAGGCACCGGGTCCGAATGAGGCCAAACTGCGCGATACCCTGTTGGCCTTGATTTCGCTGGGACACAAACAGGCTGAGGCGCAACACATGGTCCGCGACATCGCCGGGTCCGTCACTCCGGACATGCCGTTGGAGGAGATTCTCCGGAAGGTGTTGTCGGGGCGCAAATAGGACGGTCGATGGCCCGGCGGTTGTTTGCGGGGGTGGCGGTGGCGGTTCCGGATGCCTTGCGGGAATGGCTTGCCGGGCTGCAGCGGGAACTCCATGCGGACCGGATCCGCTGGGTACGCCCGGAGAACCTGCACCTGACGGTTGAATTCTTTGGTGAGACAAGCGAGGAGCGGATCCCGGCCCTGATGGATGCCCTGACCGCGGCGGCGGCGGCGGTTCCGGCCTTCATGTTGTCGTTCGGGGAACTGGGAGTGTTTGGCGGAGCACGGCATCCCCGGGTCATCTGGCTCGGCGTCGAATCAGGAGGTTTGTTCGCGCTGCACGACCAGGTTGCCAATGCCCTGCGCGTCTGCGGTTGGCAGCCCGATCCACGGACATTTTCGCCCCATCTGACATTGGGCCGCATCACCCGGCTCCGGGATTTGCCGACCTTCCGAAATGTCTTGGTGCGCCATGGCCGGGTCCCGGTCAGGGAGCAGGCGGTACATGAACTCCTTCTTTATGAGAGCATGGCCGGCCGCTATCTCCCCATCAGGCGCTGGGCGTTGGTTGGGGCATGACGGATCAGCCGCCGCGTTCCCGGCGACAATTTGCACCCCAGCTGCCACCCGGTGCCTCCCCGCCGGGCATGCGAAGACATGGTGCAGCCGGGCAGTCGTTGGGACTGGGGCCCGGCCCCGAAAAACGACGCAGGAAGCGCGGAGGAATTTCGATGCAGCCTGGTGCTGGCCCGGTCCGATTCCGCAGACAAAAGAACCATCGAAGGGAGGAATCGGCGCCTGCATTGTGGCAGATTCATGGCTTTCGGGGCACGCCTTGCGGAAATCCGTATTTATGGAGTTTATAAACTCCATAAACGCAAACGACCGGAAATTCAGGCCAGTCGGACCGGCTTCGCTTGTCCTTGGCGGCAGGCCATTGGTCTCCATGGGCGCCGTCAACTCCGCAATAATCCCGGGAGTGCCATCGCGGGGCCCCGCGGCAGGATGCGATTGCCTGGTGCGGCGGGGCCGGCGGGCGAAAAAGGAATTGGGCGGGACCGGCGGCATGTGATAAAGTCTCTTTCGTGGTACAACGCACGAATCGGAGGTGCAGGATGAAAAGACGCAACCAGGACATGCAACGCCGGGATGCCGGCTTCACGCTGATCGAAATCCTGCTGGTGGTGGTGATCATCGGCATTCTAGCGGCGATTGCGGTGCCGCGGCTGGGCGGACGGGTGGGGCAGAGCCAGGTCGCCGCCGCGCGGGCCAGCATCGGGGCCATCAGCACGGCCATTGATCTCTACGAAACCGACAACGGCAAGCTGCCGGACAGCCTGCAGAACCTCATCACCAAGGGCAGTGAACCGAATTGGAACGGCCCCTACCTGCGCAAGGCCGAGTCGCTCAAGGATCCCTGGGGCATGGAATTCCAGTACACCAAGCAGGGCAACATCTATGCCCTGGCCTCGGCGGGGCCGGATATGAGTTTCGGCAGCTCCGACGACGTGAAGTAGAGCTGCGGGCCGGACGGGGAGCGGCGCTGTGGTCATGAACGCTCGGCGGCTCAACGGCGGGCGCGGAGGTTTCACCCTGATCGAAATCCTCCTGGTGGTGGTCATCCTCGGCGTGGCCTCTGCGGTAGCCGTTCCCATGTTCGCCCGCTCGTTCCGCGGGGCGAAACTGCGCATGTCCACCCGCCTGGTCCTGATGATGCACCGCCACGCGCAATCCAAGGCCGTGCTCGGCCAGCGCTACATGGCAATCCTCTTCGACGAGCGCAAGGGCACGCTGGAACTGGTGGACCAGGGCCAGCCGGGCGTGAAAAAAGACATGTTTTTCGGCAATATCGGCCAGGGGGCGCCGACCATGGGCACCGTGGTTTTCGGCGGCGAGGCCCCGCCCCCGGAGGAGGGGCCGGGCCTGCAGCCGGTGCTGGAACGCAAGTTGGAGGACGGGGTCAAGATCATCTCTTTCCGCGGCGGGCGTGCGATTGACGACTTGTACTACGTGAACTATTTTCCCAATGGCATGTGCGAAGCCTACGAAATCAAAATCGGCGACGATGAAAACCGCACGGCGCGTATCCAGGTGGATCCCGTGACCGGGAAGGCGAAGGTGGAGCGTGAGTAGGCCGGGAATGAGGGTTCGGGGGTCGGAGTTCAGGAAATCTGTGGGCCATGGGCGGTATTCCAGGTCCAGCCCTCCATTTTCATCAACCCCCAACCATCCACCATTAACCATCAACCCCCAACCCCGGCAGAGCCGGAAAGTGGGCATGACCCTCATCGAGGTGCTGCTGGCCGTGGTGATTCTCGGCGTATCCCTGGGGGCCCTGGTGGAGGCGGCCTCGCGCGCGCTGGCGGTGGTGCG
>JAAZBB010000041.1 GCA_012514035.1 Lentisphaerota bacterium | reverse complement strand
GTGGTGGCGGGAACCGGGGTCGAACCGGTGACCTAAGGCTTATGAGTCCTCCGCTCTGCCAACTGAGCTATCCCGCCGGGAACAACGGGGAGGGAATGTACGGGAAGCGGGTGGGAATGTCAACCGGCCGGCGGCCGGGGCCATGTCGGGATGATGCTGTAGGCCACCGCGGTGAGGTGGCGGCTGTTGTCGGTTGAAAAAAACAAAACGCGACAAGGGCGTCGCGTCTACAGTTCGCCGGCTTGAGAATTGGATCGCCCGCATGCTATGGCGCGGGGTCCGTCGGGGCGAGGATGCGGAAGTAGCGCATGGCTTCGGGGGGCGCGTCGTTGGTCCAGATATTCCATCCGGGCACTCGTGGGCTGGTGCCGATGGGTTCCCATGGGCCGTGCTGGAGATCCAGTGTGCTTTGGATGAGATAGGGGGTGGCCGGGCCGTTGGTGCCGCCCCACCACTCGAGTCGGACAGGTTCGCCGGCCGGTTGCTGGATGGCGCGTACCCGGAAGCTGTCTTCCGGATCCGTCGGATCGAGCCCGGCACGATATTGGAACCAGTTGGGAACAGTGCTTGCGGCAGGCAGCCAGTCCAGGTCATCCCAGGTTTGGTTCTGGGCGGGTGCCAGGCCGAAGCGCTGGTACCAGGCGATGGGCACGCCCATGGCCGTACGGGCAGGGCTCCACGTGACGAAATCGACCCAGCCTCGGTCGGTGCCATTGGACACGCTGCCGTCCTTGACATAGCGCCAGGCGAGGGAATGTTCGCCGGGGCCGAGTTCATAGGATTGCACGTGCCAATCGACGTCGCCGGAAATGCGGTTGGTGCGGACCTGATCAATCCAGAACTCCAGGAAGTCCCAGTTGCTTTCGGAACTGACCTTCCACCAGAAGGAGAGGGTGCCCGGACCGGGCGCGACCGTCTGCATCCAGCTTTCCTGGCTGTTGCCAACGGGGCCGCTGACAGCCGCGTCGGCGCCGTCGTGGGTGACATTGGTTTGATACTGCCAGGGGGCGGTGCCGCCCAGGGTCCATTCCCGATCGCAGGCTTCGAGGGCCTCGCAGAAGACAATGCCGGCGGAGAGCGTGAGCAGGTGCTCGATGCGGGACCCGGTCGCCGGATTGGAAAATACGACGCCGGCGGAGTAGCTGCCCATGGGCAGGCTGCTGGCGTTGGCGTTGATGGTGGCGGTGATGGCGGTGGCGCTGTGACCGGCGAGGGTCCCGCCGGTGTGGTCCAGCGCCAGCCAGTTCGCGTTGTCGGCCGCCGACCAGGTTTGGGCAACGGGGCTCTGGTTGGTCAGGGTGAAGGTGATGGCCCCGGGACTGAACGGTCCGCCAACGGGGCCGGAGATTGCACTGGCACTGGCGCTGGCCGCCAACGGTTCCGCGAGGGAGAGATAGACGATTCGGTACTGGAGGATTTCGGTCGTGATATTGGAAAAAGCGAGTTCGAGATAGAGCCAGCCGGGCCGTAGCATGTTGGTGGCGGAGGAAATGGCGACTTCCACGGCAACGGTTTCCCCGGGAGCGAGGAGTCCGTCGGCGGGGGTTGCCGTGGCCCAATTGGTGGATGGGGTGATGGACCATTCGGCAGAATCAGGGCCGCTGTTGGAGACGGTCAGGTATTGCGCGGGGGGCGGCGGCCCGCCAGCGAAGCCTTCGAACCACAGATAGGACGGGGAGATGACCAGATAGTCCTGGATGTTGAGCCAGACCTGCCGCTGGAAGGTTGTGCCAGTGGTCTGATTGGAAAAGGTTATCCCTCCGGAGTGGGAGCCGACGGGCAGCACATCCGCTTCCTCATTCAGCATGACCAGGACCGTGGTGCTGGCGCCGGATTCCAGTACGCCGTCGCCAGGAAGAATTGTGAGCCAATCGGCATTGGGCGCGGCGGACCAGGTGATGGCTTCCGGACCGGCATTGGTGAGGACATATTCCCGCGTGGCGGCGGAGAAGGGTCCGCCGGGCAAGCCGGATGGATACCAGGTCGCGGATGGCGTGGCCGTCAGGTAATCCAGGACGACCTGATCCACCCAGACGGCGTTTGATCCCTCCGGCGCGGTTGTTGTGTTCGTAAAGACCCAGCGGAGGGTATGGGGGCCGGCCGCGAGTTCCTGCATTCGATTGGTCCATTCCGTTTGACCGGAAATCGAGGTGACGGGGGAGCCATCGACATGCCATCGCAGATAATGGGAACTGCGGCAGGAAGTCTTCCAGTGGAAATGGACGTTCACGGGCCCGGTGACTGTGGTTTCCAGCCAGGTATGCTGGGAGGGGCCGATGGCGCCGCTCTGGGCGGCATCCACGCCGTCAGCGGAAGTGTTGGTTTGATGGAACCAATCGGCGTCGCCGCCTGTGGTCCAGGGCAGATCGCAGCGGTCCACGGCATCGCACAGGGGGCGGATGATGGAAAGGGTGACGGGGCGTTGGTGAATGAGGCCGGTGGTCTGGTTGGAGATGACCACGGTGTCGGAATATTGGCCGACGGGGAGGGCCGCGGCGTTGGCATTCAGGGCCACGGTGACCTCGACCGCTTCCCCGCCCTGGAGCTGCCCGTTGGCGGGCGAAAGCGTCAGCCAGCTCTCCGTGCCGGTGGCCGTGAAGGCCATGACAGCGGCTTGTTTGTTGGATATGACAAAAATCTTTTCGGCGGGACTGAACGGTCCGCCGGGATTGCCGACGGCGGCGAGGCCGTCTGCCGGGCCGATAGCCAGGGTATCGCGAATGGTCAGCACCACTTGGCGGGTTTCCATCTGCTCGAAAGTTTCATTCCAGAACAGGACCGCGCCGGCATGGATGCCGGGCGGGAGGGCCGCGGCAGAGGCATTCAAGAAGACATCGACCTCGATGGCTGCGTGCGGCGACAGGTTGAATTCGTGGATATCCACTCCGAGCCAGTCCACATCGGCTTCCACGAACCAGAGAGAGTCAACGCCGTTGGTTTCGGTGACGGTGTAGGTCTGGTATTCGGGCTCGAACGGTCCGCCTACCTCGCCGGTCGCCGCAAAGGTGGCAGAGGGCAGCACGGCACTGAAGTCCGCCATGTGCAGGTCCACGAAGATGGGCAGATGGTCCGAGGAAGCGGCGCAGGTCCCGGCAGGCAGTGGGGCGCCGGCTTTGGGCAGGCCGCCGCCGAGGTCCGTCTCGGAATAGTAGACCTCGGCCTGCGGTGAGCCCAGCGGGCTGGCCATCAGCGCCGGGCTGAGAAAGACATAATCGAGTTGGCGGCCTGATTCCGGCCGGGTAACCGGGGTGGCGGAGTCTTCCCAGAAGGCCGGCATGTGCAGCAATCCGGCCCCGGCGTCGGCGTAGCGGTCGGTCGGAAAGGTTGCGTAGGGGACCGGGAAGGTGATGTCGGAACCCAGCACATAATATCCCGGTGCGCCGGATGGCTGGGAGGTGAACTGAGCCGGAGCCTGGTAATCGCGGATGTCTTCGTTCATGTCGCCGGTCAGCACGTATTCGACGTGGTCGGGATGGTCCGCCAGATAGGCATGGATGTCTTGCCCGATGCGATAGGCTTCAATGGCCCGCCGGAACTTGTCGATGCTGCCGCTGCTGGCCTTGTGGTGCATGGTCCACAGGACAAGGGGCCGCTGGGTGTCGGGCACGTCGACCACGGCACGGAACGGCAGGCGGGTCAGTTCATTTGCGCCGGGCGGGGACGTCACGGCGTTGGTGGCAAGGATCGGAAAACGGCTGAAGTAGCCGAGATAGTAACTGTCGGCCGTGGAATTGTTGCCGCCCATCGCCGTATAAGGATAGCCCAATTCGGCCGCCATGTTGGTCCAGGCGGCGTAGGTGGTCGCGTACAGTTCCTGGAAGCAGACGATATCGGCATCCATGCGGCCCAGCACGGCCCGGGTTGCGTTATAGGCATCGCTGCCGACTTGCCCGGTGCCGTTGAGGATGTTGTAGGTGGCGACGCGCACTTCGCGCGCCGCCGCCGGCTGGATGACAGGTCCAAACCCCACCCACCCGGCCGCGATGCACAATGTCCACTGTACAAGACCGCAGGGATGGAGGAACGGGTGTTGCACGCAGCCAACTTGGTCGGCCGTTTAGAATGCGCCTTTTCCCGGAAAACGCAAGTACGGGATGCCGGGCGTTGCCGGGTAGGCGCATCCCCGTTTCATTGACCGCCCGGAATCGAACCGCCGTCTCCCATGGTTGGCGATTTTGGAGTGCGGAGACAAGGTGCTTGGCTGCATGGCGCTCGCCGAGCTTCGCTTCCCGCCGCACTCCAAATTTGGCCGATCGTTGTCAATGCAACGGGGATGCGCCCTTGCCGGGTCGTGGAAACGCAGGCGGCATCCGTGGCCGCGGACGGCTTACCGGGCCTGGGCGATGAGGCTGAAGGGACCGGCCCAGGTGATGCGGACTTGAATCAAATCGCCGGGGTCGGCGGCGGAACCTACGATGAATACCGGCTTGTAATCCGGGGTGCGACCATGGCGGCGGCCGTTTTTTTCAACGCGTTCGACGAGAATTTCGACGGTTTGGCCCAGCAGGGGGGCGTTTTTTTCCGTAAGCATGGAGCGCAGTTGCCGCTCCATGGCCACCCGCCGGCGCTCCTTTTCGGCATCGGATACGTTATCCGGCAGATGCCGCGCGGAATAGGTGAGGGGACGGGGAGAGTATTTGGCGATGCGGATCATGTCGGGATTGATCCGGCGCATGAGGGCCATGCTCTCCTCGAATTGCGCTTCGGTTTCGCCGGGGAAGCCCACGATCATGTCGGTGGACAGGCCGACGCGGGGAATGGCGGCGCGGATTTTGGCGATGAGGGTTTCAAAGTCGGCCGCGGTGTAGCCCCGGCGCATGGCGGTCAGGACGGCGTCGGAGCCGGCCTGGACGGGTAGTTCCACATACGGGCAGAGGCCGGGAACGGTGGCCATGGTCTCGATCAGTTCATCGGTGAACCAGAGCGGATGGCTGGTGAGGAATCGCACCCGTGCGATGCCGGGCACGCTCGTCACCTGCCGGAGCAGTTCCGGCAACCGGATTTCGCCGGGACGATCCAGGCCGTAGCGGTCCACGATCTGCCCCAGGAGGATGATCTCCCGGATGCCGCGGGAGGCCATGGCCCGGGCATCGGCCAGAATCTCGGCCGCCGGGCGGGAATGCTCCCCGCCGCGGCGATAGGGAATGACACAATAGGTGCAGGCCTGGGAGCAGCCCAGCATCACGGGCAGATGGGCGAGGATGGCATGCCCGGACCGGGAATCCGGCAGCGGCGGGATGTCTGAAGCCGCTGGCGTCAGAGCGGGGGGACAGCCTTGCGCCTGCAGGAATAGGTACAAGGGTTCCAGATCCGAGGGCGGCAGGAACAGGTCAACAAACGGAAACCGCGCGGCGAAGCTGGCCCGTTCGGCGGGATTGCGGCCCACGAGGCAGCCCATCAGGGCGATGCGGATCTCCGGGCGCCGCCGTTTGAGTTCGGCCACGTAGCGGAGACGTCCGAGAATCTTGTCTTCGGCCTGCTGGCGGACAACGCAACTGTTCAACAGCAGAAAGTCGGCCTCGCGGGCGTGGGCCACTGGCTGCAGACCGGCGCGTTCCAGCAAGGCAGCGGCGCGCAGGGCGTCGGCCTCGTTCATCTGGCACCCGATGGTCCAGAGATGGTAGGTCAAGGGGATCAAAGGGTGCAATCGCGGGATCGGCCGGAGATCAGCGTTTGCGCGGCTTGCGTGCGGGCGTCGCCTTGGCTTTGTGTTTCGGGAAAACCTTCGGCTTGGTTTTCACTTTGGGTTTGGCCTTGGCTTTCTGCTTGGGCTTGGCTTTTGCCCTGGGTGGGGCTTTTGGCTTGGCCTTGGGTTTGACCTTGGGTTGCGGTTGGACCTTCGCCTTGCCCGCCTTGGATTTGCCGGCGGGCTTGGCTTTGGGGACTGCCTTGGCCTTGGGGGGCGCCACGGATTTTGTCCCCGGGGGGGGCGCAGGGAGCGGGGTTTCTGTCGCCTCGACTTCGTCATCGGGCAAATCACCGAGCAGGAGCAGTTCCTTGTCTTCCTCGGAGGGGGGATCGTCTTCGAGATCGAGATCTCCCTGGGCGGCGCAGTCGGAACAGAGGGCGGAATTCGGGAAGCAGGCGGCGCAGAATTCAATCCCACACATGGTGCACTCGCGCAGAAAGTCCTCACCATGGATGTCGCATCCACTGCTGAAGGCGCCGTAGGGGCTGAATTCCTCTTCTTCCATGTTCATGGCGACACCTCGTTGGTTCCAGACTCCGGTTGCAGACTTCTCACCAAAGGGGTGAGTCTGCGCTCACCATGCCTAACTGTTCTCACGGGTCAGGCCATGCGTCAAGTGGGGAGTGACCGAATTGCGCGCGTTTTTTTGTTTGCGGCCGTTGGCTGCATTGTGGAGAGTACCCGGTGCGGCAGACCGCGAATGTTCATGAAATCGGCGTTTTGGAACAAGTTGATCGAACGGCTGGACAGGCTGGATCCCGGCAGTGTGCAAGCCCAGTTCCTGCGGCTGGCCTCGGAGCGCGGCTTGCTGGAGACGATCTTCCACGCCTTGCGCGAAGGCATTGTGGTGCTCGACTCGGAAGGTCGCATCGGGTACGCAAACCGGGGCGCCTGCCGGCTGCTGGGCCTGGACGAGGCCACCGTCTCCGGCCAGCCCCTGCAGCGCTTTGTGTCCGGTATCGAATGGGAGCGCTTGCTGGGCCTGGAAGAAAAGGAATGGGCGCGGGTCGCCAGCCGCGAAATTGAGATTTCCTATCCTGAACACCGGTTTCTGGCGGTCTATCTGGCCCCGCTGGAGAATCCGGCGGACCACCGCCCGTGGGTGGTGATCATTTTGCGGGATGTGACCGGGGAACGGAATCACGCGGCGGAACTCGTTGAGTCCGAGCGGCTGAATGCGCTCCTGATGCTGGCCGCCGGAGTGGCGCATGAAATCGGAAATCCGTTGAATTCGCTGACGATCCACCTGCAACTCATGGACCGCGGCCTGCGTACGCTGCCGGAGGAGCAACGCGCACCCTTCAAGGAGCTGCTGGATGTGGCGCGCGGGGAAATCGAACGACTGGACCGGATCCTTTCGCAATTTCTGAAGGCCATCCGTCCCAGCCTGCCGACGTTCGAACCCAGTTCATTGCCGGAGATCGTGGACGAAACGCTCGCGACGCTGGCGGCGGAGATCCAAGACCGCAAAGTGGTCGTGGAAATCGAGCCGGCGGAGGGATTGCCTACGGCCTGGGTTGATCGCGGCCAGGTTCGGCAGGCTTTTTTCAACGTGATCCGCAATGCCATCCAGGCGATGGCCGGTGGCGGGGTCCTGCGCATTTCCTTTGAGACATCCGACCGGATGGTCGGGGCCATATTCCTCGATACCGGATCAGGCATTTCCTCGGGGCAGATGAGCGATCTCTTCGAGCCGTTCCACTCCACAAAGGCCGACGGCCACGGTCTGGGCCTGATGATTGTGCAACGCATTGTGCGGGACCATGGGGGAACCGTGCTGGTGGACAGCCGGCCGGGAGGAACCCGCATCCAGCTGAACTTCCAGAGGGATGACCAGCGGATTCGCCTGCTGACGGCGCCCCGGGAACCCGAACCCCAAACCGCGGCTGCCGAGGCCCCCGTTCCATGAGCGACCGGCCGGTTATTTTAATCGTGGACGACGAGAAGAACACCCGCGAGGGCCTGGCCCGGGCGCTGCGCGACGAATATGCGGTGGCCCAGGCGGAAAACGGCCAGCGCGCGCTGGAATGGCTGGAAATGCATTCCGCGGATGTGGTCCTCTCGGATTTGCGCATGCCCGGGATGGACGGCATGACCCTGCTGTCGCGCTTGCTCGGCCGGGACCCCCGGCCCGTATTGATCCTCTTGACCGCCTACGGCAGTATTGAGACCGCGGTGGAGGCCATGAAACGCGGGGCCTATGATTTCCTGACCAAGCCCGTCAATCTCGATCGGCTCGAGCTGTTGCTGAAGCGCGCCCTGGCCGAGCGTCGTCTGGGCGCGGAAAACCAGCGGCTCAAGGCGCAACTGGATTCCAAATACGGGTTCGAAAAAATCCTGGGCACGTCGGCTGCGATGCAGGAGGTGTTCGATACCATCCGGCAGGTGGCGCCGACGCGGGCCACGGTCCTGATCCAGGGGGAAAGCGGCACCGGCAAGGAACTGGTGGCCCGCGCCATCCACCAGTGCGGCCCTCGCGCGCAAGGGCCTTTTATTCCGGTGCATTGCGCGGCACTGGCCCCTACGCTCCTGGAAAGTGAACTGTTCGGCCACGAAAAAGGCGCCTTCACCGGAGCCGTGGAGCGGCGGCGCGGCCGCTTCGAACTCGCTGACGGGGGCACGCTCTTCCTCGATGAAATCGGCGAGATCGACCCGGCCCTGCAGGTCAAGATTCTACGCGTGTTGGAAGAGCGCCGGTTTGAGCGGGTCGGCGGCTCGGAAAGCATCAGCGTCGATGTGCGGCTGATTGCCGCCACGAACCGCGACCTGAAAAAAAGCGTGGCGAGCGGCGCCTTCCGCGAGGACCTGTTCTACCGGCTGTATGTGGTGAACCTGACCCTGCCGCCGCTGCGGGAACGGGACGGCGACATCGTGCTGCTGGCGCAGCACTACCTGCAAACGCTGGCCAAGGAGCATGGCCGCAAAGTGACCGGGATCACCCCGGAGGCGATGGCGGCGCTGTCGGCCTATTCCTGGCCCGGCAACGTGCGCGAGCTGCGCAACGTGATCGAGCGCATGGTGGTGCTCGGCAACGGGGATAAGCTGACGGTTCGCGATCTGCCCCCGGCCCTCCGGTCAGGCCCCGGTCCGGCCGGGCCGGCGGCCCGCGCCGGCAGCCTGCTGCGCGATGCAGAACGCCACTTGATCGAAGAAGCCCTGCGGCGGCACAAGGGCAGCCGGGTCAAGGCCGCCCAGGATCTCGGCATCAGCCGCCGGACCCTGCACCGTAAACTGAATGAATTCGGACTGCGGAATCCCAAGGACGAGTAGAGATCCGGAGAGGCATTACCCATGGCGCTACCATTTGAATCCAATGTGCAGAACCTGGTCTACCAGATGGATGCCGGGTCGGGGCGCAGAGTCATCCAAGGGGTGCTCTTTGTCCTGTTTGCCGCGGCCATGGCGGCGCTTTTCACCTTTTCGACCTTTCAGGGCCTGACAGATCCGCGCGCGATGGAAGAAGCGCAACTGGCGCGAAACATGGCGCTTCACGGCCGGATGACGACGCAATGCATCCGGCCATTGTCCGTGTGGCGGCTGGCGGAACGCGCGCAGGACGCGGCGGTTCCCATCCAGGACCATCCCGACTTGCTGCATCCCCCCGTCTGGCCCGCCGTTCTGGCCGGGGCGTTCCGGCTGCTGGGACCGCCGAAGACCGGCGTGCCCACCACCGCCATGGTATATGGCGGGGATTATTTGCCCGTGGTCATCAACCATGTCTTCACCGTGCTGGCGGCCCTGTGGGTGTGGTTGCTGGGGATGAAACTGTTTGACCGACGGGTGGGGGCGCTTTCCGCCAGCGCCTACCTGATCAGCGAACTGATCTGGCGCCAGAGTGCGCTGGGATCCCATTGGGGCCTCTTGATGTTTTTCTCCCTGGGTGCGGTCTATGCGGCGGTGCAGGCGATCATGCTGCCGCCCGGGGTGGGCCCGCAGCAGGAGCAGGGGCCTGCTTGGCGCTGGCTTGTGCCGCTGGTGCTGTCTGCTTTTTTGACGGCCGCGGCATTCCTGACCCGCTACGCCGCCGGAGGAATCGCATTGCTGGTCTTCCTTCTTCTCGGTACATCCCGGCGCCGGCATCCGTGGACCAAGGCGTTTCTGTACCTGGCACTGGTTGCGCTGATAACCGTTCCCTGGCTGGCGCGGAACATCGCCGTAGCCGGCAGCCCCTTCGGACTGGCCTTCCATGAGTGGCTGGCGGGCACATATCTCTTTCCTGAGGATGAACTGGCTCGATCCATCCGGCCCGATATGCCCGATGTCGGCGCCGCGCTCCATGCCGTTCAGGTCAAAATGGCCGGCAACCTGCGGAAATTTGTTTCGACAGGGTTCGGCTGGGGCGGAACCGGTATTCTCTGGGGTCTCTTTGCCGCCATGTTTTTTCACCGGTTTGTCCGGCCCGCCAGCCGGACCCTTCGCTGGTGCCTGCTGCCCGCCCTGGTATTGACCGGACTGGTGGCTTCTGCCACTGGCGAGGAAAGCCTGCGGATGCTGGCTGTCTATTGGCCGCTGGCGATCGTCTATGGATGGGCGTATTTCATGGTCCTGCTCGACCGTTTGCAATTCGAAGCGCGGTTTTTCGCCACGGCCGCCATCTCGGCGGTGATGTTTCTCAGCGGCCTGCCGCTGCTGCTGCACGTGCTGCCGCCCCGCACCGGATTGCCCTATCCGCCGTACTTCCACCGCTATATCGGCTGGATTTCAACCATGGTGGAACCGTCGGAATGCGTCGTCACCGATATTCCCTGGGCCATGGCGTGGTATGGGGGCCGGACTTCCATTCTCCTGCCCAAGGATATTGACGGATTCTACGAAATCGATGGGAAGCATCAAAAGATCGCGATGGCCTATTTCACGACCGTCACGCGCGACAAACCCTGGGTCCGGGGTTTGTCCGATCCCAGCGCCCCAGAGCACAGTTGGTATCAAGTGTTTGCCGCCGGAAAAGTGCCCGGCAATTTCCCGTTGACCCATGGCCGGTTCATCGCCGGCAATGACCAACTGCTGCTGGCCGACCGTCCCCGCTGGTGATGGCCGGTGGCAACCGCCGGGATGTCCAGCGTTGGCGCATCATTCCACAGTTGCATCCCTGTCCGCAAAACGGGATGCTGAAGGGCGGCATGGATAGTCCGATCATGAAAACCCGGTTTAGACGCGATCCGCTCATTATCGGGTGTGTCAGCACCGCGGGAGGTTTGCGCCGTTGCGCCCGCCGCCGGCCTGCCTTTTGCGACATGGTGGAGGTGCGACTGGACATGACCGGACTCTGCGGGGGCGACTGGCAAACGCTGTGCGGGGCCATCCAGCAGTCTGGGATGCCCGTGTTGCTGACGATCCGGTCGCCAGCCGAGGGGGGGCATTGGACCGGCCGGGAGTCGGAACGCTTGGCACTGTACTCGGCGGGGTTTTCGTCGGTATCGGCGGTGGATTTGGAAATCCGGTCACATGCCTTCCAGCTCCTGGCCAAGAAGGCGCACCGATCTGGGATCAAGGTGGTGGGTTCCTTTCATGATTTCCACCGCACCCCGGAATTGGCATGCCTGCAGCAAATCGTGGTTAAGGGCCGGCGGCTGGGGGCGGATGTCGTGAAAATCGCCACCATGGTCCGGACTTCGCGGGACCTGGCGCGACTGTTTGCAGTGCCGTACAAGGTTTCCGGCCGCGTCTGCGTGATGGGAATGGGCTCGCGGGGAATGATTTCCCGCGTGGCGCTACCCGGCGCCGGATCTTGCCTGGCCTATGGCGCGTTAGATGCTTCCACCGCACCAGGACAACTGCCTGTCCGCCGACTGGCCTGGGAGTTGGCCCACTGGGGCATCCGCCAAGCCTGATACACAGTGCGCTACGTATTCTCCCGGCCTCTTTCGATAAGCAAAGAGACGATTGATTTCCAAAGCATCAATGGCGGGGGACATTATGATTCTACCCGTATTTAATTAACTATGTTGATTAATTATCATTTATTACAATTTGATATATCATATATGTTGAATTGTATTGAAACATAGTTAATTAATACTGATTCATTTTGAGCTCTGTTCCATCCGATGATGGCTTCGATGCTGGCAGGGCAATTTGTTGACCTCATCATAATCAAGAAAGGGGGGGCATGCGTGACATGGGTGGAACAAAATCAAGGGTGATCCCGGGGGAAAAGCAACTGCGGACAGGGAAATTGGATTGACACTCTTTTGGTTAGGGGATATTTCCACATCCCGTTATGGATGGAATGGTTGACATCCGATTGGGGGCCCGGTCGTATACCATCCGGGTCGGGACCGGAATGCTGGACTGCCTGTCTGAGGTTTTGCACGGGCGGCGGGGGCTGGTTGTTACGGATTCCAATGTAGACCGGCTATACGGGGCTCCTGTCATGCTCCGGCTGGGCCCGGAATGGGGCAAGGTTGTCCTCCCGGCGGGTGAAGCCACCAAATCCGCACCCCACTGGTCCGGTCTTCTGGAACAGATGGCCCAGGCTGGACTTGACCGGCAAGGGGTGCTGGTCGCTCTGGGGGGGGGCGTGGTTGGCGATTTGACGGGATTTGCCGCCGCCAGCTATATGCGGGGCATTGGCTTCGTTCAGGCCCCGACCACCCTGCTGGCCATGGTGGATAGTTCTGTCGGCGGCAAAACCGGGATCAACCTGGCCGCAGGGAAGAATCTGGCCGGCGCCTTCCATCAGCCCTTGGCGGTTCTGGCCGACACCAATACGCTCGCAACCTTGCCGGGGCGGGAATTCGCCGCCGGCATGGCCGAGGTTGTGAAGTACGCGGTGGCGCTGGATGCGGAGTTCTTCGGCTGGTTGGAGCAGAATGCCGATGCGATCCAGCGGCGCGAGCCGGCGGCGCTGGAAAAGATGGTGGTGCGGTGCTGCGAGATCAAGGCGGGTGTGGTGGCGCAGGACGAGCGCGAAGCCGGCCGGCGCGCAGTGCTGAACTTCGGGCATACGCTGGGCCATGCGCTGGAAAAGGCCACGGGCTATTCCGGCCTGCTGCATGGCGAGGCCGTGGCGCTGGGCATGCCGTTCGCCCTGGCCTGTTCCATCGAGGCCAAGGGGTTTTCCCCGAAGGTTGCCGGGCGCGTGGTTGCCCTCCTGCACAAATTCGGCCTGAACATCGCCCGGTTGAAGCCGCCGGGACTGGATTGGCGCGAACTGCGCGCCGCCATGGAACGGGACAAGAAAGCCGCCGCGGGCGCGATTCGTTTCGTGCTATGCGATCGGCTGGGCCATTGCGGGCTACCGGAGGTGATTCCGCCGGAAGATTTGGATGCATTGCTGAAAGGATGGTGTCAAGATGTCGTCGGTCAATGAATGGCTGGTGCGGGAATATCTGGAGGCGTTGGGATTCCTGGTGCGCCAGCCCCGCAAATACCAGGTCGTGGCCCGGTCCAAGGGCCTGCATGAGGAAGTCGATCTGTTGGCGGTCAATCCGGCCCTGCCGGCCGCCGGCGGGGGGCTGCCGAAAGCCAAACTCTGGGGCGCCCGCGAATTGTCCCAGGTCGCCTGCGCCATCGTGGCGGTCCGCGGCTGGCATTCGGAGAAATTCACGGCCGCCATGCTGGCCAGTTCGCCGGAAATCTACCGGTTTGCCGAGCCGGAAGCAGTACGTGCGGCCGAAGCGGAACTGGGCCTGCCCAATCCCGCCAGGGTCCTGTGCATGGCCGACCTGCCGGCGGATCCGGATCCGCGGGCGGAGGCTCTGGCCTTCTTGAAATCGCGCGGCATCGACGGCGTGATTCTATTCCGGCCTCTGCTGCTGGAATTGGCGGAACGGATCGACATCAAGAAAACGTACGAGAAGTCCGACTTGCTTCAGATTCTGCGTATTCTGAAGAACTACGATTTGCTGAAAAGCGGCCAGTTGGACCTCTTCGCGCCATCCCGCCGCCGACGGGCGGCGACACCGGCGGTGCCGGAGCAAACCGGCCGGCTGCCGGCTGTGGATGCGGCCGATGACGGCAGTCCCCTGGACGATTGAATTCCGACGGACACGGATCCGGGCATGACCCCGCGCGAAGCCTATATTGTATTGAACCAGATCGAGGGAATCGGTCCGGTACGGACGCGGGCGCTGTGCGAGGCGCTGGGTTCGCCCGAGGCGGTGCTGGCGGCGCCGGCTTCCCAACTGGCGGGGGTGCGCGGAGTGGGGCCGAAAGTGGCGGAGAATATCGTGGCGCAGCGCGGCCGGTTGGATCCGGGGCGCGAGGAAGCCGTCGCGGCCCGGCTCGGTGCGCGGCTCGTCACGCCGGACGATGCGGAATATCCCAAGCCCTTGAAGAATATCTATGATCCGCCTCTTTGTCTCTATGTCCGGGGCGCCTGGGAGGAGCAGGACGAACAGGCGCTGGCGATTGTCGGAACACGGCGGGCAACGCATTACGGCGCCGCGCAGGCAGAACGGCTGGCCTATCAGGCTGCCAAGGCCGGATTCACCGTGGTGAGCGGTCTGGCGCGCGGCATTGATACAGTGGCCCACCGGGCGGCGTTGAAGGCCGGCGGGCGTACACTGGCGGTCCTGGGCGGGGCCCTGGACAAGCTGTATCCGCCCGAAAATCGTGAATTGGCCGAGGAAATCGCCGCGCAGGGAGCGTTGCTGAGCGAGTTTCCGCTTGGTCGCGAGCCCGACCGCACCACTTTTCCGTATCGCAACCGCATTGTCAGCGGGCTGTCGAAAGGGGTGCTGGTGGTGGAGGCAGGTTTGGAGAGCGGGGCCATGAACACGGCCGAACAGGCGCTGGAACAGGGCCGGAGCGTGATGGCCGTGCCGGGGCGCGTGGACATGGACGGGGCCCGCGGCCCCCACCGCCTGATTCAGAACGGGGCGCGCCTCGTTGCCGATCTGGCCGATATCCTCAAGGAATTCGAATTTTTGTTCCCGCCCGCCGAACAGGCCCGCCTCGTCCGCCAGCAGGATGCCCGGCAACGGCTGACCCTGGCGCCGGCGGAGGAAAAGGTGGTGCGGGCCCTTTGGACGGAACCGGAAATGGATATGGATGTCCTCATCCGGCGCACGGGCCTGTCATCGGCCCAGATCATGACGCTGGCCATGCAGCTGGAGATGAAGCGGGTCTTGCGCCGGCTGCCTGGCCGGCGCCTGGCGCTGATGGACGAAATCCGCCAGTGGGAGCTGCCCCCTGCGGAGTCCGCCAATTGAGCAACAACGAAAGGAACACGGGATCATGGCGAAGAACCTGGTGATTGTGGAGTCGCCCGCGAAGGCGAAAACCATCAACAAGCTGTTGGGCGGGGATTATATTGTGAAGGCCTCAATGGGCCATGTGCGGGACCTGCCCGAACGGACCTTGGGCGTTGATGTGGCCCATGATTTCACCCCCCAGTACGTCGCCATCAAGGGGCGTGCCAAAGTGCTGGCCGAATTGCAGGCCGCTGCGGCCCAGGCGGAAACCGTTTTCCTGGCTCCCGACCCCGACCGCGAGGGTGAAGCCATTGCCTGGCATCTGCGCGAGGTGCTTCGGGGCGAGGCGCCCTTGGATAAGTTCCGCCGGGTGACCTACAACGAAATCACCGCCCCGGCGATTCGCAAGGCCTTCGGTCAGCCCGGTGAGATCAACCAGCGGCGCGTGGACAGCCAGCAGGCACGGCGCATTCTGGACCGCATGGTGGGGTACAAGGTGAGTCCAATGCTGTGGCGTCGCATTCCGGGCGCCTCGAGCGCGGGCCGGGTGCAGTCGGTGGCTCTCCGACTGGTCTGCGAACGCGAAACGGTCATCCGCAACTTCCAGCCTGAACCCTATTGGATCCTTGGCGTCAAGGCGGCCAAACGGGTGGATCCGCGTGCTCCCTTCACGGCCACCCTGGCGCGTCTGAACGGGGAGAAGGCGGAGGTGAAGGAAGAAGCCCTGGCCCTGCGCCTGGTGGAGGAATTGCAGCGCCGCGAACTGCGCGTGGCGGATGTCCTCTTGAAGGAAATCCGGAAAAACGCGCCGCCCCCGTTCATCACCAGCAGCCTGCAACAAGCCGCCAGCAGCGCCCTCGGGCTTTCGCCGGCACGCACAATGCGCATTGCCCAGAAACTCTACGAGGGCGTCAACCTCGGCCACGGGTCGGCCTCCGGCCTCATTACCTACATGCGGACGGATTCGTTTTTTATCGCCCAGGAAGCCCGCGAACAGGCCCGGAACTACATTCTGAAAACCCACGGGCCCGACTTTCTGCCCGAGACGCCCAACCAGTTCCGGAGCCGGTCCGGCGCCCAGGAAGCCCACGAAGCAATCCGACCCACCGATCCGGCGCGCACGCCCGCCAGCCTGAAGGACATTCTGGAGCGGGATGACTGGCGCCTTTATGACCTGATTTGGCGGCGTTTCATCGCCAGCCAAATGGCTCCGGCGCGCATCGCGCAGCGAACCGCCGAAATCGAAGCGATCGGCGGCGCGGACACCGGCCCCGATGCCTTTCTGTTCCGGGCGACCGCCTCCGAAATCGCGTTCCCCGGCTTCATGCGCGTTTCCGGCCAGGAGCAGCGCAAGAAGGAGGAGGCCGAAGGCGAGAACGGCGCGGAAGTGGAAGTGTTGCCGCCCCTGGAACCGGGCGAAGGGCTGGACGCCGTGGAATGGCTCAACGACCGCAAGGAGACGCAGCCGCCGCCGCGGTTTACCGAGGCCTCGCTGGTGAAGGTGCTGGAGGAGAACGGGGTGGGCCGGCCCAGCACCTACGCACAAATCATCGCGACCCTGCTCGACCGCAAATATGTGGATCGCGAGAAACGCGCCCTGGTGCCGACCGATTTGGGGCTGAAGGTGTGGGAGTTTTTGGTGACGAACCTCGATGCCCTTTTTGACGTGCAGTTCACTGCCGGAATGGAGGAGCGGCTTGACCAGATCGAGGAAGGCCAGGTGAAGTGGACCGAGATGCTGTCCGCCTTCTACCAGAAGTTCCAGGACTGGCTGGGCGCCGCCCGCGGGCCGGCCGCCGATACGGCCGCCGTCGAGAAGATGCTGACGGCGCTGCAAGCCGTGACGCGGTGGCAGCCCCCGATGAAGCGCGGCGCCAAGACCCTGTACAGCGACGAAAAATTCGTGGAATCCATCCGGAGCCAGTTTGCCGACCGCAAGCGTCCGATTTCCGGGCGGCAGCACGACGCGCTGGCCCGGCTCATTTTCCGCTACCGCGACCAGATTCCGGAGGCGGACGCCCTCATTGCCGAATTGAAACTGGTGCCGCCCCGCAACGCCGCTGAAGAGGGGCAGCCACCTCGGCAGGAAACCGTCACCAAGCTGGCCTTGCTGGAGCCAGTCCGGTTTGATGCCGCGCGCAAGTTTGGGAAGAAGGTGTATGACGACCAGGCCTTCTGCGCCTCGCTCCGCCAGCAGGTGCAGGGCGGCAAGCGGCTGACGCAGGCCCAAATCGCCTATCTGGACAAGATTCTGCGCAAATACGCCGCCCAGATTCCGGATTTCGACCGTCATGCCCAGGAACTCGGGCTGGGGGCCGAACCAGCTTCTCCGCCGGAAACCCACCTGGCGGAAATCCTGGCGCTGTTCGAGACGGTCAAGGAATGGCGACCGGCCACGAAGCGCCGGGGGCGCGTCTGGGATGACCGCGAGTTTCTGACATCGCTCCAAAGTCAATTTGCGCAGCGCAACCAGCTGTCGTTTAAACAAGTCAGCGCGCTGAAGCGCCTGGCCCTGAATTACGCCGGGCAGATTCCGCGATATGCCGAGGTCGCTCAGAAACTGGGTCTGCCCGAGCCGCGATCCAGCAAGAAGGCGGCGGAGCCCGCCCCAACCGGGGAGTAGACGGTGGACAAGCGCCATGCGCGGTGACCGGCAATCTCCGCCCGGACGGCAGTCGACGTTGGGCGATGGGGCTTCGGGGCTGCCGGCCGCGAGCCCGCCCGGCGCGGTAGCCGTGGCGGACGATCCGGCGGTGGCGCAGTTCCTGCGTCACCTGCGCGCGGAGCGGAATGCCTCCGAACACACCCTGGCCGGCTATTTGTCGGACATCCACCAGTTTTGCCTGCAGGTGTGGGGCGCGCAGGCGACTCCGCCGTTTCCGTGGCGAACGCCCGATCGTTACGCCGCGCGGCGCTTTCTGGCGGCGCTCCAAAAGGCCGGGCGGGCGCCGGCGACCGCCCGGCGCAAGATGTCCAGCCTGCGTTCGTTTTTCCGCTATCTGGTGCGCGAGGATCTGGTCAGGGACAATCCCTTCGGAGGGCTTCAGCAGCCCCGTGCGCGTCGGCGTTTGCCCAAGGTCTTGAGTCCGGCGGAGGTGACACGCCTGCTGGCGGCCCCGGCCGCGCGGCGCCAGCGAACCCGTCCGGCGCGGGAAGGCCTCCGCGCGGCCCGGTTTGCCGATTATGCGGCCTTGCGGGATACCGCTATCCTGGAGTTGCTCTACAGCACCGGCATGCGCGTGGCGGAACTCTGCGGTCTGACGGATGCGCGCCTGGACCTGCTTTCGGGTACTGCGCTGGTACGCGGGAAAGGGCGCAAGGAACGCTTCTGTCCCATCGGCCGCCCCGCGGCCAAGGCGGTGCAGGCGGCCCTCGACAGCCGCGATCGCCTGCTGGCCGACCGGCGCCTGCCGCGCACACAGGCCGTGTTTATCAATCGCAGCGGGGGGCGGCTCCAGCCGCGTTCCGTGGAGCGGCTACTGAAAAGTCATTTGGCGGAGGCGGGGCTGAATCCGGACATGACCCCTCACGTCCTGCGGCACAGCTTCGCTACGCATCTGCTGGATGCCGGCGCGGATCTCCGCAGCGTGCAGGAACTACTGGGCCATGCCGGACTCTCGACCACCCAAATCTATACCCATGTCAGCGTGGAACGCTTGAAAGAAGAATACGGGAAAGCCCATCCGCGCGTGTAGGCGCGGTCATCCCGGCGGAGGAAAACATGACTCGGAAGAAAAACGTATGCGTGCTGGTAGCCGACGGGTCGGAAGAGATGGAAGTGGTCATCACCGTGGATATCCTGCGCAGGGCGGGAATTGGCGTTTTTCTGGCCGGGGTGGGGGAGGAAACACGCCTGGTGACCGGATCGCGAGGTGTCCGCATGGCACCCGACGGCGCGTGGGATCCGGCCGAGGCTTTGCGGTTCGATGCGCTGGTGATTCCCGGCGGCATCGGCGGGACCGAAACCATGCGGCAGGAAGAGAGTGTGAAGCAGGTCGTGCGGGAATTCGTCACGGCCGGCAAAATCGTAGCGGCGCTGTGCGCGGGACCGATCGTGCTCCAGGCCGCGGGCGTGCTCTCCGGCCGGCGCTACACCAGTCATCCGGCCTGTCGCGCGGAATTGACCGTGGGCGAATGGCTGGACCAGCCCGTCGTGCGCGATGGTTCCCTGGTCACCAGCCAGGCACCCGGCACGGCCATGGCCTTCGCCCTGGCGCTCATCGAGACCCTGGAAACCCCGGCCACGGCCCGTCAGGTGGCGGCCGGCCTCGTATATCGCGACTAGGAGAAAAATGAACCAGGACGCCGTGTTTTCCATGCTGCAGCGGGTGGATCTGCCGCCCGGGGCCGGCGATCTGCCCGTGCCGCATTATGTGGACTGTTTCATTCGCGATGCCGAAGACCGGGCCGAGGAATATGACGGACGCGCCGGCCTGGAGCGGTTTATTCCCAGTGACTGTCGCTATGCGTATCAAGTCCTGCTGTGGCTGCAGCAGACCGCGGCGACGGCCCCCGGAGCGGCCTTCCTGGAATGGGGCAGCGGGCAGGGCATGGTCACTATCCTGGCCTCGCTGGCGGGGTATTCGGCCATGGGCGTGGAAATCAATGAGGAACTGCTGCAGGAAGCCCGGCGTCTTGCCGAGCGCTACGATGCGCCGGCCCGCTTCGTACATGGCACCTATGACAAGACCGTGGCCGGCCTGAAGGTGTTTGCGGCGGACAAGCAAGCTGTGGTTTACGTCTACCCCTGGCCAGGCGAGGAATCCTTTTTTCTGCGGCTTTTCTCCGCCACGGCCGACCCGGGCGCGTTTTTGCTGGTGAACCTCGGCCCGGAAGACATTCATGTATACCGGAAACCGGAGCCCTAGGCCATGGCGCGCATTTTGATCCATGCCTGTTGCGCCCACTGTCTCGCCAAGCTGCTGACGGGCTTGAAAGCCGAACCCTCCGCGGGGACGCCCGTCGTGTACTGGTACAATCCCAACATCCATCCGCTGCTCGAATACCGCCGGCGCCTGAAATCTGTAAAGATGCTCGTCGAACGGGCCCAACTGCCCTTCCTGGCCGATGAAAGTTATGGGCTGGTGGACTTCTGCCGGGCCGTGCACGGACAGGAGAGCGTGCCGGAACGCTGCGCCCAATGCTATGCCCTCCGCCTGGGACGCACCGCCCAGGTCGCCCGCGAACAGGGATTCCCGGTGTTTACCTCCACCCTTGTGACCAGTCGGCATCAGGACCACGCACTGATCCGCGCCGCGGGGGAGGCCGCCGCTCGGATCGCCGGCGTGGAATTCCTGTATCGTGACTGGCGGGATGCCGCGCCGGATGCCCAGCTGGTGCACATGCTGTACCACCAGCAGTATTGCGGGTGCATTTTCAGCGAATCCGATCGTTTTCAGTCCACCTCTGCCCACTTGTGGCCACCGGCGGATCCGGGCCGGACCTGACCCGACGGTCCTTTCCTCCGGCTTTTCGCTTGCGCGGAACGAGGGACGGGGGCTATAGTCCGTCCACTTTCGATCAGGAGAACGATATGTCGACAATTTGCCAGATTTGTGGAAAGGGAACCTCCAGCGGGTCGCGGATTGTGCGGCACGGGCTGGCCAAGAAAAAGGGCGGCATCGGATTGCACACGACGGGCGTAACCAAAAGGCTGTTCAAGGCCAATCTGCAGAAAGTGCGCGTCAAAGTGGGCAGCGGGGTGAAGACCATGACGGTCTGTACCTCCTGCATCAAGGCGGGCAAGATCGCTAAAGCCTGAGTCGGTGCCCGGCAGGCCCGGGGCGGCAGCCTTGCGGAAACACCCCGCCGCGCTTGCGCAGCGAGGTGTTTTGCTTTTCGAGATCCAGGCGATGAACAGGAAAGTGGCAGCCATGAACGACAACCGATCGGACCCACAGGCAAACCTCCATCTGGATGGCAAGAATTTCCGGCTCGAAATGGTGGCCGGTTCCATGGGCGACCGCGCCGTACACCTGGGGAAGCTCCGGTCCGAGACCGGCTGCATGGCCTTTGACCCCGGCATGGCGAACACCGCCATCTGCCGCAGCGCCATCACGTTTGTGGACGGCGAGAAAGGGGTATTGCTGCACCGCGGCTACGCCATTGCGGATCTGGTTGAGCATTGCAGCTTTATCGAGGTCGCCTATCTGCTGATCCACGGCACCTTGCCGACCCTTGAACAGCAGCAGCAGTTCTCCCGACTGCTCAACATCCACTCCATGCTCCACGAGGACATGCGCAGCTTTTTCGGCAACTATCCCGAAGGGGCGCATCCCATGGCCGTGTTGTCGGCCATGGTGGTCTCGCTCTCCAGTTTCTATCCCGAACTCAGGCTGGAAACCGGCAAGGAGGAAATGAACATCACCGTGACCCGGCTGCTCTCCAAGCTGCGCACGATCGCCGCGTTCTCCTACAAGAAATCCATCGGCGAGCCGTTCGTCTATCCCAGCTACAAATTCAGTTATTGCGAGAACTTCCTCAACATGATGTTCAGTTCCCCTGTCTCGCACTACCGGGCCGATGCCTACGACGTAGCGATCATGAACAAGCTGCTGATCCTGCATGCGGACCATGAACAGAACGCCTCGACCACCGCGGTGCGCATGGTCGGCAGCACGGGCGCCAATCTGTACGCCTGCATCTCCGCCGGGATCTGCGCCCTGTGGGGGGCGCTGCATGGCGGCGCCAACCAGGCCGTGGTTGAAATGCTCGAGCGGATCCAGCAGCAGGGCCTCACGGTGGATCAGGTGGTCACCATGGCCAAGGATCACAACGATCCTTTCCGGCTGATGGGCTTCGGACACCGGATTTACAAATCCTATGACCCGCGGGCCAAGATCGCCAAGCAGCTGTGCATGGCTGTGCTACAGAAAAAAAAACCGAACGATCCCTTGGTGGCCACCGCCCTGGCTCTCGAGGAACGGGCCCTGCAAGATTCCTACTTCCAGGACCGCCGGCTGTATCCCAATGTGGATTTTTACACCGGGCTGATCTACCGGGCCCTGGGCTTTCCCAAAGAGATGTTCACCGTGCTGTTCGCCCTCGGGCGCCTGCCGGGGTGGATCGCCCACTGGCAGGAGATGCACCAGGACCCGGAACAGAAAATCATGCGCCCCCGTCAGCTCTATACCGGACCGGGACCCCTGCCATTCGTGCCCATCGAGGAGCGTTCCTAGCCAATGCCTGCCTCCCGACCCCGCTCGCCCGCTACGCCCGGTGCCTGCCACTGCCCGGAGCCGGAATCAGCCCAGGCCCAAGAACTCGCTTTCCTGGAAGGAGTGCGAGCCCGACTGCCGCGGAATCCCGCCGTGCTGGCAAGCCTAGGCCACCTCTATACCGAATTGGGCCGCTTTCAGGATGGCTTGCGTGCCGATCGGGAAATGGTGAAGCTGGAACCCCGATCGGCGATCGCCTGGTACAATCTGGCCTGCAGCCTGGCGCTGACGGGACAGCCCGATGAAGCCTTTGCCTGCCTCGACAAGGCGCAATCCCTGGGCTTTGAGGATGCCGAGGGCCTGCAAGCCGACGAGGACCTGGCTTCACTCCGGACCGATCCCCGGTTTGCCTGGCTTCTAGGGCGGCTGGCGGCCGGCGAGGCCTAACCCGCTCCCGATGGCCGAAGGTCTTCGGACAGCAAAAACCGGCTTTTTGTGGCTTTTTGCCCCTTGACAGGTCAACCGCCTTCTCACATATTGTAAAATCTGGCCGTCCAACAACAACCTAATAGCATTCCCCACTAACCTTCTCTATGCCTAGTAAATCGAAGACCCCGAAGAGTGCTGCCCAACGTTCCGCTCCCCGGCACGCCGCCCGGAAAACCCGTATCAAGTCCAAACCGGCCAAACCCGCCGCTCGGCCCTCCAAAGCCAAGCCCGGCATCAAACCGTTTCGTAAGCGCGCGGCAGCACGGGCCGCGGTTCCGGCCCTGGTTCCGGCGGTTGCCGTCGTTACGAAAGGTGAGCGCAAGCATCCGGACTTCATGCAACAGGTGATTGCCCTGGCCCGCGACCTGGGCGGGAAAATCACCCTGGATGTGCTCAATGACGCCGTCCCCCATGACATCGTGGGTTCCGATGAACTGGAACGCGTGATCGAAAAACTGCGGAAGCTGGACATCGAAGTCGTTCGGGACGCCATGGACGTGGCGGCGGCACCCGCATCGGATGCCGGGTCCGGGGCGGGCAAGGCGCGCACCCCCGCGCCGCGCGCCGACAGTTCGGTGATTGATGATCCCGTCCGGATGTATCTGAAGCAGATGGGGCAGGTTCCCTTGCTCACCCGGGAACAGGAAGTGGAGATTTCCAAGCGCATCGAGGAAGCCGAAATCAATGCCAAACGGCTTCTGCATCGCTTTGGTTTCGCCCCGGCGGCCTATCTGGACATGATCGACCGACTGAAAACCTCGCGGGAACGGTTCGATCGCGTGATCAGCGACAAGCATGAAGTGGGGCGCGACAAGTATTTTGCTGGCATTCCCCGCCTGATCCGGGAAGTCGAGCGTCTCCATGCGCAGGTCCGGACGCGCTTCGTGGCCGCGAGTGCGGCGCGCCTGAGCAAGGCCGAAACCGACAAACGGCACAAGGCGCTGGGCCAGATCCGGGAAAAACTGGCCGTGCTGCTCGACCGGTTTTATTTCAAACAGAAGGCCATCGAGGATTTTGCCCCCTTGGCGGAGGTCATCTGGCAGAAGTACGACAAGCGGCGACGATTGATCCGGGACCTCGAAAAATCCAAGAGCGCGGCGAAGCGCGCCCAGGCCAAGGAAGAACGCCGGACATTGCGGCGCCTGGAAGTGGAACAGTGTCTCAGCACGGATGAATTCGAGCTTCAGCACTTTGAACTCCGCGAATGGCTGCGCAAGGGGCTCAAAGCCAAGACCGAAATGGTCGAGGCCAACCTCCGCCTGGTGATTTCCATCGCCAAGAAGTATACCAACCGCGGCCTTTCCTTCCTGGACCTCATTCAGGAAGGCAACATGGGCCTGATGAAGGCGGTCGAAAAATTCGAATATCGCCGTGGGTACAAGTTCAGCACTTATGCCACCTGGTGGATCCGACAGGCCATCACTCGGTCCATCGCCGACCAGGCCCGGACCATCCGCATTCCGGTCCATATGATTGAGACGATCAACAAGCTGATGCGGATTCAGAAGCAACTGGTGCAGGCCTTCGGCCGTGAACCCACTCCCGAGGAAATCGCCGAAGACATGAATCTGCCGGTGGATCGCGTTCGGGCGGTGCTCAAAATGGCCCAGCAGCCCATTTCGCTGCAAAGCCCTGTCGGCGACAGCGAAGACACTCATTTTGGCGATTTCATCGAGGACAAAACCGCGGAAAATCCCAGCGAGATGACCGCCTACAGCCTCCTCAAGGAACGGCTCCAGAACGTGCTCAGTACGCTGACGGACCGCGAGCAGGAGGTCTTGACCCTGCGCTTCGGTCTCGCCGATGGCTATTCCCGGACCTTGGAAGAGGTCGGCAAACGCTTCAAGGTCACCCGCGAGCGCATCCGCCAGATCGAGGCCAAGGCCCTGCGGAAAATGCGCCATCCCACCCGCATCCGCAAGCTCGAAGGTTTTTTGGAGAACGATTAATCCGCGTGGCAGAAGGAGGACCTATGAGCAGTTCCATCAAGCAGATCGTCAAGCGTGACGGCACCGTGGTCGCCTACGACCGGGACCGGATCGCCACAGCCATTTTCAAGGCCGCCGTGGCCGTCGGCGGCAGCGACCGCGCCGAGGCAGACCGCCTCGCCTTGCTGGTCGAGAAGAAACTCGAGGCCACCTTTGGCGCCGGGGCCATCCCGTCGGTCGAGGAAATTCAGGACCTCGTTGAGGAAACCCTGATCAAGGAAGGGCATGCCAAGACGGCCCGTGCGTACATCCTCTACCGCCACGAGCGGCAAATGGCCCGCGCGCAGCGGGCCTACAAGTTCGAGGCCACCGACAACATTCCCTACAAGAAGATCTACGAGGTTCTGCGCTGGAACATGGACCATGGCTGCGATACCATCGATGGCCTCAACGAGATCATCGCCTCCGGCCGGTTCCCCGATTTGATCGCCGCCTGCGAGGAGCGCTACGACCTCGAGGTCAAGACCGGCGCGGAGAAATTCATTGAACGCCTGCCGGAGGTCCGGGTCTTCTTCATCGCGGGGCCGAGTTCTTCCAGCAAGACCACCACCACGATCAAGGTCAGCGAAAAACTCGCCCAGGAAAACATGGAATTCCTGGCGATGAATATCGACCACTATTTCTTCAATCTGGAGCAGCATCCCAAGGACGAGTTTGGGGACTACGACTACGAGACGCCCCATGCCCTCGACCTGAAGTTGATCGACCGGCATATCGCCGACCTGCTGGCGGGCAAAACCATCAAGACCCCGCACTATGACTTCAAGACCGGCCAGCGCACCCTCGACGTCTACGAAATGAAACTCGCGCCCAACCAACTGCTCTTGATCGATTCCCTGCACGGCTTGTTTGGCGAGATGACTCAAAGCACCCCCGACAGCAAGAAGTTCAAGCTCTACATCGAAACCCTCGGCCAGGTGCGCAACCGCGAGGGCCTGTTCATGCGCTGGGCGGACAACCGCCTCCTGCGCCGCATGATCCGCGACAGTTGGCACCGGAACCTGCAGCCCGAGCAGACGCTGACCCATTGGCACTATGTGCGCCGCAGCGAGCTGCGCAATATCATCCCGTTCATCGGCACGGTGGATTTCCTGGTGAACAGCGCCATGCCCTTCGAACTGCCCATCTTGAAAGACCGGCTTTTCAAGTATTTCCCGCCCGCTATGGAAAAGTTCAAGAATGATCCCAAACGGCAGGATGCCTACGTCCGCGCCAAGCGCGTCTTTGAAACGCTCAAGGACTTGACGCCTGTTGCGGACGACAGTCCCGTGCCGACCACCTCGCTGCTCCGCGAATTCATCGGCGGCAGTTCCTACAAGTATTGAGCCGTTCCCATCTCCGTTCCCACCCCGCGCGTCGGCCGGAGGATCCAGAACATTCCGGTTTCGTCGTGCCCGCGTCCGTGGGGGGAGGGGCGGTCTAGGCCGTGTCCGTCCCCCGCGGAGACGGGGCAGTGCCGATGAATCAGCTCTAATATTTGCAAATATTAGAGGATTTTCAGGATCATGTATCTGGTGTCCGCCCAGTCTTCCATGGCGAGGTTTTCGCCCGGGTTGTCCCAGCCGTCACGGAGTCGTGTATTCGGGGGCTGCGAACAGGGCGGGAACGGGTTTCAGCGGGCCCGGGCGGCGAGATAGGCCCTGACGGCTTCGACGTTATTATCGACGACTTCGCAGCGGGTCGGCGCCTGGCCGAAGGCGTCCAAGATCGGGTGATGGGCCAGGTCCTGGCCCGTCGCGGTGGCAATCGCCTCCGGGAATTTCGCAGGGTGGGCGGTGGCCAGGCAGATCATGGGGTCGTCCAGTTCGTTGTACTGCTCGGCGACATATATCCCTGCCGCCGTGTGCGGATCCAGCAGGTAGTTGTGCGTCTCGTGATAGCGGCGGATCGTCTCTAGGGTGTGTTTCGTGTCGGACGAACCGGCAACGATTTCCACGTCGACGCGACCCCGGACATCGCGCGGAATTTCCATGCGACCCTCCCGGGCGAACTGCGTCATCAATCGCGAAACCGCCTGCGGATCACGCTCCACCTTGTAATAGAGCCAGCGCTCGAAGTTGCTGGCGACCTGGATATCCATGGAGGGATTGATGGACGGCACGACCGCCCCCCGCGCATAGGTCCCGGTGTTGAAGAACCGGGCCAGGATGTCGTTTTCGTTGGTGGCAAGAATAAGGCGGCGGACGGGCAAGCCCATCCGTTTGGCATACCATCCGGCGAGAATGTCACCGAAATTGCCGGTTGGCACCGCAAACTGGACCTGGTCGGCTCCGGTCTCAGCGCGGACCCGCAAGGCGGCATGGAAATAATATACAATCTGGCTGAGGACCCGCGACCAATTGACGGAATTCACGGAACCCAGGGCATAGGCATCCTTGAAAGGCAGGTCGCGGAACAGGGTTTTCATGATAAGTTGGCAATCGTCAAAACTGCCTTTGACGGCCAGATTGAACACATTGGCATCCAGCACGGAGGTCATTTGCCGTTCCTGGAGCGGACTGACGCGACCGTGGGGGTGCATAACGAAAATATGGATGCGCGGCTGGCCGCGCACACCGGCGATCGCAGCCGAGCCGGTATCGCCGCTGGTTGCCGCCAGGATGTTCAAGCGGGCGTCTCGTTCCTCGAGGATCTCCTCGAACAGCCGGCCGAGGAACTGCAGGGCGATATCCTTGAAAGCAAGGGTGGGCCCATGAAACAGCTCGAGAACATGCAAGCCGCCCACCTTGCGGATCGGTGCGATTTCCGGATGTTCAAAGGTGGCATAGGCCGCGGCAATCAGCTCCCGCAGCCGCGCGTCGCCGGGTTCGTCGGCAAACAACCGCATGATTTCAAAGGCGAGACTCGGATAATCGAGGTCTTCCCAGTCCCTCAACTGTTCAGTGACATTCGGGATGCGATCCGGGATCAGCAGGCCGCCGTCGCGAGCCAGGCCGGTCATCACGGCGTCGAAGAACGACAAGGGCGGCTGGGTGCCCCGCGTGCTGATATAGCGGATAGGATTCATTGCCGGGCATTTATATGACGGCCGCACCCGAGGTGCAAGCGTTTAGCGGCCCCGCCGGAGGGGGGCAATCCGGCACGCTCGGCAAGACAGTGGTCTGCCGGTCAGGGCAGGGGCAGGTGGAGGCACATGAACTGGCAGCCAGGAAAAAGGCAAAAATGGCGATCATCATATCTGTTTCGGACCGTACGAACTTCCGCCCGGTGGTGACAAACATCTGGAGCATGACGCCGGTGCGCACCAGCAGAGGAAGGTCGCGCTGGATGATCATCGCTTCCACCGGCAGGGGCGCGCCAAGGCCAGTATCCCGGCTACGGCGAGGCCCATCAAGATATTGGAGGCGTAACTCTCCCCCAGGGTGACATCCGCCTGGCGGCGGAATACCGCTCCAAGTGCGATGGCCAGTTCCGGCAGCGAAGTACCGAAGGCACAGAAGGTCACGCCGATGAGCAGTTCATTCATGCCCGGCGGTGGGCACCGGCGCATCCCACCGCTGATTCCGCGCATCATCGAGGGTACCCCGGAAGTAAGGGTAATACGCCGCAATCAGGATCAACCCGTCCATGCAGCTGATTCAACCATCCACGGACAGGGCCAGCAGCAGGGCCGCACTTACAATCATCCAGCTGGACTCCCGTTCCCGACTGGTTGGCTCCACGACAATCGGTTGCCAGAGGGCACACACGCCGGCGACGAACGTGAGGGTGACGAAGTTTGAGCCCACGATGTTGCCCATCGCCGCAGCGGGCTGGCGTTACATGGAAGCGAACAGGGACACACAGAACTCGGGCAGCGAGGTTATGACCGCACGTCACTACCAGTGGCGATACCTGGAGCCGGGACGCAGCATGGGCACGCGGCAATGAACGGACTCGGTGTCCGCCCACAACATTATGATTCCCATGGCAAATCACAGGATGAACCACATCCTGGGCGAAGCACTTTCATCTGTGATTTTCGAATATTCCGATCGCTGGTGCGCTTCATGTCCAGGTCCCGTCTGAATCTCTGCAAAACTGGATCACAAAGCCCGGGCGAGGATTTCAGACAATTCGTCCAGCGTCAGGGGGATGGGGTTGGCCTTGGTGCTGGAGGCCGCAGTGGCCCGCTCGGCCAAGACCGGGATATGGGTTGACGTGAGGCCGTATGCACCCAACCGTGGAATTTTCAATTCGACGATCAGTTCCAGCACCCAAACCGCGGCCTCCTCCGGCGGGGCGCACTCCGAGCCCGTCAGTAGCCGCGCCACCTCGGCGTATCGCGCCAGCACCGGACTTTGGGGCCGGCGCGCGCGCAGGGCCGCGATGTTGATGTTCATCACGTGCGGCAGCAATGCGGCGCAAACCGCGCCATGCGGAGCCGGAAACATGCCGCCGACGGGGCCGGCCAGTCCGTGGGCCGCACCCAATCCCGCATTGGCAAGGGCCAGACCGCCGAACAAACTGGCCATGGCCATGTCTGCGCGGGCGGCCGCATCCTTGCCGGTCGTGCAAGCCCGGCGGAGCGAACGGGCCACGCGCCCGATCCCCGCGCGGCAGAGCGCGTCTGTCAATGGATTGGCGCGGATTGAAGTCAAGGGCTCAATGAGCTGAGTCAAGGCGTCGAGGCCGGTGCTGGCGGTGATGTCCGGGGGCAAGGCATACGTCAGTTCCGGGTCCACAATGGCGATCCGGGGCAAGAGCGTGGGCCCGCGCAAACTGGCCTTCACTCCGTGTTCGGGTGAGACCAGCACCGCATTGTGGGTCACTTCGGAGCCTGTGCCGGCGGTGGTGGGGATCGCGACCGACGGCAGGGACGGCTTGGCTAGCGGCAGCCCGCGCCCAATGACCTCCAGATGGTCGAGGGGATCGCCCCCATTGGCGGTCAGTGCGGCGATGGCCTTGGCGGAGTCGAGAGCGCTGCCCCCGCCAAAGCCAATCACCAGATCGCATCGGGAGGTTGTTGCTTGCACCACCCCTTGGCGCACAGTCGCAAGGGTCGGTTCGACCGTGACCGGAAAGATGACATGGGCGAGGCCTTGATCATCCAAGGCCGACAACAGCGCCGCCGCGCGGGATGAATCGCCGCTGGTAACGACCAAGGCGCGGGAGCCAAGTTCCCGCGCCAGGGGGGCGGCTTGGCGGAGTGTGCCGGGCCCGAAGAGGATGCGTTGCGACGTGGCAAATTCGAAGATCATGCGCGGCGGATGCCGGTCACCAGCCCTCGTCCGGCGGAAACAAGTTGGTGAATTTTACGCTGCTTCGCGGAACGGCCATCATGTCCGCCACGCTATCGCGCCAGCAAAGGTAATGGGCGGTTTCCTTGTGCGCCGCGGGAGCGTCGGCAGTGCGATAGCACTCCACCAGTACGAACCGCGTCGGATCATCCGCCTGCTGGACGACATCAAACCGGGCGATACCGGGTTCCTGGACGCTCTGTCGGGCGTTTTCCATGGTGGCCGCGCGGAAAGCGTCAATGTATTCCGGTTTAACCTGCACATGAACGTGGACAACCAGCATGGAATTTCCTCTGGGCCCGGGTGGTTATTCCTTAAGCGTTATGGACAACTGGCCGTCTTGGATGCTCAGGGCTTCAATGCCGTCGGCCAAAGCCTGCCAGAAGCCCGCCTCGCCGCCGAATTCCTGAATGATGTCGATGTTCTTCAGTCCGCCCAGCCAGGCATTGGGCAGGGCCACGCCCATGATCGAGACGCCGCGGAGCATGAGGACGGGTTTCCCGTTGGCGTAGCTGAATTCAGCGCCGGTCTTCACGCGCAGGGTTTTGCCGCCCAGGATCGGGATATCCTCATCAAGGGGAATCAGCAATTTGGCGCTGATGAGATTCCGGGACAGGTCAATGGCCAGCTTGTCGGCCAGATCGGTGTTATTTGCCAGCAGGGCATTGAGTTCCTTTTCGGAGAAGCGAACGGTCCGGTCGGCGTCGGTTTCGGAATAGGCTTCGGGTTCCAGCGTGCCGCTGTCGGCCGGTGCCAGGCTCTGGGCTTCTGCCGTGAAATCCAGGCAGTCCAATTTGGCTTGGAGAACTTGCTCCTCGCACGCGTTGAGTTGCACCGGCTTAAACGGCGGCGGGAACAGGACCATCTTCACGATGAAAAATGTAACGACCGCCGTCAGGACGACGGCCACGAGAACCGCCAGGAAAAGATGCAGGCAGCCGAAGCGGCGCGGGGCGGCGGGCGGAGGCAGGGGTGGAGTGGTTTCAACGGCGTCATTCATGGCAGAATACCTTTACCTGTTGGGGAGGATAGTACCCGGAATCCCATTCAACAATCCGAAAGCGTTTGGCTCGAAAATCGGAAATGGTGCCCGGGGCGGGAGTCGAACCCGCACAACCTTTCGGTTAAGGGATTTTAAGTCCCTTGCGTCTGCCATTTCGCCACCCGGGCTTGACCAGTACTGTCGCAAATTACCGATTGGGTGCCAATTGCGCAACAATGACCGGTGGAAGGGGACGGGTTTGAAGTCATTCGCTGCAGGGGATGTCGTGGGCTTCGCCGCGGCCGGGCAGAATCAGGTTCAGCAACACGCCGACCAGTCCGGCAAGTCCGATGCCGCCGAGACAGAAGCGACCGCAGGTCACGGTCATGTCGCCGATTCCGGAGGTTAGAATGACGGAAGCGATGACCAGGTTACGAGAGCGGGACATGTCCACGTGCGCTTTGACAAGGGAATTGATGCCGATGGCGGCGATCATGCCGAACAGGAGGAGCATGATCCCACCCATGACCGGGCCGGGGATGGTGCGCATGATGGCTCCCAGCTTGCCGGCAAAAGCAAGTACGATCGCGGTGACCGCGGCAATGCGCATCAGGACGGGATCAAAGGCCTTGGTGAGGGCCACTGCCCCGGTGACTTCGGAATACGTGGTGTTTGGCGGCCCGCCGAGCAGGCCCGCCAGCGAAGTGGCGAGGCCATCGCCCAGCAAAGTGCGGTGGAGTCCGGGACGGACCAGATAGTTTCGGCCAGTGACGGAGGAAATGGCGAGGATGTCGCCCACGTGTTCAATGGCCGGAGCGAGGGCAACCGGCAGCATGTACAAAATGGCCGCGGGATCGAATCGCGGCAGGGCAAATGAACCGTTTTCGCGCGCCAGGGTCCAGGGCAACTGGAACCAGTGTGCTTCGTGGATGGGGGTGAAATCGACCACACCCATGATCAGCGCCACGAGATAGCCGGCAATGATGCCGCAGAGGATCGGGATCAGGCTCAACAGCTTTTTACCGTACATGACAGCCCCCACGGCCGTCAGCAGTGAGCAGGCGGCCAAAACCAATGCCCGGCTTTCCGGTGGGCCGGAGCCACTGAAACTACGCGTCATGCCGACCGCCACCGGGGCGAGTTTCAGACCGATGACCATGATGACGGGACCGGTAACGATGGGCGGCAGGTAGCGGTTGAGTAGGTTGGCCCCGCCGAGTCGTGCCATGACGCTGAACAGGAGATAGATCAACCCGGTACAGAAGAGGGCACCAAAGGTGGCACCGGGGCCGAATGCCTTCATCGCGTATTGAATGGGCGCGATGAACGCAAAGGAACTGGCGAGAAAGATCGGGACGGATCCGCCGGTAATGGCATGGAACAGCAGCGTGCCGGCGCCGGCCGTGAACAGGGCAATGGATGGATCCAGCCCTGTCAGCAGGGGCACCAGGATCAGCGCACCAAATGCGACGAACAGCATTTGAATGCCCAGGATAGTCTTCCGGGCGGTGGTGATCGCATCCATGGCGTGACCCTTCTGCTTGAAAGTGTTTTCATCATAGCGCGAAGAGTACCCAAAGCAAAAAGATTCCGAAGCTCGCCCGCCGCGCGGCCGGAGACCAGCATGCGGATGGTCCCGCCGGGACGGGATCAGGACCAGGCGAGCATCTGCTCGATGGCGCGGCGGGCGCCGGAAGCGATTGGTTCTTCCACCTTGATTGCGGGGGCCAGATTGCGCAAGACAAACAGGACCTTGTCCAGGTTGATGCGCTTCATGTTGGGGCAGACGGCGAAGGGGGAGACGCGGTGAAAAGTTTTGCCGGGATTGTCCTTCCGCAGGCGGTGCAGCATGCCTTCCTCAGTGGCGATGATGTATTCCTGGGCCGGATTTTCCCGCACGAACGCCCACATCTGGCCGGTGGACAGGACTTGGTCGGCGAGCGCGCGCACAGGCGGGGGGCATTCGGGGTGGGCGAGAACAAGCGCGCGCGGACGGGCGGCCTTCAGCTCCAGGATTTCCCGGGGGTGGATGCGGGCGTGGGTGGGGCAATAGCCGGGCCACAGGATCAGCTTTCGGCCGAGGCGTTCCTCGACCAAGCTGCCGAGATGCTGGTCGGGCACGAACAGCACTTCGTGGTCGGCATAGTGCTGGACGATCTTCACGGCGTTGCCGGAGGTGCAGCAGCAGTCGCTTTCTGCCTTCACCTCGGCGGTGGAGTTCACATAGCAGACCACCTTGGCGCCGGGATGCTGGGCCTTGAATTCCCGCAACTGGTCACCGGTGATCATGTCGGCCATGGGGCAGCCGGCCCGGGCGTCGGGCAGCAGAACCGTTTTGCCGGGATTGAGGATGGCGGCGGTCTCGGCCATGAAATGCACACCGCAGAACACAATGACACCGGCCGTGATTTCCGTGGCCTTGCGGGAGAGTTCCAGGGAATCCCCGAGGAAATCGGCGATATCCTGCACCTCAGGGAGCTGATAGTTGTGGACCAGGATGACGGCGTTGCGTTCGGCCTTGAGCCTCTGAATTTCAGCGGCGAGATTCATATTCGCTTGGGAATATCCATTATCTCCTGGCGAATGTCCGCAAAAGCCTCCACGCGGGAATTGGCCGGGTCCGGGGTGGCATGGCTTCGATTTACTCCAACGACTTCACGGCCGCCACGGCTGTCGGGGCGTCGATGCCGAAATACTGCCAGAGTTCGAGATGCCCGTCGGACGGAGCGATGCGCGGATCGGTGATGCCCAGATGCGCCAGGGGAATTTGCCGGCCCTGAGCGGCGCCGCGAACCAGGCCGGCAAATCCGCGGATACCCGTTGCCGGGGTGCCGATGAGCCCGTCTTCAATCGTCACCAGTCCGCGGGGATATTGCTGGAAGAGGGCGTCCAGCCGGCCGTCATCCAGGGGCAGGCCGTTGACGACCCAGGCGTCGACGGGCAGGCCTGCGGCGGACAACTGGTCGGAGGCTTCTGCAGCGACAAAAGCAGTTGCGCCGAAGGCCAGCAGGGCTTTTTTCGCTCCCGACCGGGTGCGGAGCCGGGTGACGTCGGTCCAGGGGCTGTCGGCGTTCCAGAACGGCTTCTTCGTGACCGGATCCGCCAGCACGGGAAGATTGTCGCGCGGAATACCGACAATGTGCGCGCCGTAGCGGGAGGCCAGGTCGCAGATGGCCACCAGGGCGGCGCGGGCATCGGCCGGAGCATAGAACCGGTCCAGATAAGGCAGGTAGCCGAGGGCGAGGTTGATCCAGTCGAGGGACCAACCGGAAAAATGGTCGCGACCGGTACAGGAACCGACATGGGAGAGGTGGAAGGTGACGTTGAGCCCTTCGTTCGCCCCGGTGAGGTTCCGCTGGTAGCGCCACATTTCGAATCCTTCCCGGGCGATGCCTTCAAAGAAGGCCCCGAACGTGGCAAATACGACCAGCTTGGGATCCGGGGTGGACATGGCCAGTCCGTTCGCCAGGAACGTGGCGATCTGCTCTTCAATGGAGAGCTGGAACTGGTGATCGGAATCAAGGGCCTTGAGCGCGAGATCGACCTTGGTGGACGGGGCCAGGTCGCAATCAATTACGAACATGGACTCGGGGTGGGTACGGGCCACGAGTTCGTAGGCGACAGCCACGCCGGCCCGCGGCGAAATCCACTTGCCCCCGGGCGCGGGCAACGCGGCCTCGGCTTTGGCCAGGGATTCGGCGGGAATGACCAGGTTTTCGGCGCCGGGCGCGGGCCGGGCGCGGGTGGTGATGGAGACGGGCGGCAGGTCATGCCAGCGCGCAAGGGCTTGCTGGTGGGCTCGGGAAAGCTGCAGCATGGGATTGGCCAGCAGCGCGTCCAGGTCGCGGCCCTTCATATGCCCGTCATGATGGGCCTTGCCGCCGGGCAGGCCGTTGACGAGGAAGAGGCATTCGAGCATGGAGGGGACATCACGGTAGCTCATCAGACAGCCGGGCAGCCAGACGGGGGTATCGAGCGCCACACCATGGCGGGCGGCGAAGCCAGCCAGATCGGTTGAGATGCCGAAGCGTTCACCGATGTCCGCGAGGGGCACATCGTGGCGGCCAACCGGATAAATCAGAGCCGGCAGGCCGTCACGGGCGAGAGCGCGAGCTTCGCGCAGAGCTTGCCACAAGCCGGCGGTATCATACAACGACGGCGTTTCCAGGATCTGGATGCCGAGGGCCTCGATGACCGGACGGGGGTCGGTGCCGGCGATCTGCTGCGTCGTGCCGGAGAGCTGGATCCCGTTGCGATGCATGATAAAGGTGACTGGGGCCTTGAGGGTGCGGGCCGCATGAAAGCCGTTGAGGGCATGGCCGGCAAGCCAGCCGGCATCGCCGCAATGGCAAATGACCCAGGCATCGGCCCCGTAGGCGGCGCGCTTGCCAAGGGCCTGCCCGGCGGCGGCCGCAATCATCACCCCGAGCCGTCCGCCATTGAGTTGGGTGCCGCCCGGCAGCCAGGCGACATGGCCGGGACAATCGAGCCCGCGGCGGAAGGTGTCGATCACCCGCTGGCGGTCCAGAAAACCCAGAGTGGCAAGCGCAGCATAGTAACCAATGGAGGTGTGGGCGTTTTCAATTGTAAAATCGCGCTCGGCACGGTTAACCAGCGCCAGGGTCATCAACAACGGGGGGATCAAATCGAGGGCGCCTCCCATGTGGTCCACTTCATTGATTTTGGCCAGGGAAGCGACGGCTTCAATGGCCAGCCGGGCGGCCTCGATCTGCAGGGCTTCGAACAGGACGATGTCATTGTCGGAAAGCCGGGAAATCTGCTCGACGTCGAGCTGCAAGGGGGGAATGGAGGACACGACCTCGCGACGCATGTACAGGGAGTCGGCCAGAAGCGCGCGATTGCGTTCTTGCTGGCACAAGGCAGGGGAGGGGCTGGTATTCATAGCGACAGATTGTGCCGTAAGCGGCAGGGGGAGTCAATGATGCCCGCCCTCGCGTCAGGGGTGGGCAAATCTGTACTGGAATGCAAGAATTAAGCCGGAAGGCTGGACTTCGCGAATCGGAGTCGCAGCGGAATACCGGGGCAAGAAAAAAGCCCGGCTTGCGCCGGGCTTGGTAAGGCTTGATGAACCTTGCAGCAGTCGAATGCTATTGAGGGATCGGAATGGCTTCTTCGGCGGCCTCCACCGCGTCTTCGCTGGCTTCCGCTGCCTCTTGGCCGTCATTCGCTGCGGTCTCGGCAGCTTGTTCTACGGTTTCGGATGTGGTTTCCTGAGCGGATTCGACGGCCCCGCCGATCGCCTCCTGGGTGGATTCGACGGCGCCGGCGGCGGCCTCCTTCACTTCTGCGCCGACTTCGGCGGCCTGTTCCATGGCCCCGGCGGCGGCCTCCTTGGCATCTCCAGCCATTTCAGCGGCCTTCTCCATGGCGCCGGCCGTGAACTCCTGGGTCTTTTCGACGGCCTCGCTAACGGCTTCCTGGGCGGATTCGACGACACCAGCGGCGACCTCCTTCACTTCCGCGCCGACTTCGGCGGCCTGTTCCACGGCGCCGGCGGCGGCCTCTTGCGCGCTTTCCACGGCATCAGCCGTTACGGCCTTGGCGTCCTGGAACAAATCCTTGGCTTTGTCCGCCACGCTGTCGGCGGCTTCCTGGGTGCTTCCCGCCGCCTGATCCGCGGTTTTCCGGTCGCAACCTGATCCCATCCACGCGAGCACAAGGGCAATCATCATCCAACGGCTCATTCTCATTGCTTTATCCTTTCTATTTCGGAAACAACCACACGCACGCCACTTATTGTATAGGTTTTGTTTCCGGGCCGGTGATCATGGACCTGTTGGCAGGCATAGTCAATGGCCATTGGAAATCGAAAGCCCGGCTTGCGCCGGGCATGAGCAGAACCGTCAGGGGGGGGCAGGGGCTACTCAGCACCTGTCTCGGAGGGAACCGGTTGTTCAACTTCCTCCTCCACGGAGTACTGGGCGGCACCAGCGGAGTCCTCAACGGCAGACTCAACGGTTTCCGTTGTCCCCTCCGCCGCTTCCTCTAGGGCCGATGCTTCGGCATCCACCGTTTCGCCAACAGCTTCGAGAATTTCTTCGGCGGGTTGGACTGCCGGTGCTTCCTCGGCCGCAGGTTCAGCGGCGGCGGACGCCTCGATCACCGGTTCATCGGTCACAGCGGCGGCAGGTTCCGGGGCGGCCTCGGCGGCGCCTTCGAGTTCGGGAGCGGCTTCCTCCTCCGGGGGCGGCTGGTCGAAACGCTCGATGCGGGCATTTTGGCGCAAGTCATCCATGAATTGCTTGACTGCGTCCTGCTGGTTCTGAGCCACGAGCATTTCGCGGATGCGTTCCTTGACCTCGGCAAAATCCAGCGTCCGGGCTTCCTTATGCTCGGAGACCTTGATTAGGTGGTAGCCGAACTGGGTTTCAACGATTTCCCCAACGGAACCGACCGGCTGCGTGAACGCGGCATCTTCGAAGGGGGCGACCATCTGGCCCCGGCTGAAGGCGCCCAGGTCGCCGCCGGTGCTGGCGCTGGGGCAATCAGAGTTGGCCTTGGCCAGCTCGTTGAAATCGCCGCCTGCGAGCACCTGCTGGCGGAGGCCTTCCAGGCGTTCGCGTTTGGCGGTCTTGGCCGCCTCGTCGTCGGCCGGATCCACCTTGATCAGGATGTGGGCGGCCGAGACGGACTCCTCCTGGCTGAATCCATCCTTGTTCTCATCATAGAATTCCTGGATGGCCGTTTCCGTGGGCTGGGCCAGACTTTCCGCCTTCGCCAGGACCATCTTGCGGATGGACATTTGTTCACGGACTTCGGCCTCGCTCATCCCGGTTTCGGCGAGAACATCCTCGAGGGTCTTGCCCGAAGGCAGCCCCTCGGTCAATTCGGCCTTGATCTCATTGAACTCGGTATCGGAGAGGCTGATGCCCTGCTTGGCGACCTCGTCCAGCAGGATGCGGCGCATGATGAGTTCCTCAACGATGCGTTCGCGTAGTTGGGGCAGTGCGGATTCCAACTGGTCCGGGCGGATCTGGCTTCCCGCTTGCTTCATGAAAAGGTTGAGTATCTTGTGGATATCCCCGGCGGTAATGTCGTGGTCGTTGACTGAGGCCACGACAGCAGCGGCCTCGTCCGCGGACAGTTCCGGCAATTCAACGGCCGGCGCGGGCATTTCAAAGGCCTCGAAAGCGCCTTCGGCGCCGGCGGGCGCGCCTTTCAGGTCAGCTTCTGCGGGCGCGGCAGGCGGCAATTCGGATTCGGGGGGCGTCGACTTGTTGCAGCCGGCCGCCATCAGACTCAGGGCCAGGGCCGCCAGCATCGAATAGGCAGCGTGTTTCATGGGGACCATCCTTTCCGTTGGGTTGACTAAAAATCCGGCGGTTCCGGCAGATATGCCACGTTTAACCAAATAGTATGGGACCGGGCGGAGGGGAAGTCAATCCCGGCCGGGCGGCGTGGTGAACGGGGTGGGCCCGAGAGCATCAGGCGGACTCATCCGGGCCGGGGGCATCCGGCTCCAGTTCCCCTTCCGGTGCGTATTCCACGAGGGAAATCACCACCCGCTTGCGCCCCTCGGCGTCTTCGTTCTCCGAGTGGGTGCGGATATCGGGGCAGTCCTTGAGGGCCTGATGAATGATGCGCCGTTCCATGGCGTTGAGCAGCGGCATGCGGCAGGGTCGACCGTTCTGGCGCACGCGGGCCAGAGCCTCGTTGGCATCGGCCAGCAGCTTTTCCCGGCGACGGGCACGGTATTGCCCCGCATCCACCACGCAGTAGGGCGATTCTTCGTACTGGCGGGAAAACAGCCGGTTGAGCAGGAATTGGATGGCGTCGAGGGTCTGCGAGTTCCGGCCGATGATCCGACCGGCATCGGCGGTCTCGATCTGGAAGAAGATTTGGCCGTCCGCCACGGCCGACTCGATGCGTGCATCCGCGAATTCCAGCAGACGCAGCAGATTCGTCAGAATGGTTTGGGCGGACTGGAGATAATCCTGTAACGTGGGAGATGAGGTCATTCCTGTTCTTTCGCCGTTTGCAATTTGACACATTTATGTATGCTCATTGCCGCGGAAAGACCAGTCAAATTTACACCTTTCGAATGAGAATAAATCCACCCCCCCCGAAAACAAACGTCCCCCGGCGCCGGTCGCGGGTGCCGACCACGATCGGTCTGGCCGTGATTCTGCTCGCGGGGCTGTGGGCCACCGCCTATCTCGGCGCCGAGGCGCGGGTGCGGCGCGCAACGGCGCAGATCGTGCGGCTGGTGGAGAAAAAAGCAGACGAATCGCCCGTGGCCCTGGGATTGGATGCACACCGGCTGGGCGGATACCTGGGCGCCTCAGCCGGACTCACCCTGGAGGGCTGGGGGCAACTGGCGGCGAACCGCCAGGAGATTGTCCAGCTTTTCACCCAAACCCGGCAATCCTTCGCGGTGATTTCCTTTGCGCAACCGGTCATTGCCACGGACGGACCGCGCCCAGGCGAAGTGCGGGCCCGGGTTTCGGCCCGATACCGTCTGGCCGATGCCAGCGGCGAAGCCGTCGAAGGCCGCGGCCGCGCCGAATTGCGCTGGGTCAAGGGACCGAATGGCTGGCGGATTGAACAGGCCACCCTCTGGACCAGCGATCCGGAATTCGGAGGGCAACCGTGAATTCCGTGCAGCTCTGGATGAAGGCCGTTCGGCCCTATGCCTATTCCGCCAGCCTGGTACCCGTGGCCATCGGCGGCCTGCAAGCACGGGCCGCCGGCGCGGTTTTTTCCGGATGGCGTTTCGGTGTCTCGCTGGTGGCGGGCCTGTTGCTGCATACCGCTGCCAACCTATGGAATGATTACTATGATTTCCGTCACGGCGTGGACCGCAAGGGACGCGGGGAGGGCAGCGGGGTGCTGGTGCATGGCGAGATGACGCCGGCCCGCTGTTACCGAGGCGCCGTGATCAGCGCGGCGCTGGCCCTGATGGGCGGGCTTTGGCTGGCGTGGCAGGTGGGGTGGGCACTGATCTGGCTGGGCGCAGCCGGGTTGGTCGGTGCCTGGGCTTATTCGGCGGGCCCCTGCAGCCCCAAGCATCATGCCCTGGGCGAGGTCTGGGTGTTTTTGATGATGGGCGCGGGTATGACCCTGGGCGGATACATGGCGCAAACCGGACGCTTTTCCTGGAGTGCCATCGCCGCCGGTGTGCCCGCGGCGCTGTTGATGACGCTGTTGCTCTACACCAACAATCTGCGCGACCTTTCCTCCGACCGCGCCGCGGGTTTGCACACCCTGGCCATGCAGTTGCGCCCGACCGAAGCAAAACTTCTGGCGGGCGTGTTTCTGGCGGTTCCGTACCTGATGACCGGCCTCATGGCCGCCACCCGCCTGCTGCCAATGGCGACGCTGGCGGCGCTGCTGACCTTGCCCCTTGGCGTGGCCTGGTTCCGGGGCGTCTGGACGGGCCCGGTGGCGGAGCCGCACGTAGTGGGCATGGCCCGGCTTCACCTTCTGTTCGGCCTCCTGTTTGCCGCGGGCCTGTGGTGGGGCGGCTGAATATCCCGGAGAACACGTTATGAATCCAGTCCAAATCCTGCAGCAGCTCGTTGCCATTCCCAGCGTGAATCCCGCCCTGGCCGATGACGACGCCATTCGCGGCGAAAGCCGCATGGTCGACTTTCTGGAACCCTGGTTTGCGCAGCGGGGATTTCGCACGCAACAGATCGGGGCCACCCCCGGGCGGCCGAACCTCCTGGTCCGCCGCGGTCCGGCCGCCCCGGAGAAAATCCTGCTGTTTGAATCGCACCTGGACACGGTGGGCGTGAACGGGTTTGAAGGCGATCCTTTCAAATTGCGGGAGTCCGCTGGGCGGCTGCACGGCCGCGGGGCTTGCGACACCAAGGGGCCGCTGGCCGCGTTTCTCGCCGCACTGGATGAAGACGTTTTGGCGGCCCTGACGGATGCGCGGGTGGAGGTGGTTTGGCTGGGAGCCATCGGCGAAGAAACCGGCAACCTCGGCGCAGAAGAGGCGGTGGCCGCCGGCCTGCGGGCGGATGAATGCCTCGTGCTGGAACCCACCAGCCTGCGCATTGTGCATGCCCACAAGGGGGTCTGCTGGTTCACGGTCACTACGCGCGGCCGTGCCGCACATGCTTCCGACCCCGCCCGCGGCGACAACGCCATCCTCAAGATGCCCGCGGTCTGGCGCATCCTCGAGGAAGAGGCGGCCGAGGCCGCCGCACGGCACCCGGGCCACATCCTGGGTGCGCCGACGGTCTCCGTAGGCACGATTCACGGCGGCACCGGGACCAATGTCGTCCCTGACCGCTGTGAAATCCAGGTGGACCGCCGGCTGCTGCCCGGCGAAACCGCCGCGGACGTGCTTCCCGACCTGCGTGCGCGCCTGGCGGCAGTGCCCGGCGGCGTGGAAGTGGCCTTATTAAAGGACGGATTGCCCTTTCATACCGCTCTCCAGGCCCCGCTGGTCCGCCGCTTTTGCGAGGCCTTGACCGCCGCCGGCCAGCCGCCGACCGTGGAAGGCGCGGCCTGGTGCAGCGATGCCGGGGTTCTGTCATCCGCTTGCGCCGAAACCATCGTCTGGGGGCCCGGGGCCATCGCCCAGGCCCATACCGTCGATGAATACATCGAGTCGGCCGCCCTCGCCGCGGGACGCGACACCCTGCGCCGGTTTCTGCTCGCGACTGCACTCCATTTGTAACGGGATTGTTCGGGCGGGCTCCATATCACCATCCGGGGCAGAGCAAGCAGACAACTTCGCTCCCACCAGGCAAGACCGCGGGAAGCGCAATAATGGCCGCATAGGTGATTCCGAATAGGGAGGCGACGCCAATCCCCTTGTCCCCGCGCTCCAAAATAGCCAACCCGGGGAGACGGCATATCCTGCAAGCGGTTGTTGAACTAAGCCGCTACGCGGCAGTTGAGTAATTAGGCGGCTGTCGTTCCGATTCACGGGGGGCATCATACCTAGGAGGCGGGTGGACAATCAAGTCCGTCCGCAATCCAGGAGAACCGACATG